>JABXJT010000123.1 GCA_013375455.1 Candidatus Helarchaeota archaeon | reverse complement strand
TGAAGGAATTGATTGTAGCCCCCGATCCCTAAAAAGCAACGCATAGAAAGGGTTGGTGTAAAATAATGGATTAGAGATCGGGGGATTCTACCATGGTGATCATGAAACGTGGTGGGTGCCGCCCCACGCATTTCAAGCAGGTCAGCTTGGGATGGGGATTGAACATGTCCAGTCAGGGAGTGGCACCTGTCACCTTTCATGAAGGGATAGGGTTCATGCGTCCAGCCCACATCAACACGAAATGTATACGGAGAACGGGAGATCTTTAAAATCAGTTTAATGGGCCGAACCGTACACCCGCATTCCTTCACCTTAACCATCCTTCACGTGATTGCAACGCGAGTTTAGTGGGTGCGCTCAATTTTTTCACCTACTATGAAATAAATTAAGAGGTATGTAGAGCAGCGGGAATTTAGCGGGCACGCTCAACTTTTATGTGAAAAGGGGGAGGGGAGGAGGGAATAACATAACGACACTAAAAGTAGATTGAACGCACCTTTCGCCGACTGGCTGCTCCAATTCTTGTCCCTCAATTAATATATCTAATATGGATCTATAAATAATTTTGGATTCAGAATTTAACTTCCTTTTTTTAATTATATAACATGATAGGATCATTTATGAGAGGATTGTATCAACTGGGCTAGCAGGCAGTTCGTGCAGATGCCTGGAGCTTGCCGCGCCTTCGCCGGACCTTGAAATAAGTTGCATGGGTGCAAGGGATCATAAAGGCAGTCCATGTCTCATTCCTCGATCCCAAAAATGCACTTTAGCACTCTTTCGGCGTGCAGAAATTCCTCAGTCGTCAATGCAAATTTCTCCCGAACCCAGTACCAAACCTTCTTTAGAATTTTCATACATTACAATTTTATCGAGACCTGTATATAAAGAGAAAATAGTGGGGATAGCGCATGCTATGATAAAATAAATCCCAAACGTAAACCAAAATGAGGGGTAGGGAGGACCTGTGAAAGTCACAGCAAGGATCCATCCCAAAAAAGTGAAGATGAATGGTAGAGCGACGTAGATCCTGATTTTCTCACCCTTTTCCATTTCTAACCCTTCTTAATCATTTTAAATTTTTTTTAAAGCATTCATTCGCCTTTAGATACTATATCATACTTGGGATTGTTTGAAAGGGTTAGGCGGACTAAGCGGCTTAAAGAGCAATCCTGTCTTGATTCCGAAGAGGATCAGGAAGAACTCTGTGAGGACTGTCGCCTCCTGCATGACTCGTTCCTCAATCTGCTCCCCTATTATGTTCACCTGCACCACTCCACTGATCCTATATCACTTGTCAGATGACGATGATGGGTGATGATTGTAAATGCGAGAAAGAGATTTTTAACACGATTGTCCGGTTCCATCAGCTAAAACCACAAAACGCCGTGATTCTCATTGATGAAGCTGATGCGCACCTTCACCCAGATCTCCAACGGCGGTATTTAAGATTATTAAGGTACTTAGGAAAAGGCAACCAAATTATTCTCACTACTCACTCCCCTGAGATGATGATGGAAGCGGGGCCAGATTCTTTGTATACACTTCTTAAGCATCCCTCCTCTTGAAATGCTAATCAACTTAAACGCGTTTTTCAAGATGCGGAAATTCACAGTGTTCTTTCAGATTTGATGGGGTCTCAGGGCATCATAAATTTTAACAAGCGTATTATTTTCATTGAGGGGAGAGAGGCGAGTACTGACAAGCAAGTCTATGAGAAATTATACCCCCCAGATAAACATAATGTTAATTTTGTACCTGCGGGAAACTCAACTGTAGTGAGGAAAATTTCAGACCAAATTAATCATTTATTAACAGCATCGGTTGGATTCCAGCAATACTTCAGTATCGTTGATGGAGACATTGAACGCTTTGATACCGATACTATAAAGGGTCATAGATTGTTCGAACTGCCAGTTTATCATATTGAAAACTTGCTAATTAATGAGACTTTAATATATAATGCCATTCGCTCCTTCTTAGGAGCAGAATGCCCCTATAGTTCTCCTAATGAGGTAGAGGAAATCTTAAAAGGACTGATCCTTTCAGATACACATTTAAAACCTTATACTCGAGCCCTCCTTGATGCTGAGGTGGCTAAGTTAGCAATTTATGCATATAATCTAGTATCCCTTTTAAAGGAAATATATAATGCATTTCATTGCAGTAATTCCCTTCAATTTATAGAATTATTTAATCATGAAATGAAGACCAAGATTTTAAAAGACAGAGAGAGCAAGCTTTTGAATTGCCTCAAGAAGACAGAAGAGTTTCAAAACTTGGAAGAAAAATTAAAGACAGAAATAACTCATGAGCTTCTAGAATCGATTTTTTCCCTGAATGAGGGAATTAAATTATTTTTTTAAAAGGATTTCTATATAAGGTATATACACCCCAAAAATAAACCTTATTTTATAATATTCCGAAAAATAAAAAAAATAACAAGGATTAAATTGAGCTTCTTTTATACATAAGGTGATTAAGGAAATAGAACTACGAGGTAAAGGATGCATATAAGATGAATAATGAATCTGCTTATGTTGCCTTTCTAGATATTATGGGATTTAGCGATCTTATTGAGCGTAATAGCCAAGAAAAGCTGGTGGAAATATATAGGACCATCTTAAATAAGGTATATTCATTTCTGCCAACGCTTACTGACCGTGAAGAACGTGAAACGGTGACCGTCAATTCGTTTATCATCCAAGATAGCATTATTTTATGGATAAGGGGTTCTGGATTTCCTAATCTTGTACTTTTGCTTGGAACAGTTCAAATATTGTTGAACTTTGGCTTTAAAGAGGGACTTCCCATTCGAGGAGGAATTTCTCAAGGAAAAATCTCAATACTTAACGAAGACCACAAAAATTATTCAGTACGATCTATCTTGGGCCCACATCATAGGTTTTATTATTGCAGGAAATATTGCATTATTATTAGGTGTCCCATATAATTGTGTTTTATGTAAAAGAAGGCAATATTTTATGCTATCCGATTACCGTTGGAGTGAGGGACGAAGTCATGAGGTACAATACTATTGTTTTATTCACTTTAAGAAAGTATTTAAGCAAAAATTAAGCCAGATTCCATGGCGGTTTATTTTTTTTAAGGAAGATGAATATTTTGGGGAATATATTTATTTAAGTCTAAGCGATTTTCCAATTCATCCCGCACATTACGCAGAAAACGACATTAGGCAGATATCCCAATTGCTTGAATTAACTGGGAGAGATTGTGAAAAGTATCAAAAACAGGAGGCAAAAATCATATTGATGGATGTCCGAGTAATTGGACATTCTGTCGAAAGTCCATTGATAAAGGACGAAGCTTCGCTCCAATCCAATGAATTACTTTGCACAGAGTGCTTTTCAAAATATTTAGGGGATGAAATCAAAAGGCGACGGAAAGAATTTGGTCAGTTTAAAATTAACCTCCCCTACGATTCGGATGGAATTTATATTTTTGAGCAATAACTACGGCTTTAGGCAAGGTCCCGGCAGTTAAGGGGCTGGGTGAAATCCCGGTTGGGTACATCGAGCATAAATTGAAGGCCGCGCCAATGCCAAAAGAGGAAAAATAGGTTTTGGTTCAAGAATTAATTACTTTCCAACGATTACATCAGATTCATTCTCTTCAATTCAACTTCGGTTTAATCCATACCCCAGCTTACTTCTATAATACCAAATAAAGAGGAATAAATGCAAAATCCCAAATCCAACAATTGAATACACCCGAAAAGTAAGATTCGGCGAGATCAGGAGAAAGATCGCTAAAAGTAAAACTATATAATATAAGAAATAAACTGAAGCGAACCTTTCCAACCAATTTTTATATGGCATGGCCATTTTGGTTATCTTTTTGATAGAACTCAGCCTATAAGCTGATATAATGGTCCCATTTAGAAAAATTATATAGGATATATATGCAAAGAATAGAGTTAACCTAAGCATGGAATACTCAACTAAAAAGAAATCATAAAATTGGAACATTAGATCGATGAGAAAAAGAGTCAGAATCGATAAAAGAATTACATTACAGATGATTGTCGCTTTGTTTAAATTTTCTAAAATTGTTCTAGAATGATTTTTTGCTCCATTTTTATTAATACAAGCTTGACCTCATCCGAGTCAAATTAAATTTATTTTAAAATGTAAATTCGATAAATTGAATTGAATCCAAGAAACTTCTAAACCAGAGTAACATGGAAGTGACTCTATTTTCTAAATGATAAAGAGTTCAGGTGTTTATTTCAATCCATCCAATCAGGTATTTTATCTCTAATAAAATCCGTAATTATATCTACTAAATCACCATTTCCCACTTCCATCACCGTATGATATACATTCTCAATATCGTCAAATGACAATAATACGATTTTATGTGATTTTACATCTTGGAAATCAGAGTCTCGAATGTTTTCTGCTGATACGGGTGTGACAATCACGGGGATGGTTTCATATTCTAACACCTTATCCGATAAATTACTTTTTAGATTATTGAACTGAGGAAGGAGGGTTCGAACTTTTTTTCCAACATCATTACCAGTCGTCACAGAGATGGCAAATATTAGGGGCTTGGTCGGATGGAATGCCATTATATCGACCCCTTTTGCATGTATTTTTCCCCCAAAATACAAAGTAATGAACCCTATTATGCCCAGTAGGTCAAGAATAGAGATCTCAAACCAATCAGAATGTTTAATCGGACCTGCAATGCCTAATAACTGAGGAAACCTCTCCAATCCCCTAATTAATTGTCCACCTTTTACTTTAGAGAGGAGTTCGTCAATCACAACCCTCCTCGGACATTCCCCCACATCACCTTCAACGAAGATATCGTTTAATTTTTGACCAAAAACATCGAGACTTTGACTTATGATTTTATTCTTTTGAATAATCGTCCATTCACTAGTTAGATATCGCTTTTTCGTGATATATCGAAGTACATTTTTAATATAGACGTGAAACTTTTCCCTATCATCTTTATATAGCCGTTGCAAAAAGTCCTCAAAAGATACATATCCTTCCTCACCGTTTGGGTCGATGCCGCTTTGTTCAGCGATCTGAATTAACCGAGCGCGATCCAAGCTATAGGTTGCTTTTGTAAGTGCGATTGCAAATGCTCGTACGGCTTCTATTGCACTATTTTCCTTTTCTCTTGACATAATTACTCATCTACTAAAAAGAAATATCATTAATAAAATAATGAGATAAATTCTGTGTTTATTAATTTTTATATTACTGGACTTCTAACATATCTCCTTGATAGCCAAATATTTTAAGGAGATGTCTCGCATTTTTAATACAACTTTCAGTACTGTAATGAACTTCCATGAAAAGCCCATTGGATAATTGCTTTGATGCCCTGAAATTTTCTCCATTTCTATGTTTAGGTATTGTATTTACTAAATATCTATTATGTCCAATTGTATATTATTCTTTCCATTATTGGGATGATAATAGCAGTGGATTGGATGCCTTGATTGTTGGCCAAATCTGAAGCACGGAATCTAATGGTGTTATCCGTAAGGGAAAATTTGTTGAAAGGAACTGCATTCACTTTAAGGTAAAGCGTGCCAATCGCGCTTTACCTTAAAAAACTCACAATAGACGCCCAGAAGAAAAATATATTTGCTCAGTTAGGCGAGCAATTCCTGAAGGCACAAGAACAATCTAAAAAGCAGCAAAAACGTTTACCACCTGAAGGGATGACCATCTAATTTATTATAAATAGAAGTAAGATTATATTATTGAGATACTAATTTGGTGTTAAGAAAGGGATATCAAAGTTAAAATTTTAGGGCTTCTCTTATTCAAATTCTTACTTTTATTAATAAAAAATTTCTTTAATATTACTCACACTCATATGCGCTTAAAGAGTTGTGGAACTTAAATTCCCAAAGATTAATAAAATATTTGGATTAATAATTATATGACCATTAGGGAGCACGCAAGAATGGAGCAAAAGAACTCCGTAATTGATAATATTCTTTTTTTATATTTGATGAAAGACCGACAAAAGTTTTCTCAAAAGAAAATAGTAAAACTTTTATTTCTGTCGGAATTGGAAATGGAGAAGGACAACCTTCTTGGTTTCGACTTCCACTTCATCCGCTATAAATATGGTCCCTATGCATTTGAAATCCCAGGGATCCAAGATTTCTTACACCAATATAAAATAATTGACTCGATTACTTTAGATTTCTCAATTTTTATCTATAATAATTCCTTCATTACTTCTTATGGAACCATGCTTTTAAATGAGTTTGATGAGTTATTCAAGATTAACAAATCAATAATCCAGAAGATTGATTCTACATTACGTAAGTTTAGTAAATTTTCGGGACGTCAATTAGAGGCTTATTGCTACAATCTAGAGACTAACAATGTTAAAATTCGGGATATTCCCCTCTATCAAACCCTTCTTAATCCAAAGAAAGATCCGGGAAATAAGAAAAAATTTGAAATAGCTGAAGAATGGATTGAAACATTTTACCTCTTATTAGATAAAAGCAACTATTCCCAAATTAAAAATGCTATCGCAATAAATCGGAAATTTCCAGCGACAAAGTATTCTAATTAATGCTGTGGTGTTTTGGTCTATGAAATTTATATGAACCGTAAATTCGAGAAAGAACGTCATAATTATTTAAAATATGCAGAGAAGATTAACACAATTGTTCAATCTTTGAAAGAAGATCCATGGCATCAAGGTACTCTTATGAAAGCAAGTAGTTTTAAAGGAATTCGCTATGAACGTATTACCCGAGATCTGCGCCTCCTCTTTAGCATTTGCGAGGAATGCGATGATTATCGTGACGAATATACGATCTATTGCCAATCTTGTCCTGAAGATATAAAAAATAAAGTTTATCTACATACAATTCTAACCCATAAAAGATTAGATCGGATTAAAGACAAGTAAATACTTTTTTTCGTTATTTAAAGTTAAATTGAGACCTTATAAAACAATATTTGAAAAAAAGATTTTCAGAGAAGTAACTTTGTCGTGAAACCGTGATATTTTTAGCTTTTCTGTCTATTTTTGAGATTTCATGAAAATATAATTACATAAAAATATAATTCGATTTGCAGTGATTGATGAAGAAGTCATTCTGCATAACGAAAAATTGCTTGACCTCAGTTCTTAGCCGTGATCATTCATTTTTCCAAAATAGATATAATCTCCCTGATAAAGAGTATGTTCTAAACTAATATCTACTTCTCCAGCATAAGGAGTAATTTTTAATTGATTGAAAATTCTAAAGCTATCTTTAGTTTTTATACAAATTCTTATAAAATTGACTAACTGATTCTTATTTTCATAATTTGAAACTTGTTGTGTTAACTCGATATCTGGTATTTTTATAAAATCAGAAAGTTTAATGTGAGTATAGGGAAAAAAACAAACAATCTCTGAATTATAGTTTTTAATTAAGGAATCGAAGTCCTTTATATGAACAAATATGTAATGAAAAATAATTATTATGCCATAGTTTCGGTTGAAACATCAATACCGAAAACTGCCCCAAGGGCACTTATAAGCCCCCGCGCCCAAGGGATCGGTGGAGGTCGTGCAGTTGGGCCGCAGGAAAATAGCCCGTTTGAAAAAAAGGCTGGTCAAGGAATACCCCGATCCCGTCACCGTGGTCGATCCGCGTCTCGTGGCACTCGTGGATGAGCTCCCCCTGCCGGAGGAGCGGCGGCGGCAGGTCCTGTCAGACGTGGCAGTACTTGCAGGTGAGGACGTGGAAGCAGCCGCGGAGATGCTCGCCGAACTTGTGGAGCTCGACCTGGAGGACTTAGCAAACCTCAAAGAAAACTGCCATACGAGTTAGCGCGTGAGCTAACAGCAAGGCATTCACTTTATCTTTAAATAGATGTAAAATGAAATGTCATTCGAAGTGATAAAGGCAAAAAAATGTAATTTTTATCCTTGAGAGGAAATACTGGGATAATATCCATCTTATAAATGATGAATGATGATCTAATTTGACATCGGAAGACTTTGACGGGGTTACATCGTGATTTTTGCACTGTACCAAAATAAGTTAGTGAAGGCTGACAGGGATCGTCCTCGGTTGAAGAACGGATACAGATGTCGAAATAAATCCTGTATCAACCCTGAGTTGATTTTAAGAAAGGGCTTACGGAGGATCCCTCATTTTGCCCACAAAAGATGCAGTAATTGTGATGTTTACTCGGAACCTGAGACTGACGCGCACTTAGCAATGAAATTTTTACTTCAAGAGAGGTTAAGGATACCTGATGAAAATGTAGAATATTGTGAAATTGAGGGAGTCCGACCTGATTTGTTGATGATGATGATGATGGATGATGATGGGGGGACAGTACCCACCAATGCATAAGATTTTTAAGTACCCAGAGGCGATTGTATGAAACGAAGCGAAATCGTACCGTTCTTACAGAAATTGGGCTATCTAATTCGAGCAGGGAAGCTAACCATAATCGGGTCTGACGATTCGGACCAGTATCTAGCAGAGGTGGATGAATCCGAGGGGAATTACGCGGTCAGTATCTTACTGCGAGTGTTGTCCCCTGAAGAACGCGAGACCCTGCGCCCATTAGAAAGGAGCTTAGGTAAAATCCTTAGCCCCATTCCCGGGTTAATCGCGCAAGGAGTTCTCTGATAAACTCTTTAAACTTCGCACGATTAAATTGAATTCCGCGAATACGTTGAAAGTCTGGGAATAGATTCGCTCGCTCGATAAAAATGGGGATAACCTGCAATTTCCCTCTACTCATAGCTACTTTCGCCATGCCTATTTCTTGCTGCACTGGCGAAGATTTCTGGCTTTTTTCGGAACAGAACACCAAGAAAAAGTTAGACTCCTCGATCCTATCAGTCATATAATCATCGAATGCCTCCCCGAGTTTCGCATCGCGTTGCCAGTAATAAACCTTCTCGATTGTCGAGTTCTTTTCAAGCTCTTCGACTAATTGCTCAAGCATAAAAGCATCGTAATCTTCGGTGTCGTAACTAATGAAAATTTTGATTTTAGGAAGAGACTTCACTTTCTCTTCAGCAAGGATTTTTGGTTTAGGTGCAGATTTTAATCGGGTTATTATCTCCTTTATTTTTCTTTCTCTCTCAAACCGCCCAAAATATTTTATCCGTGTTATCCCCATCGCCTTACAAATCCAGTCAATAGCCCGTGCGGTAAGGTTTCCAACAATCTCCTCCTCATTTAAACCCGATTCGGTAATTAGTTCCCTCATTTCTCGGATTTTTAATGATTTGATTTTTGTCTTTCCTGTCTGAGCTCGTATCGTTTCATAATTTCCTTTACAGATTCGCTTGAGTTCATCCTTCCTTAGATATTCCAAAAGAGATGGAATATCCGTAATTCCACCTTTTTTACTCGCCATTCTTCTCAACCATGATTTAATAATGCAATGCCTCACTCATATTTTTATTCCCCATTCGTGTTTTCTTTACTTGCTTCATATGCGAATGTTCAATTTTTTGACTAAATCCTTGTACCGATTCCGAACCGTGACTTCCGTGACCTCCGCGGCGTTCGCGATTTGACGCTGGGTGCGGGGTTTCCCCTCTAGCAAGCCCGCGATGTAGAGGGCCGCAGCTGCCACGCCTGCTGGGGCTTTCCCGACCGTGAGGTCCTTCTCGCGGGCCTCTCGTATGATGTTCGCCGCCTTCTGCTGGACCCTTGCGGGAAGATTCAAGGCGGTGCCGAAGCGCGGGATGAAATCCACTGGCGACACCACGGGAATGGTGACGTGCAATCGCCTCAGCATTAACCGATAACACCGCCCCAACTCCTTGCGATTTATCCGAGAATGCCGGGCGACTTCTGCGAGCTTGCGCGGAATTTTCCGCTTCCGGCAGGCAGCATAGATCGAAGCAGCGACCATTGCATCGATGGAGCGCCCCCGAACCAACTTTTTCGCTACGGCGTGCCTATACAGGATTGCTGCCGTTTCCTTGACAAATGTCGGGATGTCTAGTTGGGAGATCAACCTATCGAGTTCTGCCATTGCAATTGCTAAATTCCGGTCGAGAGAAGAGTGCACGCGCGAGTGGGATTGCCATTTTCTCAGGCGGTACATTTGCGCCCTCCGTTTCGGGGTGAGTTGCTTGCCATACGCATCTTTATTTTGCCGCGTAATTGTGGTGGATAGCCTCTTGTCAGGCACGGCAAAAGTAGCGGGACCACCCACGCGGCTCCGCTTACCTTGGTCTTCGCTCGTATAGACCCGCCATTCCGGTCCGCGGTCTATGCTTCGAGACGAAAGGACCATTCCACAGTTTGAACAGATGATTTCCCCGCGGGCGTGATCCGTGCGCAGCTCCCTTGATCCACATTCACTACAGGCCTCCTCACTTCCCGCAGGGACGCCCGGTTCGTGCTGATTTCCATCCAAGATGCCCAACCACGTTTTTCAGGGGTACTAAACTTATTTAAAATAGCGAGATCTACATCTTCATTTTGAATCGATTTCGGTACTTGACCAATCCGATGAGGAAGAGGGTGCTCCCAGCGGTGGTGAAGAGTGCCCCCGCGATGAGGCACCCCCAAATGAATTGGGCAGGCACTGATCCGTGAAGATCCGGAAGGA
>JABXJT010000122.1 GCA_013375455.1 Candidatus Helarchaeota archaeon | reverse complement strand
CTTTCATCTTGGTGGGATTTAAATGTTTCCATGCCGTGATTTTTGTCGGAAAAGATTACTTTTGCAGATCATGTTTTAAAAACAAAAAAAATCTGGTTGTCATGGGATCAAGACTTCGCATCAGACGGGTATTTCGTCCATTAGTAACGTGGATTGCCAAAAAATTTCAAAAATTAAACGTGACACCTAACCAAGTCTCAGTTCTAGGGACGATAATAGCTTTGGTGGGTGCTTTCTTGTTCTTTTTCATTCATAGTTATTGGGGAAGTTTCCTATTTGTGATATTCGTTTTTGTAGCTGGAGTATTTGATGGAGTCGATGGAACTTTAGCTCGGTTGACGAATAAAATATCGATTCGAGGTGGTTACCTCGATTCAAACCTGGATCGATATGTCGATTCTATTATAATCTTATCATTTATGGGACATTACCCAACCCAAACTGTATTTCTTGGTTTTTCCCTTTTGGTATGGGTACTTTTAGCTTTGATGGGGATTTTAATGGTCAGTTACACCAGAGCAAGAGGAGAAGCGGCGGGGATCCCGAATTGTGATGTAGGATTAGCAGGTCGATCTGAACGGTTGTTTATTTTGGTAATTTGTGCCTTAATGAACTTTGCTTACGCATATTTTGCATTGATCGGATTAGTTATTGTTGTTTTTATTTCCCATATGACTGCAATTTATCGCATTTATTACGTTCGGAAAAATCTCAAGATTTAAGAGAAGAAAAAAGATTTTAAAGATATAATTTTAAGAGAATTATTATTGGTGATTTCAAAGGAAGGCATAGCTCTTAAAAAGATGAATGTAAATAAGTTGATGGGAAGAGTGAAATAAAACATACGTATTAAAGATAATGGATTTAATGGTGGAAAAACAGCATGGAGAAGACAAAGACATTCGGGTTCAAATTGTTAGTTTTGGGGGCGCCTGCCGTCGGAAAAACTTCATTGATTAGACGATTTACAACCGGGAAGTTCTCGGAAACCTATTCTAAGACATTAGGAGCCGATTTCCTCATTAAATTTATAGACTATCCCGATAAAAATATGAGAATACTACTTCAAATATGGGATTTAGCAGGAGATGCGCGATTTCGATTCATCAGGCGCGATTATTATCAAGAGGCACAGGGTGCTTTACTCGTGTACGATATTACGCGCCCGAACACCCATCAAGAAATAAAAGAAACTCATGATAATCTCCTGAGTTATTGCGGTAAAGTCCCATGTATTATAATTGGAAATAAGGTCGATCTCACAGAAGATCGGAAAATTTCTAACGAGGAAGGGGATGTATTAGCGAAAGATTTAGGCTTTGAATTCTATGAGACATCCGCGAAATCTGCAGAAAATGTTGAAAAGGTTTTTCGCCGTATTAGCGATTTAATTATCTCTGAGAATCTATAATCTGTTCTTAGCATCGTTATGAAACTCGTTTAATGCAGACGTCATAAATTTTCCTAAAATAGTTTTATATAGATTATTTGGATTTGAAATTTTAGTATAATTTATTCTGGTTTAGAGGCAAGACAGATTCAGAAGAAGGACAGGCGAATGCCCCAAGGTCTGGAAGAAGGACATTTCCTAGCTATTGTTAAGGATATTATCGGAGAAGAGATCGTAGAAGGTGTGGTAAAAGAATTAAGTAAAAAAACTGAAATTACGGATGAAGAACTTGCCAGTAAATTTGGTATTCGTTTGAACGACATCCGAAAAATTCTCTATAAGCTTTACGAGAATAATCTAGCCTCTTTTCGTAGACTCAGAGATAAATCAACAGGTTGGTATATTTTTTTCTGGAAGCTTGAACCAGAGAATATGATTCATCTCATTAGGAATAAAAACAAATTGGTCCTTCATATCTTAAAAACACGCCTCGAATATGAAAAAGACCATATTTTTTACCGATGCCCCAATAATTGTGGTGCTTACACGTTTGAAGATGCCATAGAAATTGGTTTTAAATGCATGAAATGCGGTACTCCATTACATAATTCTCCTAACGAGGACACGATAAATATCTTGGAAGAAAAAATTGAAACCTTGAATAACGCTTTAGAAAACAGCGACTGAACGCTTGAAAAAAAGAAAAAAAATGTAAAATATTGATGGCTTTTTAAATTGTAACTATTTGGTGTTCTTTAGAGTATTTTTCATCCTTTTCTCTAAGAGATATGAATGAAAATTCATCATTATATAGCTCTCGCTTTATAAGGTCCCTGATAGCGACACGTATGGCTTCGCTGCGATTTGCATATAAACCTTTTTTAACGAGTTCTTCAAGACCTTTAATGAAAGTTTCTGGCACGTTAACCGATATCGTTTTCATCACGGGTTCCACCCCAAAGATATGTTGTTCAACTTTCTTCAATTTACTTCCATTATGATTTTGCTGTTTTAAAAGCTTCCTTTACCATTTTAGTCGAATCCCTTTTTTTTATAATGTAGAAAAAAAACACATTGTCTTATATAGGTAGTCTAGAAATTTACCATTCAAATATAAGTGGAATATTAAAAAAAACTACTAGAAATAATTTCCATAAAGAAATATTTAATTAAATCTTCATCATATCTTTTAGAGCGGTTTAAAAGACATTAAGTCATGCTTTAAATAAAGTTAAAAATATACACGGACATGTTCAATTTATAATTTTTAGTAATCTTAGTATTCCAATCATCTATTTTTTGAATAATTCATTTTTAAAGCATCTATTCGATATATTGGACTTGTACCTCTTCTTTTTCTTTTTCTTTTTCTTCCTTTTGTCGTTCGAGAGCTCGCAGAAGTTGAAGTATAAATTCCATTAATTCCCCCGTTTCATCGTAGTTCATATGGTCACGGTCACCGTCATCGCCGATCACGCCCAATTGAACTAAATAATCGAAGCTATTTTGGATTTCTTCTTTTGTTATTGCTAAATTTTCCGCAACTTCGTCAAGAGGTACTTTATTTCGACCTGTTAATTCGTGCAATTTATTACATTCGTCGAGAGCTTCATAGGCAATTCGTAATATTCTCTCTTTCTCTTTATCATTCGCAGTTTGGGGCATAAATCCTCCACCGCATTGTAATGCTCAAATAAAATTGGTATTTGGTCATATAAAAAACGTTTGAAGCGCATTAGCAATTTTCACAGTGAATTCAGGAAGTGAAATGTTAATTTCTTCGACACTTTCAACTTGTTTGTTGAATACCACGACATAAAATTTTTTCTCTCTTATAGAAATGGGTTTAAAATAGATCCATCCACCGATCTTTCCTTCAAATACCTCGATTTCTTTTCCATACTTCATTAATCGATCTGCCATCGTTGCTAAACGGGGTGCAATTATGTTTGATAGTTCGTAGGTTTCCTTGTCACGAAAACTTTCACTAAATATGAGAGCATCTTCATCCAGTAAAAGGAGGGTATCTGAAAGCGTGAGATCGAGAAATTCATTCATTATGGAATCGAGCAATGAGGATTTTGGTGATAATTTTAAGAGGCCTTTAGAAAATGCTTTTCTTAAGGACCAATTATAATAGATAGTAGTTTGATATGTCAGATAGTCAAAATCAATCAAATCTTGTAATTTAGTTTTAATATTTTGGATAGAGCCTTGAGTTTGAGCATCATTGATTAAATCCGGGTCCACTTTATGCAAGCAAATCAAGAGATGGGGAGGATCTTGGTCAGATTCGCGAAAATAGCTTAGTATTTCAGATAAATATTGAAGGGATTCCTCTGTTCTATCCGGATCTTGGACATCTATGACGTAAAATAAGAGATCTGTGGATTCAAATCTATTGTCCTTTATGTAATTTTGGCGAAATTGGGCTTGTCCTCCAAAATCCCACTTCAATATCGGATGTCCTAACACATTATAGTCAGTTCTTTCAATTCCCTTGGTCGGAGACAAATTAGTCAATAAACTAAACTTATTTTCGAGAACCAATAAGATAGAAGTTTTGCCGCTGTTATCCAATCCCGCAAAGACGATCTTAAAGGGTACTTTGGAGCTTGAAATAAACTGACCTCCTAGGATTCATATGAAAAATGTTTCAAGAATATTTGATACTTGATCTATAAATTGAGGAAGATGTTTATCAATAATTTTCACGCTATCAGACTGTTCATTATAGACAGTCAAGTAAAATCGCTTATTTTTAATTTCTAAATCCCTGAAAAACACCCAACCGCCTACCTTAATCTGAAAGATGTCAAAACTTGTTCCATATTTAATTATTTTATCTGCCATTGTAGCCAGATGGGGTGAAACTAATTTACAAATGCCGTAACTTATGTCTTCTTCACCTTTAAAATATTGTCCAAAGAGTAAGGCATTGTCATCTAAAAGCAGAACGGTTTCTGAATTTAATTGATAAGCAAAAGCTTCGAGTTGCTGATCTAGGATTTGCGATTTTGGTGATAGTTTTAGCAGGCCTTTGGAGAAGGCAAGGGTTAGACTCCACTTCTCGAAAATGGTGGTCTCATACATTTCAACTTCAAAGTCCTGAGATTTTCGCCGGAAAACTTGCTTGGCAACCTGTATATTGCTTAGAACACGATCGTCGATTTTCAAGTCAGGATCAAACTTATGACAGCACAGGATGATTGGGGGATGTTGATCCAGCTTTCTAAACATTTTTAAAATATGTTCAAAGTAATCAACGGCGTCTCCAAACCGAGAGCGGTCTTGAACATCAAGGATAAAAAAGAGCAAATCCGTATCGATGAAGGTACGCTCATTCTGTAGATATCCTACTCGGAATTTGTCTTGTCCTCCTAGATCCCAGCGGATAATCGAATATCCGAGCACGTCTAGGGTATCACGCTCTATACCTGTCGTTGCAGGAGGATTTAGCATGCTGAATTTATCTTCTAAAACATAAAGAATAGATGTCTTTCCACTATTATCTAATCCCGCGAAAACAATCTTAAAAATTCCCTTCGTGTCTTTCATATCTTTTTTTTCCTTGTTTAATGTTCTTACGCTTGCCTTCTTCTGTGGTAAAAAATCATATAATTTATTGCTTTTCTAAATAGCTATTAAAGATATTCTTAAAATGTTATGGATTTGATTACTTCATGAATGTTGATGAGCTTAAGGACAGGGCTCGGACCGTACTGGAAGGAAATATTGTTCAGAATGATGAGTTTTTCTATACCTGTCCTAGTCTGGGCACCTATCAGCATCAATGGTTATGGGACAGCTGCTTTCACGCGATAGTTTGGTCGCATTTTAAACCGGAAAACGCTAAAAAGGAATTACTATGCCTGATTAAAAAGCAATTCGACAACGGAATGATAAGCCATATGAATTATTGGAAAAAAGCATCAGGGTTGATACCAAGATTGGCTGATTGGCTTTTTAGACGCTTATGGCCAGAAAAAGATAGAAGTCGTATTACACAACCCCCCGTCATTGCCCAAGCTGTAACCGCAGTATATGAAAGAACAGGAGATAAATCATTCCTTGATCGGATGATTACGCCCCTCCAAAAATATTATGATTGGTTTGATCTGGAACGAAATGAACGAATTGCGGATGATGGTTTGGTATCAGTCATCCATCCATGGGAAACAGGAATGGATTTATTGCCGATTTGGGACCATGTACATGAAATTAAACGCTTTTTCACGCTTCGGTCAGGGCTATGGATGAGCAAATTGGTGAAAGAATATAATAAAGTGAATTGGGATATTGAGCGAATAAAGGAACTGAACCTATTTTTGGTGAAAGATGTTGCATTTAACGTAATTTATGTTTTGAATTTATTCTGTCTTGCAGATCTCTGCGAGATCCTGGGACAAGACGACTCGGTGTATCGTGCTCGTGCCAATCAAGCTCAAAAAACCTTAGAAGAAAAATGTTGGGATGATGCTACTGGTTTTTTTTATTCAATTCCTTCCCTTGATGATGAATTTTTCCCTGAATTGACAGTATCTGGGCTATTCCCGTTATGTTTGGACGTTGCCAAGGAGAAGCTGGAGCGTTTAGTCACAGAACATTTGCTGAATGAGGAAGAATTTTGGTTACCGTATCCAATTCCATGTGTGGCTAAATCTTCGCCAAAATTTAATCCGAAGGGCTCTACAATGGTGCTCTGGCGCGGGCCAACATGGTTCAGCACTAATTGGTATGTTGTTAAAGGATTGCAACGTCATGGTTTTGATGAACCTGCAAACCATATCATATCAAAAATGCGTGAAATGGTTGAAATCGCTGGATTCCGCGAACAATATAATCCATTTACGGCAGAAGGATATGGCGCTAAGAATTTTGGATGGTCCACTTTACTCGTTGATTTACTTTAAAAAAAATTAATTATCAATCTAATCCCAAATAGATCAGTAATGGAGTTATAGATGTGGGCGCACTCATCAATGACCTGGTAACACGGATTTCAGAAGTGATCGACAGAGATTCATTGCGAATCAAGAGCATTAGCAAGGGATTTCGGTTTACTTGCACGGTGCTGGCAAATGAATCTTGTGGAATGTGTTATTCTATTTTTAATCAAGACCCAATTGATTCCTGCAAATATATAAACAGTAAAAAATCAATGAAGGATTTAGATATTCGTAAATTACTTCAATTTGTAAAGAATGTGGATGATGATTTAGAGAGAGTTATTGGGATCTCAACTTTGAATGCTGTGTCTCAGCATATCCTTTGGAAAAATGTTAAAAAGTATCGAATAAAATACGACACTGATCCGCTCGACCATCTAAAAGTTGAGGAAACCGATCGAGTTGTGATGATTGGAAATATTAGAGGATTTCTTCCGAGACTTCAAAAAACAGTTCAAGATGTCGTGGTCATTGATGATGGATTAAAAAATATGAGCCTTCCTTATCTCAAAAGCCCAGAAACTTCGCAGGAACACTTAAATAGGGCAGATGTCGTTTTTATCACCGGTTCAGCTATCGCAAACAGAACCCTTGAGAAGTTAATACAATGGAGCGAAAACGCGAGAGAAATCACGGTCGTTGGGCCCACAGCAGGTTTTGTAGCAGAACCGCTCTTTGCAAGAGGTGTTACCATATTGAGTAGCATGCAAGTCCTGGAACCTGCTAAAGTTTTAAAGAACATCGTAGAAGGTGGAGGCACTCCAAATTTTAAGGTGTATTGTAGAAAGTATAACATTTTCCGGTAAAAATTGAGAGGAAGCTTTGCTAAATTGCAGACAGTAAAAAATAAAATTAGAATTAAGCCTGAAAAATGCGCACAATGTCTAAGCTGCATGCTAATTTGTTCATTTATTCATTCAAAATCTTTTAACCCTTCACGAGCCCACATACGAATAGAACCAAGCCATTTTGTAGGGGAAACGTGGGTCCCAATTAAAATTAAGATCTTAGAAAGCTGCAAACCAAAATGCTGGCTCTGCACTCAATATTGTGCCTATGGAGCGTTAGAGCATATGGGGGGAGGATAGTTGAAGTATTTTGGCTTTGCAGGGCAAGTATTACATGTCGACTTGAGTTCGCAGAAAACAAGAAATTTTTCATTACCGGAGGAATACATTCCAAAATTCTTGGGAGGATATGGGGTAAATAATCGATTATTCTGGGATTTTCAGCCTCCTAACACGGAACCATTTGCACCTGAGAATGTTATAATTCTTGGTACAGGACCTCTTGTAGGGACTCTGTTTCCAGGTGCAGGTAAAGTAATTGGCACTACCAAATCTCCAATAATAGCAACGCCTAAAGGGTTGCATTTTATAGACAACGCGGTTGTTGGAAGCCGGCGCTTCGGGTCGATGCTCAAAAATGCGGGGTTCGATCATCTCATCATTACTGGAAGAGCTGAAGATCCGGTTTATCTTGAGATTATCGACGATAAAGTCCAAATTAAAGCCGCAGAAAGCCTTTGGGGCCTTAAAGATATCTATGAAACGACGGATTTCTTCATTCAACAAAATCCGCTCAGTGGTGTTCTTGCAATTGGAAGAGGTGGCGAAAATCTAGTCCGATATGCACTTGCGATCGTGGATTATAGTGGCCATCTGGGAAAATTTGGGTTTGGAGCCATAATGGGATCTAAGAACCTTAAAGCAGTCGTTACATTCGGAACTAAAGGTATAAACGTCGCGAATCCATCGAAATTTTTAGAATTAGTTCGTGCATTTCGACAAAAAATTAGTGATGCCCCTTTATTAAAACCCTTTCAAGAAATGGGAATTACATCAGGCTGGGATTTGCAAGCACCACTCGTTTATGAGGGGAATTTACCCTATCGGACGTGGAGGAAGAAGTTTGGTCCTAAAATTTGGAAAAAGCACAAATTCCAACACAACCTTGCCTGCAACGGATGCATGCTCGCTTGCAGGACTGATTTTCATGTAGCAGAAGGGGCTTATCAAGGAGTAACCTCCTTCACGGGGCATCATCTCCTTCCAGCACGAGTGGCGCTTCGACTCGGCATCGACGATTCCGCTCAAATCATCAAATTGTTAGATGAGTGTAATCGGGCAGGAGTCTGTTTTTTCACCGTTGGAGGGTTATTGAACTGGATCACCCGTCACGAGCCCGATTCCTTTCCGCGAGAGGCTTCAACATATTTTAAATTACTTGATCAAACTCTTTCTAGAACGGAGATGGGAAACATGATTGCGGAAGGGTGGTATCCTATATCACAACATTTAGAGATTGATCCTGACACCTTTTTTGAGGGAACGGGACTTTTTAAGGGTGCTGATGCCATACAAGATGGGCGCACCACCACCTTGGACCCCCAACGATTCACATACCTCACCAATCCTCGACCCCATCATGGAGGAACGCAATCAATTTATACGATACCAAAAATGATGCTGAAAACTCTCAAAGAGGATACAAGCCATCTTGGGCTCTCTACTCAAGAATTCAACCGAGTGTTTACCACGACGCCATACTATGGGCAATTCAATGCAGGTCGCTATGCAAAACATGCCGAAGATGCAATGGCGGTGCACAATAGTTTGGGCACGTGTATTGTTTATACGTTATTCGGAACTGACATTATCCATGTAGAGAAGCTCGCTGAACTTTATTCGGTTGTGACGGGAATTTCTCTTGAACCTCAAGCATTAAAACAATCAGGAGAGCGGGTCTTCAATTTATATAAACTCTTAAACATACGTGAAGGGTGGACATTCAGAGATCGAGTTTCTCGTGTCTGGTTATCGCCGCGGATTACGCCAGACGGGCCAAAGAAATTAATGGACTACCACCAACAACATGAACTCACTAAATCTGACATTGAGCAGTTATTAAATGATTACTACGAAGAACGGGGATGGGACCAAAATGGCGTTCCTACCAAAGAAAGACTGAATAAACTGGACCTACTAGATTTTTCAATTTAATGATAAATGTTATAACATAATTAAGGCAATGATGAGACTATCGTCTAGTTAATGAGGGAAGTATATGAGTAAAAAGAAGACTTTAACAGGTTTTATAAAAGTTTTAAATGAGGCAAAAGATGTATACGCTTTTTTGGATAGAATAAAAGACACTTATCCGAAATTCGTGGAAATGGCGAAGAATTACGATAAAATAAAAGAAGAAAACGCTAAAATGAAAGCCGATTTGAATCATGTTTCAAAAGAACTCGAGAAAGTTTCAAAGGAATTTCAAGATTTATCAAAAAAAAGCACTAAGAAAATTGAAATGCGTGAAATTTTGGCTCTTTCAATGACCTTACTAACTGAAGTCTTCGGTGCGCAACCCCATTCCAAACTGCTCTTCTTGCTACACGGTCAAAAGGTAGATTGGACTAGACAAGATTTAACAAAGGCTTCAGGCATTTCGGCCGCGGCGGTTCGTAAAGCTCTCGCCGATTTGAACTCAGCAAAACTCGTTGATTATGATGTGGAAACAAGCGCGGTAAAATTGCTTAAACGAATCTATTAAATCTGACTTCTAATAACCAACAATTCTGACCACGAGTGGATGGGTTATCAAGGAAGATCAAGATTATTATGGGCAAAGATTCCAGCGCTTCTACGATAATGTATTTTCGCGCTTTTATGATCTTTTTGTAAGAATGATGTTGTTCGGTTTGGAGAAAAGGCTTCGATTAATGATCCTCGAAATGCAAAAGTTTTACAATAATGATGTCATCCTCGATTTATGTTGTGGGACGGGGGCTATGGCTCTTTTACTCGCCGAAATGATCAGAGGGGATGTTAAAATTTTTGGAGTCGACCTTTCCGATGGGCAGCTCCGCGAAGCCATCAAGAAAAACAAATATAAAAATGTAAAATTCAAGAAAATGAATGCAATGGAATTACATTTTGAAAATAACTATTTCACGAAGGTCGTCATTTCCCTTGCACTTCATGAAATGCCGCGAAAAGTTAGATACGCCGTGCTTAAGGAAGTAAAACGTGTTTTAAAACCTAATGGCTTGGTTACAATAATTGAACATAATGAACCTACTAAAATTTTATGGAGAATCCAGTATTTGGGGTATATCGGATATTGGTTGCCATTTAGCCCTGAAGCTGAAACATCGAAAGACCTCGTGCGGCACGGACTAGTTCGGGAGTTAAATGAATCTGGATTTGAGATTTACAAGTATAAAAAGGTAAATAAGCGATTAAAACACTTCTTTCAAATTGCCATAGCTAGAAAAAAATAATCTTATGCGGACCATCCAAAAAAAAGA
>JABXJT010000121.1 GCA_013375455.1 Candidatus Helarchaeota archaeon | reverse complement strand
GTGATCAACAGGTTTTACATCTGGAAAGGTATTCATTACCCAATCTCTTGCTTCTCTTACAGAATCCTGATCCCAGGGAAGGAAGACATGGTCTGAATTATCATCAAAAAAGAGCTTCGAAGCATTCCCATCTTGAAAACTCCCATATAACCGATTACACACCACCTCATCAGCGCTCACATTTATTAGTTTTCCAAAAGATCTCTTAGTTCGCGACAACGGGAAGACTTCATCGTATTTTGCCTGTAGCATGAGAATATTTAGAGTCCGATTTGGATTAAGTTCATCTCTTGTGATGTTCAATATAGTTCCAGCTCCGATATAGCATTTAAAAGCGGGATCAATTTTAACTATTTGATTACCTGGCCAGCCCCCCATAGAAAATCCTATGTATCCTAAATTGTTAATGTCAATGTCCGTTCTAGAATTATTCAAATAGTCCTTTATTGCTTGTACGTCCTTAATTAAGTCATTCCAAATAAGCTCCCCTGAACTCAATCCATGTCCCCTAAAATCCAAGGCAACTGCGACAAACCCCGCCGCGGCAAACTCGATGGCAAAAGATTTCATCCATTCCTTGTTATCCATTACGCCGTGTCCACAAATAATAGCTTTCTTTATTGGGTCCCCATTGATTGGTTCAAATACATTAAACGAGATTGTTACTCCATCATCGGTCTGAGTTGTAAGACCATATGTGATCTTTACGCTTGTGGGGACTATAAACATTAAAATGGTCCCTAGTATAAATAATGATAAAAATACGCATGTTAAACTCAATCTTTTTGTTTTTCCATTAGCTAATTTCATTCATTAGTCCCCTCTTGTGGCTAATTTAGTCTTGTTTATTTATGACGATAACTAATACTTATTATTTTCTAATCAATCTCTATTAATCGTTCGTTCGAATGACGATGATAGCCATAGAAGAACTATTCATGTTAATTATTTTTAAATTATACATCTTTTCTATAATTAATTAAAATGAGTTCAAAGTCTATGGTCCGACCGTCCATTAACAAACCTGGCATCGTCCTTCCGGTGAAGAATCCTCCCTTAGTGATCCTTCGACATGTCATTCGTAGGATTGCATCACTTCCAATTCCTGTTGATGCCAAGATCGTTGTCGACGGGAGCAGCCCCCCAATTGCTGAGAAAACTCGGGGACTGGCCTCGGAAAATGGACTACCGTACCTATATGCTCCAGGAAGCAAGCACGCTGCCATCGATACGGGCATCCAGGAGCTGAAAAATCGAACAAAAATTGATGCCGTGATCGTATTGGACGATGATTCCCTCATCGATGCTCGTTGGGTTGCCATTGCGACCGATCTTCTTACCCGATATGATATTGTATGGGGATTCGGCATTTGTAAGGAGCGGGATTTCGTTGGGGGCTTCGTGAATATAGACCTGAATGTAATGGTCGCCCTGCTAGAACGTGAATACTGGCTCGAATCGGGTGTATATGCCTTCCGGCTTGATGCATATCAGGACGTGAACGGTTTTGGCAAGTCAGGCGTAAGAGCCCTCTCCGAGGACCACGCCCTCGCCGTTCGATTCGCCCAGAAAGGCAGGACATTGGACGTGAATTCAGCCCTTCACCACCGCCTGCTCAGCCATCGAGGTCTGAAGGATTGGTTCAGGCAAAAAATCCGTTGGATGGGAGAAATACTTCTCATATCCCGTCGAAACGTCCTTCTTTCTTTGTTCTCGCTTCCTTTAGCGTTTGTTTCACCGCTTCTCATGTGGAAAGCATCGAAGATTACCCGGCTTTCCTTTCCCGCAAGATCCTATTTCACCGCTCCGGCAGCTTTTGGCGCATATACTATAGCTCTCCTCATCGCATACCGCAGGATTGCTCGAGGCAGGGGGATCACCTGGAAGGGACGAAAGTATCAATACAACCTGCCAAAAAAATAGATATTAAAAATCTGAATTTCTTAATATGACGAGTTTATCAATTAATTGCTTTAATTTTTTCGTGAAGATTTCTTCTAATGGGTGCCCATTTGGACTTCCTTCGCACGAGGGGATTGATCCAAAGGGATTACCCGTTTCATTGAATGCTCTTGCCCTACAACCTCCACAGATTTTGGTATATGAGCAGTCCTTGCATTTACCCTCTTCAATGTATCTATTCCTAAATTGTTTAACTGTAGCATTCTTTTCCCAAATGTCCTTTAACCCGCCAGTTAAAATATTTCCCAAATCCATTCGTAGAAACGAGCAAGGGAATATTTGACCATCATAATTCATTTGAATGTATTCTGTACAACAGGTACATCCTTCTGTAATGCCTAATTCTCGAGCCTTGGATTTATTTTCCTTCCAATACTCGATATTGGGAATGAAAGGTGTGAAATCCCAGAACAAACACGGATCTCCGTAATGCGCAATTCTCTTTCGGTCAAATTGCCTTAACTGCGCAGGCGTTAATAGAAGTTCTTTATTCTCGGTTCCTCTTCCTGAAAGAAACAGCGGATACATTTCAGCTTGGGTCATTGGTGACTTCTGACTTATGAATTTAATGATGTCATTTAGCTCGTGAAAGTTCTTTGAGTTAATGACAGTCTCGACCGATATGAATAGGTTCTTTTGGTTGCAGAGCTTATAGGCTTCCATCACTCTCTTGTAAGGATTTAGATTGCTCTTTTCATGGGCGGGTCTAAGTTGATTATAGACTTCCTCTTTTAATGAATCGATCGGCAAACCGACCAAAAAGAGATCGAGATCCTCAAATAAATTCAACAGGACTTTAAGCCGTTTTCTAGTTAATAACATGCCGTTCGTAGACAGTAAAAACTCTTTTAAGCCTATATCAACTAATTCCTTTCCAATCCCTAATATATCCTCGAATCTTAGTAACGGCTCTCCTCCTGCTAAGCATAAACCTCGTAAATTAACTTCTTCAAATTGCGGCAGAACTTCCTCTTTTATTTGCAGTACGGTTAATTCACTCGGATCGGACTTCCAATTAGCTTCGGTATAACAGTAAACACAATTCAAGTTACATTTTTTGGTGAAGTCCCAAATCATATAGTCGATGTTGGACAATGCTAAAACCTATATTTTAGAAAAAGTATAAACGGCACAAACGACCACTGAAGTAAAAGAGTCTTTTACAATTGTGCTTGCCGTATAAGTATTAATGTTTTTATCCCAATTCCAAGTCCTTCTTTTTACCATATCATCTAATGATAAATTTATGTTTTCGAGACACTCTTTTTCCCCAAAACAGCCTGAAATTTCTATAAAAACGCCACCTTCACTTGCCAAGACCCACCCCAATCCCGCACTGATTTCTAGACCTTTCTCATTGCTTTCAGTGTGAGAAAGGACGACAGGTTGAATTTGACCGACTTCATATGGAATATCAAATTGATCTCGAATTTCAATGGTGGCATTTTTAGGAACGATTGAGGATAATTCTACTAAATTAAAATTGTCGATGCCTGCATCGTGTAATGCGTCGTCAAAGGCTGAAAGGGCGGTTGATCCTTCACCAATTCCTTTGACTATGATAATTTGTTTCTCCATTTTTTCTCCGTTTCCTAAAGTGGTATTAATTGTTTTAATTTCTTTTGGAATTTTGTCCATAGGAATTCAAAAATTTAAAAATAGAGAATAAGATCGAAAGAATATGGAATTAAGCTTATTCATCCTCTCGCTTTTGGTTTATATTTACACGGGCTTTTCATTGAAATTAATTGATCAAGTCAATGATGAAAATTTTGAACTTAATTCAAAGATAAAAACGGCAATTCTATTATCGAGTCCAATCCTCGCGGGCGTGGTCATGGGGATGGATGTTTATAATGCAAGTGTCGGGCTCATGTTGATCGTGGGCTTACTTTTAACAAAAAAAGTTAATGTATTAGATTTCAAAATTTACGTGCTACTTGTGATAAGCTCAATGTTGGTTGTTAGTGGATTTAATCAATTTTATGTATTCCTTAATTTTCTATCAATAATAATAACAACGATAATTTTATTGATCGCGGTCATTGCTGATGAATATATAAACGAATTCTTGGATTCGAAAAGCATTGAGAATCCATTTTTAAAAAAGCTGGCATCCATAAGACCGATATTGAAAATAATCGTCTTTGTTTTACCCGTATTTAACTTATTTACGTATTATCATGCAGTCATGGTGTTGGGTCTTGATATTGCTTATGACCTGACCAAATATTTTACTGAACGGAAAATGCAAAATTCAAACTTAATCGATTAATTCTGAGTAAATAGCTTTGAGTTTTTGATAGCCTGCCTCAGGAGAAAAATTGGCAAGGATTCTTTTGCGGAGTTTTTTCAGGGTAACTCGCTTCTCATTCTGGGATAATTCCTCGATGATTGCATCAGCCACGGCATCGGGAGAGGCCCTACCATCGGATCCTACCTCGATGAGCAGCCCAGTGGATTGGTTGAGAAGCGTGGGAATGCCACCGACAGTCGTTGCCACGATTGGTTTCTCCATCGCCATTGCTTCAAGAAGACACATAGGCATACATTCATCACGGCTGATTAAGACGATCAGATCAGAAGCAGCGTACCATTTTGGCATCGTGTGATATGGAATGGCACCCGTAAAGCGAACCCGGTCGGTATGCTCTGGTAAAACCTTTCGCACTTTGCGCAGAATCTTGCGTTGCGCGTCGGAGGGGTGGAGTATGAGCCCATCTGTCAGATCGCCGGCAATGTAAAGGACGGCGGCAGAATGTTTTTTCAAGATCTTTGGCAGCGCGTGGACTAACTCGACCAGCCCTTTCTCTTCGTCAACGCGGGATGGTGAAAAAATAATTGGAGATGTTTCTGGCAGGTTAAGCTCCTGTCTAGATGAAAGGGTGATGTAATTTGATGGATCGAAAAGGTTGGGGTCTATGAAATTGATGATCTCGCGAATTTTTCCAGGATCTACGAGTTTTTTCAACCCCGATATGAGATTTACGGCATGATATGCGATAATATCAATCTTTTCCAGGGCCGGTTGGAAATGAATTTCGCCGAAGATCTTGGCTTGGAATAATTCTTTCAATCCTTCGAGGCTTGCATGGGGAGTATAAACAAGTTTCAGCTCGGGATTCTGTTCCTTCAGCCACCCGCCCGCAACAACCGCCTCGCCGTGTGCATGAATGATCATGGGCTGTCCGATTTCATCGATGATCGCCTGAATATTTCGAGTTGTTTTTAAACGGAATTCTTTTATCCCCAAATTTTGAAGTAGAGCCGAATAAGCTTCTTCCCAATCAAACGGAAAACGATGAACGCGGATGCCATCAATAACTTCCTCTTTTACCAATCTGGCTTTTATGGGCACGACAACGTGAACGTCATGGCCTTTATCGGCTAACACCCGTGCGAAATTCAGCACGGCAATCTCCAGGCCTCCGATATCGGGGAAAAACCCGTGAGTAAGCATGATAATGGAGGGAAATGGCAAGAGAATTCACATTTTTTTGTTCGTTATCATTATTAAATTAATGACATAGATTTTATGCTTACTAATTTTTTTTTACGATTCAGATTTTTAGACTTATCATCAATCCAAATTTTTCAGTTTAAAAGTGCTCATTTCGTGGATTTAAATTCTTCTTTTCGTTTCTTTTTCAAATATAGAAAAATTAACAAATAAGAAATAACAGTTCCAATTAAAAAAATTATGAAATATAAAGTCTCAAGAAAATTTACAATAATTATAGCTAAGATTACGTCTGGAATTAATGGAATTAATAAATAAAACCATTTTGGAACCTCAAATTCTTCCTTGTCTTCTCTCCATTTATAACTTAAAATCCCAGTTGTAATGAATAATATTGATGAACTAATAAAACAAAAAACAGCTAAAATACCCATTACCTCATATAAGTTATATAAGAAAGCTATTAAACCGAATAAGAATACAAGACCCAACAATACAAATCCATATAAAGGCAATATTTGCAGAATTTCTTTTTTTTTCATGTTTTTTATCCCCTAGTTCAAATTTGGATTTTTATCTTCTAATTCTGAATCAATACAACTTCTTACAGTATCCCACAAATCATCTAAATTAATGATCATAGAAAATATGTCATTATTATATTAAATTTTTGTGATAAGGCTATCTTTTATCGTTGATTCAAAGTTTTTGATTCTTCCATAGATTAACTACACCTGTGGTGCTTATGATGAAATATGACAATAATTAAGAAAAAAAATAAGAAATTCAAGCGGGAATAGACTTGACTACTTTTCCTGGCAGGTTCTTGATGATCTTTTCCGCGTCGTTGACTATCCGTTCAAGCAATTCTTTGACTGAGGGGATGTCACGAATTCTTCCAGTGACTGAACCGCCCATAAACGCCGCTTCATCTTCAACTTCGTCCATTAATTTCGAGAAACCTTCCATTTCTAATTTCATTATGGGCGTCGTAGTGCGGCATGGAACCCCTTTATACAAATCCGAGGCCCCTTTAATTGTCTCATCCACGATTTCTAGACTCTTCACATTTCTTAAGAATCGCATTGGTCCAAAAACGCCACGGCCAACAAGTGTATCTTCCTCGGATCGTTTAACTAAAGCGTTTTTCCACATTTGTTGAAAATCAGACTCTTTGGTGGCAATAAACCGGGTGCCCATTTGAATCCCGATGGCACCTAACGCTAGGGCAGCCGCTAGTGATGCCCCATCAGCATACCCTCCTGCGCCTACCACTGGAGTGGAAACATTTTGCACGACTTCAGGAAGTAGCACCATGGAGGATACATCTCGCCAAGAACAATGCGCCCCACCTTCTCTCCCAGATGCAATAATTATATCAACATCAGCTTTTTCGCACCGTTTTGCAGTTTTCACGCTCGGGCAAACATGGCACCAGGTGATCTCAGGCAATTCTTCCTTGATCGGAATTCTTGGTTTTCTGGCGCCTCTCTCCTTAGCATCGATCGCCCAGGGAAGCGGATCTCCAGCCGATGTTACGATGACTTTGAATTTTTTTTGGATCTCCGGTTTTTCTTTCATGAGTTCAATTGCGCCTTTAATCAACCGCCGCGCAGCATAATCGAAATCCACCGCTACTGGAGTGTTCATTCCAAATATTGCGTCGGGATAGTCGTTTAAATTGTCATATACATATTGAATAACTCTTTTTACGATATCCTTGGGTCGACCTCTTCCAAAAACTTCCTGAGCTCTTTCTGGTGTTGCTGAGCTTGCAGTTCCCCCGGCCATTCCAATCGTGGAAATCAACCCCAAAGCACCTGCCTTTGCCACGGCAATACTCAGTTCGGTGGTGCTATAGGGTCCCATTCCCGCTTGAATAATTGGATATTTTGTCCCAATAATTTCTTGAAACTGTGTATGTATCACATTATCCTCTCCATTGGATTATTGGATATTGAGTCCAATTATCTCTTGAAATTTTGTATTTATCAAGTTTACCTCTAATACAATTTATATGAGGGAGTTGAGAAAATTTAGCTCATGAGCGAAAAATTAATCATGCGAAGAGCAGTCCCAGATGATATACCTAATCTAAGATTGCTGATGAAACAGTTGTGCGATACCCAAAATGTGCCATTCAATGAGAAACGCTTCAAGTGGGGCGTTAAAAAACGCCTCTTTGACCGTCTGCAAAAACAAGGCATGTTCGTCGCGGAGGATCCAGAACCCCCCCACAAGCTCTTGGGGATGATCACTGCAGAACTCGTAATTGACCCTTACGGGTCTGCGGAAGGATACATTCGAACGGTGGTCGTGGATGAGAGCGCTCGGGGTCGAGGGGTAGGAAAGAGATTACTTCAGGCATCCTTGGAATACTTGAAAGAAATGGGGGTTGAAGTCATTCGGATCAATAGCAGAGGGAGTAAGACGAAGTATTTCGAATCTTTTGGGTTTAAACCTACATACACGGTGATGGAATACCGCCCTTAATGTCCCCTCTTGGATAGCAATTGGAAAAGACCTTGAATCCCGGGAGACCAGTTAATTATTTATGGTATAAAAGCCATGTGCTTAGCATGACATTCATTGAATCCTTTGATGGAATTAAGCTGTATTATGAGACGTCGGGGGCTGGGAAGCCGTTAGTTTTTAGCCATGCGTGGATGACGCACCACGGGTTTTTTAAACATCAAATCGAATTTTTTCAAAGAGACTATCAAACAATAGCGCATGATACCAGAGGGCATGGGCAGTCTGAATACAGCTCTAAAAATTATAGAATTGAAACCTTCGCAAAAGATCTTAACTTAATTCTTGAACATTTGAATATTGAGAAGGCTGTTTTTCTGGGACACAGCATGGGCGGGCATATAAGCCTCTCCTTTTATTCCCAATTTCCCGAAAAAGTGGAAGCTCTGATTTTAATTGATACGACCTATAAAAGTCCTTTCGAATCATATATTCCGGGAGGTCAGCTCTATAATCCATTCCTGAAAGCTACTTTGCGTGGAAGTCGATTATTAAGTCAAATTATCAACCCGTCTAAAAAATTAGCGCGCAAAAATCTCGTTTACAGAGCCTTAGTGAAATATATGATTCATAGTGGGCCTAAATCAAAATCTGATGATGTTAAATTACTCGAGGACTCCTTGCTTGATGTCCCCCACGAAGTCGCGACGTTAGCAGTTGAAGCCATGATGGACCTGAATTTTGAAAAATTATTACCGAAAATTGCTGTACCTACTCTAATCATCTGTGGGACGATTGACTGGTTATCACCGCTTTATGTAAGCCAACGGATGGCAAAGAAAATCAAAAAAGCAGAACTTTTCACGCTCAACCGCATCGGTCACATGAGTATGATGGATAGTTCCGTGGAGGTAAACCAGAAACTTAGGGAATTTCTTAATAAAATTAACTATTAAATTTAGGGATATGTCGCGGTGGTCGACTTGAATTCTCGCGTGGCGTTCTTTCGTTTCGCCCAAAATTCGTTGGCCGTTTGCACCCAATCTTCGAACTCTTCTGGATTTTCAGGGTACTGCTGGTAGTGTTTCTTAATTTTTTTCCCGTTTCCATTTGCTGATAGTACTCTCCTGAGCCCCTTGCGTGAGACTTTTCTAGTGAGAAGACCCCAGAGGACTTTCAGGACTACTTTGAACATAGTGCCCCAGGATAATATCACGTCGTCCGCAGTTTCCCCGGCACCCTCGGGATGATCGACGATTGGACGCAATTTTTCGAGAAGATAGTCGAGCTCTTTTTCCGAGAGACTGTAAATGGCGGAACTAATCATATATAGGTAGGCGTGTTCTGCCCCTTCATTCCTGAAATGCCTAACATTGGCGTCCCAAAGGAGTTCCCGGGTAATATATTCGTCCTGTCGCAAGGCGGCATCAAACACCTCCTCGGCGTTCTTACACAACCGCCACGTTTCAGCTATGCCACGTGCCATCACGTAGTGGACCGTTGATGCCGAGTCGCCTGCACAGAAGAACCCGTCCCCAACGAACGAGTAAGGAGCTCGCGAATAGGCGAAGTAGCCGTATTCTTTTTTCTTTAATTCATATGGGGGATAGTTTTCGCGTTCGAGGAGCTCATCTACTAACATCGCTGCTTTCTCAAACGATTCAGGACCTGCGATGCCCATGATCGCTTCATCTCTTGTGTAACCCGGATCAAAGAACACGTAATAATAGGGTTTGACGTCACCCCATTCAGGATGCGGTTCGTCGGGGTTTAACCATCTAATGTAATGTAAGATCACGAAAAATCGGTTGGTTGAATCAAATTTCCACGTTTCGACGCCATAATCCTCCGGCAAGGTACTGCGAACGCTACAAGCAATCCCGGATGCGTCGACCACGAGACGCGCTGAAATTACGAAATTTTGATTATCTTTTTCCACTTTGGCACCGATAATTCTATGATTCTCAAACAATAATTCCTTAAACTTACAAGAAAACTCAAACTCGACGCCATCGGTTTCCACAATTGTATACATGCGTTGCAAGAAGTTAGGCAAACGCGAGACAATGACACTTTTATACGGAAACATAAATTCGGGTGGGTCCATTGGGGGTGGTATGTTTAATTCTTCCATCGTTTTTGTATGGAAATGAATTACTTCTAACCGTTGCCCAACTTGCTCTTGGTTATCTTTTTCAATAATGAGGACGGAATGACCTCTCTTAGCCATAAGCCAGCCAAAGTAGATACCCGTCGTCCCAGCACCGACAATGAGCACGTCACAATTTTTTCGCATTGCACGTTCCCTTCTGATCGCCGATTATATTCGGAACAGGAATTGGTTGAAATAAGTAGAGAATGCACTTCTCTCTTTTAATAATCATGTATCAGATTTAGTATCATCTGCAAGTTTTTTCCAGATATCTCGATGGTCTTGGGCCTCTTTATCTTCAAGATCAGTTGGTTCTTCAGGTAGTGGCTCCTTAACATAATCTTCAGCTTTAGTCAATTCGACTTCAGTTGATTTAGTTTTATCAGCAACATTTCTCCAGATTGATACGGCTTCGGCTTCTTTGTGCCATCGTGCCTCTTCCACTTCCCTGCGTCTCAGCTCTTCGGCTTCCCTGTGCCTGCGTGCCTCTTCTTCCATGCGTCTCAATGCTTCAGCTTCCCTCTGCCTGCGTGCCTCCTCTTCCCTGCGTCTCAGTTCTTCGGCTTCCCTGCGCCTGCGTGCCTCCTCTTCTTCCCTAAGTCTCAGTTCTTCAGCTTCCCTGCGCTTGCGTGCCTCCTCTTCTTCCCTAA
>JABXJT010000120.1 GCA_013375455.1 Candidatus Helarchaeota archaeon | reverse complement strand
AAGAGAGAAAAGAGCGAGGATTATTGTAGCCGAGGGAGAAAGTTTGGCTGCGGAGAAAATGTTACAAGCGGCAGAAATTTATGCTAAAAGTCCAATCACATTAAAATTACGGGAGCTTCAAACGCTGACAGATATTGCTCGAGAAAAGAATTTGGTAGTGGTCACTTCAACCACAGATACTCATGAATTGGGAAATATTATCGCCTTAACCCAAGAGAGACTAAAAAAATCGCAATAAAACTTTTCCACTATTAAATTTTTTTAGAAAATATATATGGTTAAAATGAGTTCTAAGGGTATCTAGTGAAATGGAACAATTTGGTTTTGCAATAATTGCTATCATTCTGATAGCATTAGGAATTGCTTTTGTATTTGCAGAGTTAGAATCGGAGGAAGTTGAATTTTTTGGTCCGGCGGCAATATTTTGTCTTATAATTGGAGTAGTATTTTGGTTTATGTCTAATCCTACTAGCTGGTTGGTTTTTCCAGAATGGACTGTGATTATAACAATCATAATAATAGCTATAGTATCGATTTTGGCTAGTTTCTCAGCTCTGGTTACATATAAAATGATTAAGTTAAAGAAGAATCCACCACATGTACTTGAAATCGTTGGAGGAATTGGCCAAACAATTGATGAAATTAGCCGAGAAAAAGAAGGCTATATCCAGTTTCATGGAGAATATTGGAAAGCACATTCGAATATAACTATAGGACCTGGTCAGAAAGTAAAAATTATAAAAAAAGAAGGACTTATACTCTTTATTGAGCCTGAAGAATATATATTTTGCCCTAATTGTGGAGCAAAACCGAATTCTGATTCAGTTTTTTGTACTAATTGTGGAACTCGTATAAAGAGTTAATTATATTTTGACAATCTATTTTGAAGAGGAATTGTATGAAGTGGAAATTTGTGAAGATACGATGAAAAAATGGGAGTAATAAATGAAAAATTATCATTAAATGATAAGGAAGATTAAATTAAATTGAAACTTCGAATTTTTCTTTTGTCAAAAGAAGTGAAAGAACTAATTTTGAGGTTATTTGTGAATTGTTTGTGTGGATCTCTGTTTTGTTTGATTTTATACGGTTGGGAAGCATTTGTTTCTTTTGTAATTTTCTGGAATTTATTTTCTCTTGCGGTCTTATTGATTACTTTTTTTGAGTGTGCAAAAAAATGGTGTTTTACGTGTTCAGGAAATGCAAAATATCGTTTAACCGATTACACGTGCGGCAATGGGCAAAAACCGAATATTAAGGAATTGAAATGTTGTTTCAAACATTTCACTAAAATATACAAGGAGAAACTCATCCAATACTCCGGAAACCTTGTTTTTTTAAGGGAATATAACTACGCTGGAAATTACGGTTATCTAGATTTGAGAGATTTGCGTTCTGCAGGCTATCCTGAAAGAGATATCATTCGAATTTCTCAAATAATCGAATCTATTGATGATTTATGTAAAATATGCCAAAAAAACAAGACAAGTATCATACTACTGGATGCTCGAGCCATCAGGTCCTCTATTCAAGCCCCTTTAATAAAAGATGAATCCTATCTTAAACTGAATGATTCTTTCTGTATTAAATGCTTCATACAATTCCTCATTCAGGATATTCGCAAACATCGATATAATTTTGATATTCCTTTAGGGCAGAAAATCAGAGTTGATCTTCCTTATGGGCAAAATGGAATTTATCTTTGATTGAAATCATTCAAATTATTCAATTTCTGGGGAAAATGTCCTATTCAAAGCTGGTGGTAATTCGAGCTTATGGTGGTTTCTCCGCTTCAGTTCAGTTAGTTTTTTGTATTTTTCATCATTTTTGTCATAATTATCTTTCTCTATATTCTCCAGCATTTCATCTAGTAAGTCATAAGTAACCGGAAATCCTAACTGGCTAGAGAGTTCATCCTCATCGGTTTGGCCCTCCCATAATCCTGCGGATGGCTTGCGAGTGACGATTTTTTCGGGTATCTTGAGGAATCGCGCCAACTCACGTACTTCATGTTTGTACAGGTGTCGAATGGGCAGAAAATCTACGCCCCCATCCCCGTATTTCGTGAAATACCCAACATCATCCTCGGACTTATTTCCAGTTCCTGCCACGAGATAGTTCATTTGATTTGAATAAAAATATAGGGTGCACATCCGCATTCTTGGCTTTAAATTAGCTTTTGCTAGAGGGTCTGCATCAAGATCCTGGGAAAGGGCAGTGAAAAATATGTCAAACGATTCCGTTAGGTTAATGGTTTTAAATTTTATTCCTAAATGACTTGCGACTAACTTTGCATCTTTCAAATCATCTTCACTAGAGTGTATCGGCATCAACAAGGCAAATACTTTTTCCTTTCCAATAGCGCGAACACACAATGCAGCTGTTGTTGCACTATCAATCCCGCCACTCACCCCTACTACGATGCCTGCAGTCCTAGAATCCTGTACGAGTTTTTGTATGAACTTAACGATTCGATCAAGTTCAGCTTCAACATTCAAAGCAATTAACCTCTTCTAAGCAATTCGCATAACTCTTTAACAAATTTAGAATTTATAACTACCTAGTTGATTTTTGTCTAAAGGATAATTTATAGTCATAAAAAAACATTCATTTAGGGAAAAACGAATACTAATTTAATCAAATAAAGGACCTCTGGATGAATGACTCACATACATGAAGCCCGATTTCAGAAGAACGCGGAGGCTTTAAGAAGGCAATGGAATTTAGAGTTAGATGAGACCTTAGAAGAAATTGAAATCATAATTAAGGAAGAATTTTATACAGGTATCTGGGGGCTCTTATTCAACCGTATCATAGCGGGAATCTACAGTCTATTTTTCTCAAAAGACATAAAAAAGAAAATAAAGAAACAATTTGAAGTAATTTTAAACGCAAGTAGAGATTTTAATGGAAATCCAGAGGAAATTATTGAAAATTATTTCGACGAATACTTGAAAAATGACGTTGGCTTTGCCAGGATAAAGAAAAGGCATAAGAAAACGCCCGAATTGCTAGAAAGAATTAAACAAAGTCTCATTATAATGGTGAGGGGCACCAATGATCTATTGAAATGCGAAGGTGAATGCTATGACGATCTCCTTTTGGATGCGTATCAAACGAAAGAAGAGGCAGAGAGGTCAGTGTATGCATTAATTGATGATGCAGGTGATAATCTCGAATTCACCGTAGATAATAAAATGGTGAAAATTAACAAGTTAATTCGAAGCCACGTAATTAAAATCTTAAGAAAAGAAGTTGAAATCGCCAGAGACTACTACACTAAGAAATTAAACGAATTATATGGGAATTAATTATCAAAATAAAAAGGGTATGAAAATAGAATTCGATGGTTAAAAATTAACCACCAAATCCCATTTCTAGGTCATATTCGTCAGACAATACTTCAAAGAGAGGCCTGAGCGCCATTACTTTTGCCATTTCGCCTTCGATTTTGATGTCACCAGACATGTAGGAACTCACCATGTCGGATTCGCCTTGCATCTGTTTTAAAAAGGTTTCCTTGTTAATGATTATGCTTACATCAGGGTCATCCAGTTTTCCAGATCCTGCTGTTAATTTGCCATCCTCGACTGTTATGAACATGTAGACATCGAGATCTGGCGAGCTCATTTGCATCTTCATGTCATCCATGTCTTCCAATTCTTCCTGTGCTTCTTCAGAAGCTGCGAATAGTTCAGTCATCCCTTCGAAAAATGTTGGCATTACGACGTTAGCTAGGGGTATGAGTTCTTCGACATCGATTTCAGCCATCTTTTCTCGCATCTTTGGCATGAAGGTCTTAAGTTCTTCATCTCTCACGACTTTTACGAAACCCACTTCTTTAATTTTGTTCATGATTTTCGGAATAAGGTCTTTAAGTTTAGCGGCGTCTGCGTCTCCAATACTTTTTACCATTTCTCTTAATTCATCCATAAATATACCTCAAAAAAGTTCTGAGAGTATTAGTCCGAACCAACTAAAAAGTGTTTTTGTTTCAAAAATAACTTAAACTACATTTTTCATCTAAAAAGCGGAATTCTAAAAACTTCAAATCTCAGAATGGCATTGTGAAATATTCTGTGGGTACTATTACAGAAGCCGCGAATTTCGTTTCAATTGAAACATAATACTTATGATTAATTAGAGGAGAAAAGATGTGAATTTGGTTAAAATTAATTAATGGTTTTAATGCCTAAAAGTGGCTGTATTACGCAATTATTTCGAGCTATATCAATTTAATGCAAAAGGATTGGATATTTATGGAAGAAGAACAATTAGCAATTTTAGTGTTAAGTGATGGGACGTATTTTGAAGGTAAAGGTTTCGGTGCAGCAAAAAAAGTCGAAGCTGAGGTCGTATTCAATAGCACTATGGTGGGATATCCTGGAATACTGACTGATCCCACATATTATGGGCAAATTCTCCTAATGACATATCCCCTGATTGGTAACATTGGCGTTGCGGACCCTAATTCACGGGATGAATGGAATATTCCTCAATTTTTTGAATCTGATTATGATCATTACGCTCCAAACCAGCAAACCACGCCGTATGAAACCCATCCGAATCCCCGATTATTTAAAAATACGGGATTAATCGTATTTGAACTTTGCAAGCAACCCTCCCACTGGAAAATGAAAATGCCCCTAGACGAGGCACTAAAGAAAGAGGGAATTCCAGGGATAGAGGGCATCGATACCCGGGAATTAATGAAAAAGTTTCGAGACGATGGTGAAAGCACCGGAATTCTACAAGTTTTCGATTATAATCAAGAGCCTGATATTGATCAACTACAGAAAGAAGCTTCAAAGATCCCAAATCCAAATGAAAAAAACTTTATCAAAGACATTTCCGTTAAAGAACCCATAGTTTACGAAGAAAAGAATGGTGCTCCGAAAACAGTTTTAATTGATTTGGGTACTAAGATGAATATCATTAGAAGCCTTCTAAATAGAGATGTAACGGTCGTTCGTGTCCCATATAATTTTTCCATAGATCAGATTTTGGAGTATAATCCTAATGGAGTGGTCATTTCTAATGGTCCTGGAAATCCAAAACATGCAGACTTAAAACCGACAATTGCAACGATCCAGGCTATAGTCGAGAAAGACATACCTTTATTGGGAATCTGTCTGGGGAATCAAATCTTTTCTCTAGCTATGGGTGCGGAACTTTATCGCATGAAATGTGGCCATCGAAGTCCAAATCAAACTTCTATGGATTTAGAAACCAAGCACTGTTACGCGACTATCCAAAATCATGGTTTCGCGATTGATAAGGATTCATTAGACAAAACAGATTTACAATTGTGGTTCAAAAATGTAAATGATAATACGGTCGAAGGCGTTAAACATAAAAAAGCAAGAGCTGTCTCCGTCGAATTCTATCCAGAACTTCAACCGGCTCCTATTGATGCAAAATTTGTTTATGATCAATTTGTGGAGTTACTGAGGTGAATTAAAATGGGACGATATGAATGGATAAAAAAAGTATTAATTTTGGGATCTGGGGCTATTAGAATCGGCCAAGCAGGCGAGTTTGATTATTCCGGGAGCCAATGTATTAAGGCAATGCGCGAAGAAGGAATTGAAACTGTCTTAATCAATCCCAACATCGCAACAATTCAAACCGACCCGAAACTTTCAGGGAAGGTATATCTATTACCTCTTATTCCAAGTTTTATTGAAAAAGTTATTCAAAAAGAGCGCCCAGACTCCATTTTACTATCATTTGGAGGACAAACTGGCTTAAACTGTGGTACTCAATTATCGGAACAGGGCGTTCTTGAGAAATATGATATTCAAGTTCTGGGAACTCCTGTAAAGGCGATTCAGGATACTGAAGATAGGGAGCGTTTCCGCCAGGCCATGATGCGGGCAAACGTCAAAATCCCGGCTAGTAAGGTGGCAAACAACCTTGAAGAGGCGTATGATATTGTACGGGAAATTGGTTTTCCCGTAATTATCCGTCCCGCCTTCACGCTCGGGGGCAAGGGTTCTGGGGTCGGTCGGAATAAAGAAGACTTCGCAAAAATCGTTAATGTGGGATTAACCCAGAGTATGATACACCAAGTCTTAGTTGAAGAATATTTAGATGTTCCAAATTGGAAGGAAATCGAATACGAAGTCGTTCGTGACCGAGATAATAGTTGCCTGATCGCTTGCACAATGGAAAATATAGACCCAATGGGAATACATACGGGCGATTCCATAGTAGCGGCGCCAGTTCAAACCTTAACAGCCTCAGAAAATGCGCGATTATGCGATGCTTCTGTCCGTGTGATTCGCCAACTTGGGATCGTAGGTGAATGCAATATCCAATACGCGCTACACGCCCTATCTGAAGACTTCCGCGCGATCGAGATCAATGCGCGCCTCTCGCGATCCAGTGCCTTGGCTTCGAAAGCAACAGGATACCCGTTAGCCTATATCGCAGCGAAACTTGCTATAGGCTATACGCTCCCTGAAATTTCTAACACGATTACGGGAACAACCACTGCTTGTTTCGAACCTACTCTCGACTACCTATGTGTGAAATTTCCGCGTTTTGATACGGTTAAGTTCCGAGGCGAAGTGAGTCGTCGGATCGGCACACAGATGAAGAGCGTTGGAGAGGTCATGGCGATAGGGCGGAATCTTGAAGAGACTATCCAAAAAGCTATTCGCATGCTTGAAATAGGTAAGGTTGGCTTAGTCGGGAATCCTGATGAAGATATTGAGGAATCATTAGATAGCCTTAGAAAAGCAATAAGAGAGCCGACAGATGAACGCCTGTTTAAATTAGTGAAAGCCTTGAAAAATGGCTTATCAATTGATGAAGCTTACCAGTTATCAGGGATTGATAAATGGTTTCTTTATAAATTTAAGCATGTAATAGACATCGAGAGGCAATTAAAAGCCTTTGATATGTTATCTGATGACAAAAAATTGACTAAGTTAATTCGATATGCCAAGATCTATGGATTTTCTGATGAGCAAATCGCCAAATGTCTTAAAATGGACGATTTTAGCATTCGGAGAATACGGCAAAAAAATCAAATTGTCCCTTGCGTAAAACAAATCGATACTATGGCGGCGGAATATCCCGCTGAACGAAATTATTTATATACAACCTACTGTGGTAACACCGATGACATTGATTTCAAACAAGTTGATAAGAAGATAATAGTTCTAGGATCTGGCGTTTACCGCATTGGAAGTAGTGTTGAATTTGACTGGGGGTCCGTCAATTTAGTTTGGGCTTTGAAGAAACTAGGCATTGATGAAGTTATTATGTATAACTACAATCCCGAAACCGTTTCTACTGATTATGATATTTCAGATAAACTGTACTTTGAAGAAATGACGCTTGAACGGGTATTAGATATCTATGAAAAAGAAAGCCCCTATGGAATTGTGGTTTCTGTGGGAGGTCAAATACCAAATAATTTAGCCCCAAAATTAATGATGGCAGGTGAATATTACAAAACGCGTCATGTCAACATTATTGGGACTTTGGGAAGGAATATAGATAAGGCTGAGGATCGTTCCAAGTTCAGTAGTATTTTAGATCAGTTGAACATTAGCCAACCACAATGGAATGCTCTTAGTACCCTTGAAGACGCCAAAAACTTCTCAAACTCGGTAGGATACCCCGTGCTAATCCGCCCAAGTTACGTTTTGAGTGGGCAAGCAATGCGGGTTGCCTATTCTGATCTACAATTAGAAGAGTACCTACAGTTTGCTACGGCTATTTCAAAAGAATTTCCTGTTGTAATCTCAAAATATATTGAAAATGCCAGGGAAGTTGAAGTGGATGGGATATCTGACGGCGATGATGTTCTTATCGGCGCTGTAATAGAGCATGTTGAGAATGCAGGAATTCATTCGGGTGACGCATCAATGTCTATTCCCCCGATCGCCCTAGACTCTGTGGTTATCAAAAATATTGAATTATATACACGAGAAATCGCACGAGCTTTACAAATAAAGGGGCCTTTCAATGTACAATATATTGTAAAAGATAACAAAGTGTCGGTCATAGAGTGTAATTTACGCTCTAGTCGGTCCATGCCTTACGTAACTAAAACCAAAGGCGTAAATTTGATAGAAGTCGCGGCTTCAGTCATGCTTGGGAAGAGTTTACGCGAGATAGGCATACTTAAAACTTCTGATATCACCTATTGCGCCGTAAAAATACCCCAATTCTCCTTTATGCGCCTCACAGGTGCAGACCCCATTCTCGGCGTGGAAATGGTTAGCACTGGGGAAGTAGCATGTATAGGTGAAGATTTTTATGAAGCACTTTTAAAAGGGCTTCTCGCGGCCGAATTTGACGTTCCTCTGAATGGTGGTAATGTTTTAATTACAGTTGGAGGTAAACTCAAAGAAACTGTTGTTCCTCTTGCCTTCAAACTAGACAAACTGGGATATAAAATCTTCGCAACTGCCCATACCGCAGAAATTTTCACAAAAAACAATATTCCTGCCACTATCCTTCATAAAATCAAAGAACCTTCACGAAAACCAAACATTCTTGATTATCTTATTGAACAAAAAATCGATCTGGTCATAAATATTCCCACATCACAGACTCTAGAAAAAATGGTCGATATCCTCGAGGATGAATATGAAATCCGCCGGAGAGCCGTCGAATTTAATGTTCCCGTCATAACCAACTTGGAATTTGCGAATGCTTTAGTCATTGCTCTTGAAAAATCACAAAGACGCGAATTTACATATACTGGGCTTCACGAATACCTTCATAAATTACCCTTTAGATATGGAATTTAACAGCAAATAAACCCAAAGGATAATACTATTAGTTTCGTTTCAATTTATAACCCGCTTGCTCCCTATCATATGTAGTTTTGGTAATTCCTTGCTTTTTTAGCTCCTGTTTTTGGACTCTATGTACTGGATTTTTTGGAAGTTTAGACACGAAATCAAGATATCGAGGAACCATGAAATATGCCATTTTACCCTGACAAAAGTCTAAAAGTTCCTCTGGCGTCATAGTTTCACCTGGCTTTAAAACCACGGCAACCATCACTTCATCTTCCCCTAATTCAGATTTAACTCCAAAAGCTGCAGATTCTAAAATTTTATCATGTAGATTAATGATCTTCTCAATACTGAATGCTGCTATATTTTCACCTCGTCTTCTAATAACATCTTTCTTTCTATCTACATAATAATACCAGTCATTTTTGTCTCTGTATGCTAAGTCTCCTGTACTGAACCAATTTTTCCCATCCTTATCTTGTATAATTAATTTTTTTGAAGCCTCTACATTTTTAAAATAATTAACTTCTCTTCGTTTTGCTTCACTATCTCGCCATTCAAAAACAAGCTCACCAACTTCATTGGGACCTAAGTGATTTCCATTATCATCCAAAATGGATGCCTTAGTTCCTGGTACTGGTCTTCCCATTGACCCTACTGGTTGTTTATCAGCTCCAAGATTTATTAGCATAAATCCACCTCCATCCGTTGCTCCATAAGCTTCGTTCAAAGGGACATTAAATCGTTTTTCAAATGCTTCCCATACTTCTTTAGGGCAAGCTGCACTGTTGATTTGAGTAACTTTATGTTGTTTATCTAGAGGACTTTCTGGTTGTTTCATTAAAATTGGAATCATCGCTCCCAGTGCATTAAAGCAAGTAACATTGTATTTTCGGCAAATAGCCCAATGGCGGCTAGCACTGAATCTTTTAGATAGAATTACAGGTAGTTCGGCAAAATAACCGGTTAGAGTAGTGAGAAATAGAGCATTTGAGTGGAATAGAGGTAGGCAAGTAAATAAAATATCGTCTTCTCGAGTTAAAAAACGAACTAATCCAGCAAGGGATTGTATATTATTGCCTCCTAACATTTTTCCTTGCCAAAACATTACACCTTTTGGAAGGCCAGTTGTGCCAGCAGTATACATCAACATTGCCAGATCATCAAGGCTGATTTCAGCCTCAATATCATCATCTGGTGCTTCCATTACTTCTTGAAGAGATATGGTTCCTTCTGGTAAATTAAAATCATCTGGAGTTTCATTTAGGTCAACGATAACATATTTTAATTCCTTTAATTGATCCCTAATTTCCAGAAACGTTTGCAGGAACGTATGATTGATAATTATAGCTTTCGACTCGGAATGTTCTATAATAAATTTTAAGCCGTCTCCCTTTAAACCAGTATTAACTAATACAATATACGTCCCCATTTTAAAAGAAGCAAAAACGGTAAATAGAAATTCTGGAGAATTTATCTCCATTAGTGCAATACCATCTCCTTTCTTTAAACCTAATTTTAATAAGCCATTTCCTAAGCGATTTGAGAATAAATGCATGTCTTTATAAGTATAAGTTTCATCCTTTCCTTTATCAAAGTCTCTAATAAACGTTAGAAACTTCTTATCTCCTACGGCTTCTGCTTTATGTTTTATAACATCTCTAAGTATAGTACTTCTTCTCATTCTAAATTTTCTCTTTCTCTCTGACACAATATCTCCTCTACTTTGGTTAGTTCAGTTTAAAAAATGATTAAAAAAATGATTTAATTAAATTGAATCTTAATGTTTTATTCTTGTATTTCAGGACCTTCCTTTCCTTCTCGAAACCATGTCACAGGTCTGTATTCCCGGGGTACCACCCCTTTCTGTTTGAATCTAGGGTAACCAAGGCATAAAGCAGTGAGAATATTCCAATTCTTTTTAATGCCAAATTTTCTCCTTAATGGTGTTAGATTAATAAACCTAGCTATAAATCCATTCCAACAAACGCCAAGTCCTAATGAATTTGC
>JABXJT010000119.1 GCA_013375455.1 Candidatus Helarchaeota archaeon | reverse complement strand
AAGGCGCTGGTATGCGCGTAAAACGAAATGTTGCAATCCTTGCAGTAAAAATATTGTGGGCATTCCTTAACTGACGTGTCGTGCCCATTTTTCACGATATTTTCGGATTTACAGCCTCTTGAAGAATTTGGGCAAAGAATGGGAATTTCCACTTTAGAGGATATTTCATTCACGTTAATTAAAATGGTTTCAAAAAAGCTCTTACTCATTTTTAATATATCACCTTCCTATTATTAATTTTTTATTATAAGATACCCCCAAGCCTATAAATCTCTTATGTAATGGGTGATTTCTTAAAAAAGAGTTATATTTATATATTTTTGTCGGTCATGGGAAATTGTAAATTCTCTCTTTTTAAAAATAAATGATTGAAAAATAACTTATAAATTAATTAAAAAACATGAAAAAGATAAGGAATTTTTGAATCATCTCAATCCTCTTTAGGAGGATATTTAAGGGACTCTATTGGGATGTAACGCGTGAAAATCCCCATTTGAATTAAATCATAAAGCTCGGCGAAAATTTCCGGGTCCTCCAGCTTGATCTTGAACTTGTGAATTAACTCGAATAGCTCTTGCAAGGTGAATTTTTTCTGGATTTTTGAGAGGATGATGCGCATTATTTCTTTTTTATTCTGGTTGAACGCTTTAGACCGTTGCGTAAGCAGGTCAAAATTCATTTTGAAGGGCCTTGTCAGATAGATTTCAAAGACATCATCGTATATATCCAGGGAATCATCAAAAACACCAACTTCCCCAGTAAATCCTTCAAGATAGGATTTATATTTCTCTTCGAAGAGTTCTATGGCTTGTAAGGCTTTAGATTTCAGGTTAGGACTTTCTTCCTCATTCAAGACAAGGCATGAATTGATGTAGTTCCCATCTTCGAGGAGCAGTTTCGATCCTTTATATTTGATGTTTTCCATCGCTGTTGCCACTCCCGTGAGCTCAGTTCCAAAAGACGAGAGGGCTGTAAGAAAACCTGAAATCAAGTCATCGTCGACTTCTGTTTCTTTGCCGTAAGTTCTTGAGTTTATGCGCACGCCAGAATCCTTAAAGGTGACTATCAAATGTTGCAAGTTGTGGGCATCGAGATACTTGCTGTATTTATCCATGAGCGCCTTATTCTTGAAAATTCTTTTCGGCTTGTACCTTTTATTGTAGTAGACCAACGCGGCGAGGATGAAAATCGCGATTGCGGCAGCTCCCATAATCGTGTAAATCCATGGTGGAATCGGTTTAGCATTCACCGTTAAAGTGACTTGTCGTTGTGCAAACAGATTATTTCCTTGATCATACACGTAAATGGTTATTTGATATTCGAGAGAGGGCACGTTTTCGGTATTAATCTCCAGCATAAAATGCGTCGCGTTCTTCATGGTTAAGTTTCCGCTTCCATGCGCCCATTGATAAGTTACTGTGATGTTTTGATCCGTCAAATATTGACCCGTATATTCGTAATAGAAGGTAAATGCAAATTCACTGGTTTCTCCGACCGTTACAGTGCTGTGTGCTGGAGACACGCTGATATTGGTATATTGATCAAGACTCCGCACGATAAGAACGAGGTCGAGCGTCGCAGCGCCATAATTCTGTTTGGTAGCGACCAATGAAATGGAATAGGATTTGGTCTCATTCCCACCTTCAAGCACAATCTCATAAAGTCCTGGTGATAATTCTTGAATTGAGTAGTTAGAAATACCGTAGAGTACGATTGAGGCGTTGTCTAACGGCTGAGCCCCAAGTTCCGTTTGATATTTTACTGTAAAATTGATAGATTCGTATTTTGGTATCTCGAAAACCGTCTGATTCGCGAGAATTTCTGTTTGAATGGGATTTATGAAAAACGAATAACTTCGGGTCGCATTTCGGACATTTGGCTGCACCGCATGAATGTGGAAAATGTTCTGTCCCGATTCATTAATTTTTACGGATTCACCCGTGAAGATGACCAGGGAATACGTGCCATTTAAGTTGTTCGTGACAAGATAATGCAGGTTTTCAACCCAATAATTTGAATCGATTGCAGAACTTATGTTAATGGTTGCTTGAGTGTAATTGATGTTCTGATCCATTGGGGAGGAATAGATAACAAGTAACGTGAGGTTCTCCCGGAAGTTAATCAGGCTTTGTCCTTGAAGGACTTCAAGTGTGCTATCAAGCACGTTCACGGAAATGATGAACGTCAGCGATTTTTGCTTATAATTCGTTTTATTTAAAACTAAGATAACGTCATAATTAGCAAATTGATCAGAGACATTGATTTCCACGCCATATATTCCAGCACCGAAAAAGTATTTGTTGTAATCAAGGGTGATCCCTAAGATATAGAAATTCGCATTATCAATGGGCGTGCCGTCTTCCCTTGTATAATTAACATAAAGTGTCACGTTTTGGTTTGATTGGGCTTGAATGATTTGCGAGTGGTTTGTTTCTAGATTGGTATTGTATTCAGAGACGCTTAAAATGAAGCTCTGCGATTTCTGTTCGTAATTCGTCTTAGATAAAATCACGAGGATGTCATAACTAGTTTTGACGTTTGAGGTGTTGATTTCAATAGTGTAAACTCCATTTCCAACTTCTTGCGTTTGATACATTAACCCGGCTAACCCCGTTACATTGACGTTCGCATTTAAAATTGGCGAGGAATCAATCAATAAAGTGTAATTGAGAGTCAAAGTCACGTTTTCATACATTCCTTTTGTAAAGACATTCTGGTTTGTAGTCAGGTTCGTTGCATAAGCGTTCAAGAAAAGGTCAATTTTTCTCGATGCATTCTTCACGTACAATCGACTAGCATGGACATAGCATGAATACTGGCCAGTTTCATTAAATCTTGTACCCATCCCTGTATAGAGGGTGAGATTATAGGTTCCATCCCCGTTATCTTGTTTGATATAATCGATGTTATCAATCAGAAAATCAGAGGAAAGATTCATGCTCACCTCAATTAAAGCGCCTGTATAATTTTGTGCGGGATTAATTGGATCATAATAAAACAATCTCAGTGATATGTTTTCAGAAAGCGTTTTTGGCGTTATTGCATCAAGACTCTCTAACGTGCTCTCGAATTCGTCCACGGATAAGATAAATGTTATCGATTTTACCTCATAATTAATTTTACTGGCTGTAATAATAATATTATAGGTATCTATACTCGTGGATGAATTAAGTTCTATCGAATATAATCCATTTCCCAATTCTCCGATTGTATAACTCAAAGCTTCCTGCCCTGAAATGTTAACATTCGCGCCTAATATCGGAGCAGAATCAAACACTCTTGTATAATTAATGAAGAATGTAACATTTTCGTTGAACCTGCTCGAAAACAGTGTTTGATTGGAAATTAAGCTGGCTGCATAAGGATTCAGGAAAATATCAACCTTTAATGAGGCATTCTTGATATATAATTTACTGGCGTGAGCATACACTGAATTTTGCCCCGTAGTGTTGAAACGCGTCCCATCTCCCGTGTAAAGGATTATCGAATAAGTTCCATTAAAATTATCAGTGACGATGAAATCCACATTCTCAATGAGATAATCTGAAGTTAAATTCATGCTCATCTGTATTAAAGCTCCAGTATAATTACGTGCTGGATTCCCTGGTTCGTAATAAAACAAGGTCATTGTAATATTTTCGGAGAGAGCTTTTGGAATCATTGCTTCAAGATTATCTAAAGTGCTTTCGGAAGCATCTACTGAAAGTAGAAAATTAATAGATTTCTGTTCGTAGTTTGTTTTGCTTACCGTTACTATAATATTATATGTTTTAACTGCTCCTGAGGTGTTTAATTCAACCGCATATATTCCACCACCTATTTCATAAATTGTATATGGTAGGCTTTCTTGGCCGATGATAGCTACACTGGCCCCGGGAATCGGCGACGAATCCGATAAGAGTGTATAATTAACGAATAAAGTTAAATTTTCAAACATGCCACTTAAGAAAATCGTTTGATTGGATGTCAAGGCTGCTGGATACGCCTCAAGGAATATATCAATCTTTCTGGATGCATTCTTTATGGTTGTTCGACTCGCATGGACATATACTGAATATTGACCCGTTTCATTAAGATTTGTGCCACTTCCTGTATAAAGAATGAGTGAATATGTCCCATTTAGATTGTCAAAGTAGATAAAATCTATATTTTCTACCAAAAAATTGGAAGTTAGATTGAGACTGACGCTCAATATTGCCCCAGTGTAGTTTTGGAGCGGATTTCCGGGCTCATAATAAAATAATGAATAGGTTATATTTTCAGAGAGGGTTTTTGGTGTAACGGCCTTGAGACTGTCCAAGGTACTCTCGAATTCATCGACAATGAGAGTGAAGCTGACCGATTTTTGTTCGTGATTCGTCTTACTGGCGGTAACAATGATGTTATATGTAGTAACAATCGAAGAAGCGTTAAATTCAATTGAATAAATTCCCAGTCCTACCTCTCCAATGCTGTAACTCAAACTACCATGCCCTGAAATATTAATATTTGCCCCTAGAATTGGTGTTGAATCGGTTTTAGTGTAATTAACATAAAGAGTAACATTTTCATAGATTCGCCGTGTGAATAATGTTTGATTGGCAGTTAAACTCGTGGTATAGGGGTCAAGAAATATATCGACCCTTATAGAGGCGTTCTTTATGTATGTTTGAGTGGCGTGGACATACACGGAATGCTGTCCTATCACATCAAAATTGGTACCGGTACCTGTATAAAGTATAAGCGTGTAGGTACCATTTAAATTATTGGTAAAGAGAAAATCGATATTTTCTTGCAAATAATTCGCAGAGAAATTCAAACTAACGCTAAGCGTGGCTGCTGTATAGTTCTGTGTTGGATCCCCAGGTTTATAATAAAACATTAGTAGTGATACGTTCTCTGACAGTATTTTTGGAGTAATTCCAATCACATTATCAAGAGTACTATCCGCTGCATCAACCGAGAGGAGGAAATTTACAGATTTTTGCATGTAATTTGTCTTGCTAGCAGTGATGATAATATCATAAGTATTCACGGTCGACGATGAATTGAATTCAACCGCATATATTCCATTTCCAATCTCATTAATGCTGAAAGGTAAGCTCCCATGTCCCGTCACGCCGAGTGTTGCCCCAAGAATTGGTGAGGCATCGGACTCAATGGTATAGTTCACATACATGGTGATATTCTCAAAGAATCCAGCGGTAAATATCGATTGATTCGTGGTGAGTTTAGATGGTGTTGGATCAATATATAACGTTATTTCCCTCGTTGCATTATCAATAAACGCTTTCGATGAGTGAACATACAATTTTTCTTCACCAGTCTCATTTAAAGTCTTAGTAATTCCTGTAGAAATCGCAATCTCGTAAGTTCCATTCAATAGATCAGTATACGTATAATCTACATTCTCAGTTAAATATCCCGATGTAGGAGCCGTGCTGACACTTAATGCCGCACTACTATAATTATAGTTATCGTCACCTGGCAAGTGATAGAACATCTGAACCGTGAAATTACTCCCAAACTCTCCTGGGGGTGGCGAAGTTAATGTTTCTAAAACACTTTCTGCAATTACATTTAATTTCATAATGGTGGTTGTATTATAAAACCCATTTTTAGAGGAGTTGATCCTGATGTAATAAATTCCGGGACTTCCCAGATCAGTTGTATCTAAACTGGTAGAATATAACCCTCCTGCGCTTTCGGTTAAAGCCAATATACCCGACCAATTGATGATCACCGAGCTTTCAGGAATTGGTACATTACTATCAGTATCGTTTAAAAACATCTTCAGTGTAAAGATATCAAAATAATTCAAGTCGGCTTCCGAATCTGCCTGTGCATCCAATGGGTTTATTATCTTCAGATTAGAATCATGCATCACGGTAAAATTCATTTGATCATATCCTGCACCAAAATAATACGATTCTGGGGTTATTACCTTCTCATAGCCTGAAAAGTAGTCATAGGAATGGTTCCAATAAACTTGGGCTTGGAAAATTCCACCTGTAGTATTTACTCCCGCAAGTATGAAAGGTTCAAAGGTAGCTTCACCGTTTGTAACATTTATCGTGTTATTTTCTCTTGTAATTAAGGTAGTTCCATTTGGTAAAATGACTTTCAAGTAAGCCAGTGAATTTTGGATATCTGGTGGAACCCCCGTTTGATTATTGATGGTCGCCTTCACTCGAAGAAGATCTCCATCATAAAGCCCAGTACTATTAAATGTAGTGGAGGAAATCCAACTCGCACCTACTTTCTTTTCGATTTCCATTGCAGTAATGTAATTTGGACCCTCTGCTTCAAAGTACCACCAGCCTGGGAGTTCGGCTACCGGATCTCCTGTTCCATTCCGTGTTGGGATCAACACGTATCCATCAGATGCGTCTCCCCCTATAATACCTAAATTATATCCCGCTGTTCTGTTATAAATTACAGCTAATGCTGGATTTTTCACTAGTGAAATATTCCAATCTCTGGGAATGCTGTAATTGAAGTAAAAATTAAAGAAGTTTGAAAAATCCCAATAGGCGTATAAATAGAATTTGTATTTGATTTTATTAGATGCTGGATCCACTGAAAATTGTACTCCTAAATCATTAACGTTCTGGGTTTTCGTCGTTCCTTTGAATTTGAACACGTGCCAGCTGACATCAACGTCAAAAGAGAGGTCTATGTTGTTATCCGCCGAAGAACTATTAAAAAGTAGATCATAGGGGTCATCACTCACAGAATTCGGATAAGAATCCACCCATTGAATGTTCCCATCTCCAAAAGTTCCATTAATCGCCCTATTATTCACTTCAAGTTGAATGTCTGTCGAATTTGGCTGAGCACGTGCCTCAATTGCTAAATAAACTCCATGGACTTGGATCCTTTGATATTCAAGGCAATCTCCAGGAAAATTGTACCCAAGAAAATCAGATTGTCCAGTATAACTTATGCGCAATGAAAGGTTAAAATCAGAGTATCCATTCGCAGAAGGAGGAGGAAATACAGGTGTGACGTTCTGCCACAACTGTGAATGAACCCAGCCAGTATCCAAAAGCCCAAGACCTCTTAAATCAATACTAGTCTTCCGATAAACTGTTTTTTCATTTATTCTTGCTGTAAAATCGAAATAAGAACTAGTAGTATAATTAATCATATAAACGGGGTCATATATGAGTCTAATCCAGGCATTTGTCATGGCTCCTCTGAAAAGATCAATTCCGTCTTGCCGAATTCCGACATATTCTCCAACATTGTAGCCATAATTGTTACCTGATTTATTTCCATAAAAGGTCATATTCACGTAGTCGTTGGTTTCATCATATTCAAAAGTCATATCATTATTAAAATCAGTAGGATCCTCGAAATAATCGGGATCCCAATTTGAAATTGTATCATTATGAAAATAAGAGACCCCATCTTCTTGATCTACTGATGGTGGGCCATCGTCTGACCCACTTGAAAACCCAGGGTTTTCATTCCAGGTCCTATTATCTAATAAATTATAAATCCTGATTGAAGTATTCCAGCCTAACCATTGATCATGCTGGGGCGGGGAAGGTAATTTCATTGCGATTTTTGCACTGGTTGATGGATCCGAGGGGTCTCCTGAAATAAGTAAGTGATTTGAGTTATTAGCTGATTCGGAATATAATGTTACATTAACATGCGGTAATTCATTAAAAGTAAATTCATCTTTATTGAAATGAATCATCTCAATAGTATCCATATTCGGCTTATTTTCAATTTTTTGATTATTTGATACGAGGAAAATGCCTAGAAAAGATGAAATTAAGATAATACTTAAAATAGTTTGCAGTTTTATCCTTTTTTTCATGTTAAATTCCCACCAAATTGCGTTTGATTAACCAATCTAAAAAAAGTCTTATTTATAATTTATATAATTCCTCATCTGCTTTTATTAAGAAAAACTAGTAAAATTAAAAAAAAGGTAGTAGTTAATGAAAAGTTCACATATATGGATCTATGAGAACCCAAGTTGAATTGCTTTCCGGTGGAGTGCCATTATCTGTGACTTCTAATGTACACGGTTTCCCGCCCAGCGTAGTATATGCATATTCTACCACGGCTTCACTTTCTTTAATTGTTCCATCACCAAAGTCCCACTTATAATGATGAATGGCTTGGCCAACGTCAGGGTCGTACGAATCAGTTGCATCGTATATATACACTTCATTTAATTTCACCCTATAAGTTGATGCTGGCGGGACCGGTTGAGGAACCTCACCTAGTGGCGCTATTTTGATAATTGGTATGGGGGCTTCATTCGTATATAGGCTTTGGATGTCCTGAATGATCTCATTGATCAATCTTATAATCTCTGGGTGTGGGGTTACGGCTTTCAACCAAGAACAATGTAGGCTTGCATCCAGTGGGGGGCGTAATTTCGAATCAAGAAGGTAGGTGGCGTTATTCAAGTCATTTGGAGTCCCTTGGCTAACATGTTCTTTTACTAGTATTACCAGGCCCTTTAAAATTATTTTTCCTGCACGTGCAAACTGAGGGTATTTGAAGTGGCCGTTCGGTATGTCATCAATCATCGTCTTTAAATTATCTAATTTTTGAAGAATCTCTGCTGTTGTTGCCATTCTTATTCCCAACTGATGAAAATTCTATTTCCTTTATTTATCATATCTAGTATATAATAGTTTGTTTTAGGTTAATTTTGATGATAGAGATAATAGTTAATGAGTTAGAACATACCATTACCATTTCTCAAGATTCTACTCTTGCAGATGGTTTTGATAAAGCTATGCATTAAAAAAATCTCGCTTGAATCCAACCAAATCATTTAAAAATTGCTGAAACTTTTTCGTATGTACTCTTTTAAATCATATTGAAGCAATTAGAACATAACACTTTCGTACCCGTTTTTTGAAAGTCAAGTTGCGCTTGCGTGAGGATGGCACCACAATGCGGACATCTCGGTTGTGTATCGACACCTTTTGCAGCTGGTTCGGGTGGCTCGGGAATCGGAATGGGCATTGCGCCTGGTTCGGGTGGCTCGGGAATCGGAATGGGCATTGCGCCTGGTTCGGGTGGCTCGGGAATCGGAATGGGTGAGATTCCGGGGACGGTCGGTGTGGTCGCGGGAGCGTCCAGCCAATCAGATATTGGCTTAGGCGTGATGACGGGGCGGGTAGCTGAAACCTTGGGTCTGGGCGTGACTTTCGGGGTGTCCAGCCATTCAGGAATTGGCTGGGGCGTGATGGCGGGACCGGTAGCCGAGACCTTGGGTCTGGGCATGACTTTTGGGGCATCCAGCCATTCAGGAATTGGCTGGGGCGTGATGGCGGGACCGGTAGCCGAGACCTTGGGCCTGGGCATGACTTTTGGGGCATCCAGCCATTCAGGAATTGGCTGGGGCGTGATGATGGAGCGGGTAGCCGAGACCTTGGGTCTGGGCGTGACTTTCGGGGCGTCCAGCCATTCGGGGATTGGGTGTGGTGCCTCGACCACGTCTGGATCAGTAAAACCAACGGCGCCACCAATTCCGCCATAAATACTCCTGGCACTTGTGACTGAAATCTTGGGAGCGTCCAGCCACTCAGGAATGGGTCCGCGGGGGACCACTGGCGCTTTCAGCGAAATCTTAGGGGCGTCCAACCACTCGGGAATGGGTCCGCGGGGGACCACTGGCGCTTTCAGCGAAATCTTGGGGGCGTCCAACCATTCGGGGATCGGAATCCCTCTAATTGATTTTGAGGGTTTTCTTTTTTCTGGTGATTCTGGATTATTCATAAAATCATTCCCAATATAAAAACTGGTACAATTATACAATATTTCTAATAATTTTTAAATTATAATGAGAAAATTGAAATGATTTTCTTTTCAGGACAGGAAAAAAATAGAATGGGTTAATGGGGCAATCAACTATAAAACTGCTAGTTCGACCCAGTCCGTAGCTGTTTCTGCTGGACTGCCATTATCTGTTACCGTTAATATTATCCGATAAGTACCCTTCACCTCATATACATGGGGAACCGTTGTTTGGGTGGCTATCGGAGTCCCATCACCGAAATCCCATTCATAGCTTACGATTTCCCCGTCTTCATCCCAAGAAGCAGTGGCGTCGAAGGTAAGGGATTTATTAACTGGTGCGATATGGTATTGCCCCACCTCTACCCCATCAACTTTTATCACAGCAATTGGTGGGGTATTCGTGAATAAGGACTCAATGTCGCTAATAATATCATCGGTCAATCTCAAAATCTTTGGTAGAGGGATTTTAATCCAAGATAACCTCTTGTTAGAGTCCAACGGTCTTTGTATTCTCCATGTTAGAATGAATATTGCAGCATTCAAAGAATTTGGGGCTCCATCAGTTACTAATCCAATGACATTCTCAGCTCTATTTTGTAATTTACTTTTCAGCATATCTGCCATTGCTTGAATTCGAAAGGACTCCGTCGATATTTCATCAATCATCCCTTTTAATTGTTCTACTTTCTGAGGTATTGCCTCTTCTGTTGGCATTTTCGAAACCTCTCATTATAACATGTATTCCTTTTGTTTTTATGGGATTTATCTTTTTATATATGTAATTGAAAGATGTACAGGTTAAGAAATGAAATTAATGGAATCGATTGTATGAGTCCCCCAGAACAACCTGAGAAATCTAAAAAAAAGCCAATGCCTAAAATAACCGTGTTTCCAGAATGGTTGGAAGTCCCGAGACTCGCTAAACCGCTTATAATTCCAACAGCTGTAAAAAGAGATAAAGAAGCTAAAGTTACAGAACCGATAGACACCGTTACAGAACCGATAGACACCGTTACAGAACCGATAGACACC
>JABXJT010000118.1:9371-10916 GCA_013375455.1 Candidatus Helarchaeota archaeon | reverse complement strand
CTTGATCCATCCTCCAGCGTTTAAGATCTTCAAAATAGACTGCCACTGGGGAACGGTTACAGCACTTTCGATCGGGACAATTACCTTCTAAACACTCAAACACGAATTTCGGGGCTGAACTCATCGCACCTCACCAAATAATCTCTATAAAACTTCAATCTCTCTTAAATTACTTTAACACTTTCCAATAGTACAACATTACTCATGCTATTTATAAAAATTTTTTAAGGGTGAGGAAAACCGTAATGGTATGAATGATTCGGAACTCGAATTTTTTAAACAGCTTAGTGAATCCTTTGGTCCCTCTGGGTTTGAACGAGAGCCTCTGAGCCTCTTAAAGAATTACGTGAACTCTTTTGCCGATGAAATAGAGATGGATAAACTTGGATCACTCTTATATGTCCTTAAAGGTGACGCCGAACACCCCCGAATTGTAATTCCTGGACACATCGATGAGATCGGCTTCATCATTACAGGATTCACTGATTCCTACATCCAATTCACGAATTTGGGCGGGTGGTTTGACCAGATTCTTCTCGGGCAACGCGTGCGCATCCGCACGAAGAAGATCGATATCATGGGAGTAATCGCAGCCAAGCCGCCTCATTTAATCCCCCAAGAAGAACGAAAAAAAGTTGTTAAAATGAAGCAAATGTTCATAGATGTGGGATGCAGAACTAAGGACGAGTTACAGGAACTCGGGATTAGGTTGGGCGACCCCATCGTTCCTGTCAGTGACTTTACTATCTTATATGATAAGAAGATCGCGATGGGTAAGGCTTTTGATGATAGAATCGGCGCCTTTGTCGCAGCCACGGTATGTAAAAGATTGAAAGAGGGAAAAATAAAGCACCCAAACACCGTGATTGGGGCTGCGACCACGCAGGAAGAAGTCGGGGCTCGTGGGGCACGCACGATGGCTCACTTGGCTGACCCTGAGATAGCAATCGTTTGTGAAGTCGAAATTGCAGGTGACATTCCCGATGTTAAACCAAATTTAGCCCCTTCAAAAATGGGTAGAGGAGTTTCCATTTTAACATATGATCGGTCAATGATACCAAACCAAGCCCTGAAGGAGTTCGTAATAGACACGGCCGAGGAATGTAAAATTAAATACCAACTCTCACTCGTACCAAGTGGAGGCACTGATGGAGGCGCTATTCATATATCAAGAAAGGGAATTCCCTCCATCGTATTGGGAGTCCCAACACGCCACATCCACAGTCCGGTCGGATTTTTTGCCTTGAGTGATTTCGACGCCACTGTTCAACTAGTCATCGAACTGGTTAAACGGTTAGATCAATCCACGGTAAAAGGTTTCACTGAATTCTAACGAATTTCATTGCATTCATGAAACTTATCATAAAAAGCTAGCCGTGACTGCTTGTCCATCCTGAAGACTTTGAGTATAATTCTGCTTCCAGTAATTATAACTTTCAATGAGTTGAATTTTTTGATCCTGTTGCGCTAATCCCTGAGTTCCGTAGGTGCCTAAATAGTGAATCCAGTCACTTATGTTGCCAAGTACGCAGGAATACGGATTCG
>JABXJT010000118.1:0-9271 GCA_013375455.1 Candidatus Helarchaeota archaeon | reverse complement strand
TCCCACAGTATTAATTGATATATCCGCCCCTCATGAATTATATCTTTTGAACCAAAATTAACACCGATAGTCATTTTATACGCTTCGTCAAATTGGTCGTCACAAAAGCGAATGGTAATCGCTGTCTTGCCTACAAATCCGTCCCCAAGAACTAGAATTTTATAGCGTGAATCTACATCTCTCATTTGAAAATAGATGAATATGAAGATATATAAAAAGATAACATACATTATTGCTGTAAATTAAATAGTATTATTCAATGTGGTTAACTACTATAGAAGACAGAATAAGATTCAAAGACCGTGCAAGACTTCCTCGATTATTAAAAGGAATTTCATGGCATTCATTCAACTTATCATAAAAAGCTAGCCGTGACTGCTTGTCCATCCGGAAGACTTTGAGTATAATTCTGCTTCCAGTAATTATAACTTTTAATGAGTTGAATTTTTTGGTCCTCTTGTATTAATCCCTGAGTTCCGTAGGTGCCTAAATAGTGAATCCAGTCACTTATGTTGCCAAGTACGCAGGAATACGGATTCGACTTAAAAATTGTTTGTTTAAGACGCATAATGGCATCAGCAATGATATCAATCTCATGATATTGAACAATTTCTGCAGCGCTCAAAGGTTCGAGCAATTGTTCTAAAGAGTTGAAGCCATATTCGAGACCATCATATGAATCAATTCTAAGAGAATTCGAAATCCTTTCTCCTCTAATCAACTCAATCAAAGACAAGAACATATTCCCAATATTGTGATTCGTTTTGGCAGATGTTTCAAAAAAAGGAGCATTCAAAGATTCAGCAAAATTTTTGCCCTCTTCATATGTTACTTGCGCGCCTGGTAAATCAGCCTTGTTGCCAGCAACAACAATTGGTTTTTGACCAATATTTTCCTGGGACTCAGCAACCCAATTTGGTAGATCATACAAAGTCAGTCTATTTGTTTTATCATAAACCAGGATTATGCCAAGAGCCCCCCTATAATATTGTGTTCTAAAGAAACTGAACCTCTGCTGACCTGCAACATCCCACAGTATTAATTGATATATCCGCCCCTCATGAATTATATCTTTTGAACCAAAATTAACACCGATAGTCATTTTGTACTCTTCGTCAAATTTGTCGTCACAAAAGCGAATGGTAATCGCTGTCTTGCCCACAAATCCGTCCCCAAGAACTAGGATTTTATAGCGTGAGTCTACATTTCTCATTTGAAAATGAATGATTCTAAAGTAGTATAAAAAGCTTACTTCTGTAATTAAATAGTATTATTCAATGTGGATAACTATTCTAGAGACAGAATTAGATTCAAAGACCGTGCAAAACTTCGTCGATTATTAAAAAGAAAATGTTTAGAGTTAATGACACATTTTTATACTCCATTAGGATATAATAGAGTTAGATTTTTTTTAGTGATGTTGGTGATGGTATGAGTGAATATCCGTGGTTTTCCAAGTTAGTGAGCAAGTATTGGCCTGAAATTGAAACCCTGATACCCCCTGATGAAACGATCCAATACAAATTCATTGGCATTTTTGAAGGACTTGGATCGAGAACAAGTGGATTATACGTAATTACCGATAAGAAAATATATTCGCGTGGTAAACCGAAGACCGGCGCATTTACGCCCGTATGGAAGTTAGCTGGCGCAAAAGCTATACAGGTGATCCCTCTTGACGCAATTTATGAATTGATTGATAAGAAGTCAAAATTTATTCTTAGAATATACCTAGATTATATGGGCGAAAAATACACAGGTAAAACGGGGAAATTTCTAATAGCACCCCATCAAGGGAAAGAAAAAGGCATCGGAAAAGAACCTAAAACAGAATGGTTAAACCGTCTTAATGAATATAAAAAGTTCATCATGTCAAAGATGTCCAAATAAATACCCCTATTTTTTTTCCTCAAACTCCATTAAAGTGTGTTACCGTTATAATAACTCTTTAAAATACAACACCCTATAATTTTAGTATAATCTCTGAGGGATTAACATGTCGAACTATGACCAAGTCTTAACAGAGGATGATGAAGGCTTTCATAAGAGAGATTCCCAAGAATGGTACTATGTTGGCGCAATTTTTGATGAGTCCCACCCAAAGTTCGCGAATTGGGCGCTCGTATGCACCTTTTTAACGACACGAGGCATCCGAGAATTTAATAGCATGTGGCTATTTCCGCCTGATGTGGAAGATGCTATTGATATCGGCTACATGGATTTGAAGCCCAAGTCTCTTAAAGCGAGTAAGAAGGGTGTCGATGTTCAATATCAGAATAATTTCTTCAAAGGAATGCATCCAGATTACCATTTATACTTTGAGAGCCCCGAAAAGAAATACATCATTGACTTGAAGTTAAAAGGCGATACAGATCCGAAATGGGTGACGCAAAACGGCGAGAAAGTGATTAAATCCAAATCTTCTTACCTTCATGATTACTTTATTCCGCGCATAATAGTGAATGGGACGATCACCGAGGAGGGCAAGGCATATCCTGTCCAGGGCGATGGATATTACGAGCACGTGAGAGGTCTCATTGATCCTTTCGTAACCAAAGGGTGGCTCTGGATAGGTATTCCCCGCGCTGAGGGTAAAGGGAAAAATCTTTGCATCAATATTGGTACTAGCTACAACCTCGATGATACTCCCCAAGAACAGATGATTTTTTTCACGGAAAATGGTGAAGATTACGGCACTTTTAAGGAATATAAAATTGAAAATCTTGAGACTGCGGAATTACCACACCTTGACTATCCTACCAAAATTCGCCTTACAGCAGACGAAGAGGGCACTAAAATGGACCTAACGATAACCCGCCTCCCATGCACCTATAAGGTAATAGGCAGAGAACTCTTCAATTTACGTGCAACTTTCATAACCGGACCGGCGTCCTGCAGTGGTACTTTGGAATGGAACGGAAAAACTCATGAATTAAAGGGAATTGCGATCGCCAGTTCCATGTATATCATTAAGATTGAATGATGAGGACTCCAATGGAATTATTTCCATTACAATTTTTCCTAAAATGCTCTTAAATATATGATTTTCTCATATTTTTATTCATGAGATTAACTAATCTTGAAGAAATTGTAGTCGATATTCCAGTACCAAAACCTGGTTTGAAACCAGCATGGACTCCTGGAATCACTCTGACAAGTTCAACAGTTCCGATCGTCAAAATTACGACAGAAGATGGGCTCGAAGGATATGGGGTTGGGACTGCACTGGGTGAAAATATCAGTCAATTTCTCGAAAAAATACCAATTTCGTTGATATTAGGCTGGATAGGCGAGCCGTTCGGCGTCGAGAAAATAATGAAAATATTGAGGATAGCAGCGAAAATAGGACCGCGTCCATATGTTATCGAAATGGCTTTATGGGATCTGATAGGAAAGATATGCAAACAACCCGTGTATAAATTGCTGGGTGGCTTTAAAGATAAAGTGAAGGCATATTGCTCTACTGCTGAGCTGAAATCCACTAAAAAAATGGTTAAAGATGCGCAAGATGCCGTCGAGATGGGATTTAAGGGCATTAAACTCAGAGCGCGGAGAACCAACATTTCGAAGGATATTGAAGTTGTCAAGGCAGTCCGAGATGCCGTCGGCGATGATATAGAAATAATGGTGGACGCAAATCAAGCTTGGGGGCATCTACCACCTTTCTGGAGCGTGAAGACTGCAATAGAATTTGGAAAAGCTTTAGATAAAATTGATGCTGCCTGGCTTGAGGAGCCTTTACACGAAGAGAACACCGAAGGTATAAAGAAGTTAAGGAAGACGATCGAAACACCAGTAGCTGGCGGGGAGATTGGGAATGATATTTTCTTTTACCGCGATCTACTCGTGAATGATGTCTATGATATAGTTCAAGCAGATGTTACGTTTTCAGGTGGAATTCTTGAATGCCGCAAAATTGCAGGTTTATGTGAAGCATTCTGCAAGGAACTCATACCTCACGCTTGGAATAACGGTCTTGCCATAGCAGCGACCCTGCAATTAATAGGCGCGATTCCCAACTGTTCATGGCTCGAATATCCATATGCTCCGCCATGTTGGACCCCCGAAGTGAGGGATGCGATACTGATGGAACCGATCTTGATAAACAAACGCGGCTATGTTGAAATCCCGAAAGGTCCTGGGCTGGGGGTCGAACTTAATTGGGAAGTAATTGAAGAGTATAGGATAAAATAATAGGTCATTCAAGAATAGCGTAATAAGATGGATCCTTAGCTATTCGTTTCTTCCCTCTTACGAATCGTTTCACGAATGGGTGCACGCCCAATGGATACTCCTTAAAAATCGGGATGTATGATTTCGTCCTTTTCGGAATTTTATAATCGTATTGTTCCTGCAATCCCGCGAACGCATAAAATAACGCCAACCAATTGGTATAGACATCGACACCTGCAAGGCACCGCTGATTATAATTCCACGCCGCCATTTTAATGTATAATTCATTTAACGCATCTTGACAATATTTACCCACTTGCTCAAGAGTTTCCCAAGAAACAGGATCAATCTGACCTAATTTGTTTGGATATTCCTGTTCCATTGGCGGCAATAATTCACGGGTCCACATTCCAATGCCTGTTATATTTCTGGAGAAATCAGGGGGATCCGCGAATAAAGTGCCCCAATCATTGTATTTAGCTGATTTCATATCTTTTAAAGTATAACCAAGTGAGATATTAGGAATGGGCGATTTTGCCTTGGTCTCAGACCATTCGAACGCCGCCTTTCGCCCTGTAAAAATTTCCTCTCCAGTATAAAGAAAATTAAAATCTTTAAATATTAATAATTCTCCAGTATCTAACTTATAGGGGCCATGGTCAAAGATACCAGCTCTACATTCACATTTATCCAGAAAGTTATGTGTTGTCAATGTGGCGGCAATTCTTTTAAATTGTTTAACTTGATCCTTACTTGGTTCAAGTATATCCTCTCTTAATTTTTCAATTAAACGATCTTCGAGAACACGCATGTTTTCGTCTTCACTTTGATCTGCCAAAAGTTTTCTATCGTTTCTAAAATTTGGATTGAAATATCTAAAAAAATCCAAGATGAATTTTGTTTCCTCTTTCTTTTCCTCCAACTCGTGTTCGGAACCACCAAGATCATAGAGGCATTGCGCACGCCCATGTAAATATACCATGGCAAAGGTTTGAAAACCTAACCCATTTAAATAGCCACAAATTGTTTTACTTTTCCGGCCAATCTCCCGGGGGTCGCCCCCATGGTCAACAACATTTTTAATTATATTATATTGAAATGATTGGTCATAGAGTTGATTGCATGCCACCCCGATATAAACCGTAACAGGAAATAATTGAGATTCAATAATAAACCTGCCCATTATTGCTTTAACTACATTTTCTTCAATTATTCTAATTAGTTCGTTTGCTTCTTCCGTAGTGATTTTACTTTTCCAAACCATGTCATCACTCAAGCGCGTGTTGAAACCAGATATTCCGTAATGCCATCCCCTTCTTTTCCCTCAAAGGTAAAAGTCGTAATTTGTTCGAACACCTCAGTAAAGCCCTCTTTGACGGGAACTGGCATGTGTAACGTGAAAATAGTATTCGAAATGATCGTGTGTTTGTTCCCATTTTCATCTGTCAAAATGAAAGTTGAAGAGAGAGGGGTCTTGTCCTCCTTGGTTTTCGTGGTAACTTCCACTTTCTTTATTGCGATATTCCCGTCCTTCGAGCTTATAAACCCATTGTGAAGAATTTTTCCCCCAAACTCTACTCTTGCAAGATTTGCGGTTTTATTTTCAAATTGGGCAGAAATCCAATACCAACGATCAATGCCAACCCAATCCCTCGTACCCCAGCTGTGGTCGCGGTGTCCTAAACAATCAATCTTTCGCGTTTCATCCGTTTTCTTCAGCAGCAAGGTTCCCGTCGCTTTCATACCCTGTTCATAATGTTGCTGGGCTGCCATATCAAGCAATTCAATTCCATATTCCTCAATCGCATCTATGGGATAGTCCCCCGATAAATAATTAAACACCGGAAACCGGGCATCAAAAGTCACATCTAGCTTCACCTTTTTATCTTCAAACGTGACCCTCCACTGTTGCATCGGTTTGGTACAGTAGTATCTCACTCGCTTATCGAATTCCCAATTGTCGGGCATGCTGTCAAGCGAGATATCCCTAAAATACGTGGTAAACTTTCCATTAACAATCAATACCAACATGACAAGGGATCTCTTATCATGCATCTCGAAAGACCACCGCGTGATCAGAAACACATTATTCGGGCGATCTATAAAATTAAAATACCAACTCTCATTGTGATGGGCTGGGAATTCTCCAAAATCATGCTTATATTCATCCTTTTCAGATATCTCAATCCCATTTTCAATGTATTTCAACAGTTTCTCATCAACTTTCAAGCCTTTCTCTTCTAAATATCGTTTTAGTTTCTCCATCATGGTAACATTCCCCAAATTGAGAAAATTTTACTTTCAATCTCCAACTTCACTTTAACATTTGAGAAATTATTAAATAATTCATTTGTTATTGGTGCATAGGAGTGATTTCTATGAAGCTGATAGGGCACGGATTCAGCGCTTCTACCAAACATGACGTGGAAGGGATTTTTGTTTATATTAAGAAAGTGCAAGATGTCATTGAGCTTATACAGGGGGTGGCGGAAGGTAAAATCTGTTATGCAGAACAGGCGGGCACTACCACTCTTGCCCCAATATTAGGTCGTATTTCTGGAGTTATATGTGGCACAGGCTCTTTTGGGTCGCACCTCGCAATTGTTTCCCGCGAATATGAAATCCCCGCATTTATGGCGACCAAAATCGATCTTAATTTGTCCGAACTTGACGGAAAAAAGGTTAAAATGCACACGGTTGAGAATAGCGACCGGGGCGAGTTATACTTATTGGAAGATTAAGAATTGATTGAATTCTTAATTCCGTTAATCCGCTTCTATAAGAATCATATTTTAAATATAATAAATACCTATCTTGATTTAATAGCAAAAGTCGCTTAAATAGCAGACTTAGAGCCGCATTTTTAAGGGATTTCTCCCCATACCACCTACCATTGAAGAAGAGAGGAGCAAAATGGTTTCTAGAAGAAAAATAAGAACAACTTTTTTAATGAGCATTATTATTTTATCGGTTGTGAATGTTTTAGCACAAATAGATCCCACTCATCAGTATGGGGTTGAGGATCTGGGTGAAGATAAATTTAAGACAATGGCACTGCCAACCTATTATTGGAACTGGACCATCCCATTGTCGTCGACTAACAGATTGAGTATTTCCAATGATGGAGCGTACTTCGCGGTTAGTAGGGGTAATGGTAGAATACATCTATTTCAGAGCACAAATTCCACCCCGTTCTGGAGCTACCTGACTGGGGGGATCGCAACGAGCGTGGCGATCTCCAGCGATGGGGAGTACATCGCGGCAGGCAGTTTCGATAACAACACGTATCTATTTCACCGCTCTGGTGGGGGTCCGATTAAGACTTTCCCAACCAGCCATTGGGTTCTTGATGTGGCGATCTCCGGCGATGGGGAGTACATCGCAGCGGTTGATTATGGTAGTAAGGTGTATCTGTTTTCGCGATCAAGCCCACTGACGACTCCACTCTGGAATTACACGACTGGGGATTACTTAATGACCGTGGCGATCTCCGGCGATGGGGAGTACGTCGCAGCGGGTAGTTATGATAATAAGGTGTATCTGTCTCGACGCAACAGTTCCACCCCGCTCTGGAACTACACGACTGGGGGTGATGTTTTAAGCGTGGTGATCTCAAACGATGGGGCGTACATCGCGGCGGGCAGTAGTGATAATAAGCTGTATCTGTTTCAACGCAACAGTTCCACCCCACTCTGGAACTGCACGACTGGGGGTGATGTTTGTAGCGTGGCGATCTCGAACGATGGGGGGTTCATCGCGGCAGGTAGTTGGAATGGACGCGTGTATCTGTTTCAGCGCAATGATTCGACCCCACTCTGGAACTTCCCGACTGGCAATGTTGTTGAGAGCGTGGCGATCTCAGGTGATGGGGGGTATATCGCGGCGGGCAGTAGTGGAGGGGTTCCTGATGATCATTTGTTTTTGTTCCGAAGGAACAGTTCCACCCCGCTCTGGACCTACCAGTGCGATGCGATTTGGAGAGTAGCACTCTCCGGTGATGGGCATCACCTCGTGGCATCTGAAAGCTTTTTGGAATATATAATATTATCAGATTTTAAGGACACCGATGGAGATAAAATGTCTGATGATTACGAAACTTGCATTACTGGAACAAATACAACTTTGGCAGATACTGACGCTGATGGACTCAATGATACTGCTGAAGTGTATATTTATTATACAAATGCGATAAATCCGGACACCGATGGAGATACGCTCAACGATTCCGCTGAATTATTCATTTACATCACGAACGCGACCAATCCCGATACTGATGGGGATGCGCTCAACGATTCCGCTGAATTATTCATTTATCTCACGAACGCGACCAATCCCGATACTGATGGGGATGCGCTCAACGATTCTGCCGAACTCTTCATTTACATCACGAACGCGACTAACCCGGACACCGATGCCGATGGGCTCAATGATTCTGCTGAGGTTTTGATTTATCTCACGAACGCGACCAATCCGGACACTGATGCGGATGGGATCACCGATGGCCTAGAAATAAATTTCTATAACACTGATGCAAATGACTTCGATACGGACGATGACTGGATGCCTGATGGATGGGAGATTCCATTTGGATTGAATCCATTAGACTACCACGATGCCATTTTCGATTTAGATAATGATGGTCTTAAGAATTGTGAGGAGTATTTATACAATACCAAGGCGAACGATTCGGATTCTGATGATGATGGCTATTTCGATAGAGCCGAGATCATTGCAGGGACCGATCCTATGAACCCCGACAGTTATCCCATAGAGTCCGTAACAATTGATTATACTGTGCCCATCATCGTAGGATGCACGATCGCTGGGACCCTTGTGGCTGTCGCTATTATAGTTCATGGAATCCTGATGCGGTCAAGAACCTCCAGAACACCAGCACCTCCGAAGAAATCCCCGACGGGACCTAAAAGTCCCCCTAAAGAGTTAACAAAATCGATCGGATGAATTTAAACCGTTTATTATCTATATTCCCCCATTTATTATTTCCTGATTTTCGTATTCAATCCAATTCCAGTAGAGATGATCTTGGATTCATCGATTTGTTCCTCATAAGGCGTTTCGTGATCGATATCCAAGTAAA
>JABXJT010000117.1 GCA_013375455.1 Candidatus Helarchaeota archaeon | reverse complement strand
TTTTAACGGAACCAATTTCTATATAATGGATAAAGATTGTGAAGGGCTTGGCCAAGGAAAAATGACGAAAGAAGCACTTAAAGAAATGCGCAGGCAAGCAAAACTCGATTATGATTGCCGTACTCGCACCAGTTCATCGCTTCCTTTGATCATGCAACTCAATCTCCAATTCTTCCAAAAGCAATCCCAAGCCGCCATGGAGAGCTTATCTGAAGAGGAGAGAAAAAAGATAGTAGAAGAACTCCTCAAGAAGGAAGAGCAACCAACAGAAGAAAAAAAGGATGCCCCTCCTGAATCCGAAGAATCCAAGTAAAGGAATCTAAATGAGACAGGACATAATTTTTCAATCTGAAGGATTGAAGTTAGAAGGGGTGTTGTACGCCCCTGAGGGACAAGGAAATTTTCCAGCTGCAATCGTTTTACATCCACATCCTCAATTTGGGGGGAGCATGTATAATAACGTGGTCGATGAAGTTTGTGAAAAACTTGAGAAAACGATGATTGCCCTGAAATTCAATTGCCGGGGTGTGGGAAGGTCGGAGGGACATTCCTCTGGAGGAAAGGAAGAAGGAAAAGACGTTGAAGCAGCCATTGAATATTTAAAGTCGAATAAAACAGTAGATCAGAGTAGGATTGCTTTTATTGGTTATTCGTGGGGTTCTTATGTAGGATTGCCAGTCACTTATAAAAATCCGGATATAAAACTAGTTGTGGGAATTAGCTGCCCAGTTGGACTCTGGAATTACAATTATTTACGAGAATGTGATAAACCAAAGTTGATGATTGTCGGGTCTCATGATTCTTTTGCCCCTCAAGAAAAAATTGAACGTTTATTTGAACAATTAAAGGACCCAAAAGAATTATATTTTTTTGATACTGACCATTTTTGGGTTGGGCAAGAAAAGAACATGGCAGACAAGGTTTCTGAATTCTTAAATGCATTTTTATGAGTGTATAATAAGGATAAGAGTAAGAATTTTTAAAGTCCCTCGACAAATTTACTTAGAAATCCTGAGAAAACTTAATAATTATTCTGAAATAAAAGGCGTAAGTGAGTGAGAATCTAGATACTGCGAAAAATTGAGGGAAAAAACCGTGAAGGGAGTTCTGCTTTGTAAATTTGATGAAGAACGGGGTTATGTGCCGGTCAAGGTGGTCCCTTCACAGGTGCGAAAGCGCAAAAATATGGAACTTTTTAAAGAAATTGCGAGAAATGCCATTGGCTTTGGCACTCAAGTTGATTTTCAGGGGTTTTCTCTTTCAGGAGTCCATTGTTTAGCGAAGAGATTCTCGATCTCTGATGCTGAAGCGCGTGGCGGCTCGATTTTATATGCGTTAGTTATGTTCTCGGGAGATAGTGATGAATTTGATAAAAGCCTGTTAGGAGATTCTACGGAACAATTAATATCCGATTGGGGTGCTCGATCAAATATCATGAAATCGCTTTATGATAGTATTAGTCGAGAAGAAGAAACCTCTGGAATTCCGTTTAGTGAGCCAACTCCTCAACCAACCAGCGCGCCGACTCGCCCCCTTTTACCGAAAGAGCTATTTATCGAAAAAGAAGGGTTTTTTGCGGATGGAAGCACGCTTTCTCGGAATTTATTAATGTTACTATCCTTTTTTGCAATGTTTTGGGTATTGTATTTAAATTATGAAATCTTCTCTTTTGGGTTCATGCTCGTGATAGGAGTATTTATCTTTGTTATCGTTGCGAAAAAAGATAGAACTTTAAAATTAACGAGTGGATTCCTTTTCTTTTTCTTTATACTCCTATTTATTAGGTTGTCTATTGAATTGATTGGTGATCCGAGTAGCATCGCATTTTTAGGGGGATTTCCTGATTTTCAAAGACCAGAATTAGCCCTAATAAGCATTTTTAGTGGTATATTGGTCTGTTTAGGGTTAGATCGCGGGCATGCTGCTGATAAAAGAAGCTTTGTTGTCGGAATTTGTGGTATTATTTTCTTGGTCCTCTTTTTTCTCACACCAATTTTCCATATTATGTGGTCATATATCGTGGGATCCTGATGAAAATCACCATTCTAGGACGGTGGTTCCATCATATTATGATATAAATCATCCAATGTATGGTTGTGGTCTTTGTTTATCCTCGCGTTGTCTTTGTATCCTCTCGAGGAACTCACTTGTCATTGATTCAATTTCTTCAATCCGCTGATCCAATAGGGCCTCATCTACTTTCAGTTCAAATAATGCGTTTAATACGCGAACTAACTCTTTACTAGCTGCAGGATCGATCTGCAACAAAGGCATGGCGTCGGCCAGGATGCATGCACCTGGAATATCATAGTGAATGGCGGACCAAGCGGGAATGATCCCATTTGCACCGCTAATATAACCCCCCTTCAAAACGACGGTGGTTTTAGTGGACGATTCCAGGAAAAAATCGACCCACTTTTTCTGAGTCGAAGAAACATAGACATTTCTCTTGCTACCCATTGACTCAGGGACAAATGCGCCCATACTTACAATTAGATGGACATCGAATTTCTTGCAAAGCTTGCAAATGAAATCAGATAAGGCATAAATTCCCAGAGAAGAAGTGGGTTGATAATCACCCGTGATGACAATCAAATCATGTTCATAGGATTCAGGAAGCTTATGTGTATGGATCACGATCTTAGGCATCTTAATCTTAGCTTGGTTAATGATCACGTGAGGTGGAAAATCGTGATAATAGATTTCAGCATAGAGATCACATTTGAGGCTGCTAATCACGCTCAGGGTAGCAAGCTTTCCGACTAACGCGATTCCGGGCATTCCAATTAACACGAGCGGACTTCGTAGGTCTGGAGGGTCCGTAAGTTCTTTTAGTTTTAACATATTAAATCGACTCTCACTTTATGAACATTAAAGAGAATATATAAACATTTGCAAAATGCATATTTCAAGAGCTAGATGTTTTTTCAGAAAGGTTCGGGAAAGAATTAAAGGAAGGGCTCCATGCTAGCGATGTACTCATCAGTTAGGGAGGTTTGGATCTGACATTTTTTTGCGCATTCAAGACATGCTTTTGGAGCATATAATTGAGTCGTGGTATATTTCTCACCACCATCCGGTAAAATAACGACCATAACACCTGAATCAAGCGTTTTTACTTCTTCGATAGCGACGTGCATTGCAGCCCCCGAACTGATACCACTGAAAATGCCTTCCTGTAATGTTAAGCGGCGGGCCATTTCAAAGGCGTCTTCATCTGCAACTTTGACTTTTTCATCAAACTTGGATGGATCATAGATTTTGGGCACGTATTGGACATCGAGATTCTTCAATCCCTGTATTTTAGATTTTGGGTAGGGTTCGACTCCAATTACTTTGATAGCTGGATTAAACTCCTTCAGTCGCTTGGAAACACCCATAATTGTTCCGGACGTCCCAATACCAGCCACAAAATGGGTTATTTTTCCGTCCGTATCTTCTAAAATCTCTTTTCCAGTGGTTTCGTAGTGAGCAAGGACATTATATTTATTTGCAAATTGATTAGGGCGGAAATATTTGTCAGGATTTTCCTCGACAATCTTATTGCAGTGATCTTCAGCGCCATCCATCCCTTTACTACCTTCCGTGAGGATGATCTTCGCTCCATAAGCCAAGAGCATTCTTCTGCGCTCCATTGTCATAGTTTCTGGCATCACAATCTCGAGGGGATATCCTTTTTGAGCACATATTAAGGCCAAGCCAATTCCTGTATTTCCAGAACTAGGTTCTATAATGACCGTCTTGCCTTTAGACAGGAGTCCTTCTCTTTCCGCTTGTCCTATCATATATAAGGCAATGCGATCTTTAACAGAGCCTCCCGGATTGTATTTTTCCAGTTTGGCATAAACGGTTACCTTTTCATTGGAGTTAATTTTGTTGATGCGGACCATTGGAGTGCGCCCAACGAGTTCCAGAACGGAATTATATACGTTTTTCATAGGAAAATCGCCAACTAAGAATTTAATCAAGAATACTAAGACTAAGTTTTTTTTAAATTTTCATTTGTTGATCATAAATTACCTTATTTTTTAAATTTTAGACCCAAGCCTTTCAAGAGTTCGCCTTTCTTGCGGTACCGAATTTCGTAATCCTTCGTAACTTCGACAATGGCATCATTTCTAACCAAAAAGTTAAGACTTTGCCAGCATTTCGTGAGAGAGATGTCACCAAATTTTTTCTCATATCGCTTTTGAATTTCGGGGATTGACAGTATTTTATTCGTGGATTCTATCAGTTCATGAACATTTTTCACGATGTACAAATCATCAAGAACTTCTCCAAACGGTCTGAAGATGGAGAGATCTGTAGGCTTTGTTGGATCCAATTTCGAGCCATATAATGCCAAAAACGAATTAATGAGGCTCTCCAAGATGAGTTTTCCTTGCATTTCATCATCATCTTCATCAAGAAAAATAGTAAAACATAAATCTTGGCGAAGACTCATAAAAACTTTGTGAGGTTGCATTTGAATGGACCGGATCTCCTTTTCACCCAGTTCCCTGGCAAAACTCGCAACTGCTGAGAGGAAACCGGAAACGAGATGGGGATCATTTTTTAAATCTCCATAGGCCTGTGAGAATAAGAGGTTCCCGTGACTCCAGAAAATAAGCACGTTCTTAAGCATTTAAGGTCCTCGAGTTTCTCTCTCTGTACTATAGTAAAAAGGCATAATATATTATTTGGTGATCAGCTAAAACTGCAGCCAACGCGTCGGATACAGAGTTCATTAATAGAGTCCCTCAGAAAATAGCATGGAGCGTGGGGGGAATGGTTTCTTTTTTATACTTTTCAGATTTTTTACTCCAGGTAATGAATTCCTCTGAAGGTGGTTCTTCAGCATAGAGCTTTTTCCGGATAGCCTCTAGAAGCACAGTAGGTTTCTGGGAGAAATCGGCTGCGGTTCCGATCCAATGATTTTCTTTCGCAGCTTCGAGAGAAACAGGGGTTAACCATTCCTTCCAATTCGGATCACGCAGGAGATGATGATCCACGATGGTTTTTGGCACCTTTTTTACGAGTTCAATCATATTGGCTCGTGCAAGATCCAAGGTCGTTTCGAGGATCCGGAATCCTCGTAAATAGAGAGGGGGTCCTCCTATATAAATCGTGCTTGGGTTCATGGAAGTGAGGTGTATTAATGACGCAGGGACGATGGGGCCTTGTACCGTGGCATGAACGAAGACTTCGTCCTCATATCGAACTGAGCAAGGCACTACAAACCCTTGTTTGGAATCGTGTTCACCGTGTGAAAGGGGTTTCGAAATCTGAATCACGGTATTTCCATAGTCAAACCGCTGTCCATCAGCCCATACTATCTCTCTGACGTGTTTTTTTGAAAATTTATTGAAGAAATACCCCCGTCGCCGTTGGCTGTTGTTAATATTTTCGCGGAAATCTTTTGCTAAGATAATTTTATCGGTGTAAAGGGTTTCTGCCAGTTCACGATTGGAGAGGATGAACCGATAGTCAGTGAATGTTGGTTTCAGGTGATCGTAATGAAAATGAGAAATAGTTAATACGTCCGCCTTTGCGCAAGCATCAACCAATCGCTGATTAGCTTGAAAGAGAGCTTCATATTCCTTCGGATGGGGGTCCAATCGCATTCGTTGCCCTAATGAACAGCCGGGATCGATTACAATTGAAATATCCGGGGTTTTTATATGAGTCGCCATTGAGCGAACACCGAAGCTTTCAGCAGCGATGGGTTCGATCTCAATCTTAGGCATAGTCTCCATCAAAAGTGAAAATTCATTTGAGTTTTAAAATTTCTAGTAAATTCGGGGTGATTTTAGCAATGTCTTGCTCAAACTTATCGAGGGAACGTAAATTTGGAATAGAAATTGCAACGAACAGAGAGACAAACTTATGGATATCTTTCAAGATCAAATACTCTTCGTCGAATTTGTAAATGGTAGTGTTAAGCGACTTGGATTTGAGAAATTTGTTTTTCCTGAATTCTTGGACTAATTCTTGCGCCATACTGAGTGGATAAATGAGAGTTTTAATGCTGAGATATTGGAGAAATTCGGTCGCCTCTTTGGTAATAATTTTTGTTTCTAATTCGGGACTGATTGACGATGCTATTTCGAGACCATCATCCTTATTTATGAGCATGATTACCTTGGCATCGTGCCTCTTGGTTAGTTTATTTAAAATATTTTGTATATTCTTCATGCGAACTGTCTCAGTTTTCTCAATCAGTTTATTAAGTACATTGCAGAGAATTCGCCGAGCCGCCTTGGTCTTAACGGAAGAAGTATAGAACGAAACCCCCTGAAGTGGATCTTTATCTTTAAAATATTTTTTTAAGTCATCTTTTGAAATTTTGTCCTTCAAATCGTACTTGTGTGCAAGAACGATAATTTTGGCATCGGGTGAAAATTTTTTAAGCGAATTGAATGCTTGTTTAAACCAAAAGCGTGATTGGTTTAGTTTATCTCTGTCACCAACATCAGTTACCCAAAAGAAAACCCGAACGTTGGAAAAAATTGTGCGTTCCATGCGTTCCGTGAAATAGCCTTCTAAAAATTGTCTCTGCCCCCCGCAATCGAAAACAGAGATCTCGACCAGGCGCCGGTAACGGTATTCGTCGGTCTTCACGCCTTCGGTCGGGGGAAGATTTTCAAGCTCCTCGAACTCTTTACCTTCTAATACGTGCCTGATCAACGTCGTCTTTCCGGCGCTGTTTAAACCCAATAAGAGAATTTTAAGGACCATAATATTACCCCGGTAGTACTGATTGAACAATTTCTTATAGACTTAATTTCCTAATAAATTAATCAGTTGAATAATCGAAAGCGCCATTATGTATTAAAATTTGGTGCGTTCAAGAAGAGTGAATCTGCATGTCGTTAGATGCGTTCTTTTCGAAGTTAAACGAGAATCTCGAAGTTGCGAAAAGTTCTCTCCGGATGGAGCTATCAAGAAAGGTGAATTACTTAGTTGATCACCTCGAGGATTACTCCAATGTCGAAATTCGTGGAGAACTCGAAAATCTAGTCGATGATTTCATATCCCAATTCACGTCCGTGTATCAGGAATTCATCTTGTATGTGGAAGAGGAGATTCCAGCAGTGCCAAGCGCGCCCCCAAAACAAAAGAAAAAGAAGAATCAGAAACCAAAGACTGAAGCGCAGAAAAAAGAATTTGTCCGACCTACCTTTGTTCATAGGGCATTTACTGATGAAGGCTTGCGGGTTGCAAAAGAAGCACGTCCTAAGATTATGGAAATTTTGAATAAGAAAATAAAAGAAGATATCGAATTGATCAAAAAGCAACTCCCAACTTTCATTAAAGGCGAGAAAAAAGGGGAGAAGAGACGGATAACCATCAAACCAGAGGATCTATTGGAAGAAGACATTTTTCAAAGAAGTGCGAGCCTTGGGCGGGAATTAGAAACGATCCCAATAGACCTGAATGGAAAAGAGTATAAGTTACTTATTCTATTAAAAACGAATTAAATGTAGAAAAGTGTCTAGGCAGAAAATTTAGATGAAAAAAGGGAATTGAATAAAGAAAAAAGGTAAAATTATTCTTTGTCTTCGTCTTCTTCCTCCGGTTCAGGTTCCAGTTTTTCCGTTTGAATATCGACCACTTTTTTTGTTATTGGACTAAGAATAAGGATTAATTTTTCCTTTTCCAAAGCGGCGAACTCAACGGACCATAGATTTTTCGGTGGGTTTCCTTTCTTGTCTTTCCCAACATCAGCCTTAGGGTGTTTTTTAAGCCAGGCTTCAGTGTCCTTTGGCTTCATTTTAATTACATCGACGACACAATTTGGATATTTATTATCAAATTTTTCAGCTTCATCTACCGAATAGGCCACTTCCACTGCGTCATCTTCTTTAAAGGGCATAATTATTACCTCAAATTATTTTTTCAATTTAGTATTTTTTATTATAGTTAGAAAATTTATAAATTTTTAATCTAAAGTGTTTTCTTCTTTTTTTAAAAGCTTTGGTGATAAGAAAGTTAAAATAGTTGATTTTAAGTCAGATTCTTTCTTAAAGTAGATATTTGATCTTCAGTGAATTTGGCGCGAGAATATAGATGATGAGGATTTAAAGGGGAGACAGCTGAATCTAAGGATTCTCCTAAAATTGTGATATGGTTTAGACGATGCTCTCCTAGTCCCATCAAGCCTGCTTGGTGTATGTACTGAAAATGCAGAGGATCCATCCCTGCAATGTGAGTAGCTACCGTGTCAGCTGCAATGAAATCGGTACTAGCGATAATTAATTTTAGATTTTTTCGCGTGCCTTGACTTGGTCCCTCACCCTCCATCGCTTCGATTCCATCTATGACCGCCAGGGAAGGTTGTATTGTCCGAGCGAGACGGTCAAGATTGATTGCAAGCGCTACTTTTGAAAGCCCAGTGTTTTGTTCATCAGATAACTTATCCGGCTTTGTATTACCAAATCCATGCATATAAGCACAAACATTAGGCGTTTCTCTTGCTATAATTTGCTTCATTATTGTATCACGGACGGTGGTGAGTGTGCCCATAAAATTCTTTAACGAAAGAGTTAAGCCAAGAACATCATGTGTTTTGAATTTCGGAATGCTGACGATATACGGGCAATCAAAAACAGTTTTAGCAATCCCCAATTCCAATTTGAGGGAGGGATTTTGGCTGAAGATAGGGAACCATTTTTTAGGAAAGTCTTTTGATAAATCGTATGGTTCCCAGCGATCTAAATAAGATAAATAGCCATTATTTCGCATTGATTGGAAGGTTTCGGGGGGGGTTCCTCCTGTAGTGCCTTCTCCTAGTAAAATATCATTTATATGCTTGCTTTCATTTAAAAAATCCGCAACTGCTACACATACCTCAGGGTTTGTAACGACTAATGGATCTCTCTTGGTCATTAATAAATTCGGTTTAAGAAGGATCGGTGATTTTGAAATTTGAATATCATCCGCAATTAGCTTGAGCGCCTCTAATGTCGTTTCGTAGGGATCGTTACCGCGAACTAGAGCCACGCGAGCCAATTGATGCCACCTTTAGTATTTTTAAGGATTTTCTCACTAATAATAATTGTACTCAGGAAGTGTTTTTAATGGTTACCCCTCAGGAGAGAATTACTGCGGCTTTAAATAAGGAGGAGCCAATCGATCGCTTACCAAAGTTTGAGATTGGAGCAGTTACACTGCCCCTGACTAAAATGATTGCCCGTTACTATTTAATACCTTCCGGTATAAAAAAAGCCCTTCGTTCTCTGAATTTAATTCAAGAAATGGTAGCGTATTTAAAATATTTTAACCTCGGGATTGAATCCAAGCAATTCAAACCAAATAAAGTCCTAAAAATTTTCCCAAAACGCTTGCTCACCAATTTTGTAAACCTATCACGGTCCGAAGATAGTTTTGAAAAGATTTTTCGCACGATCTTTAAGGTTCCAATTAGGTTAGGATACGATGGATGGGGAATCCCTTATCCCTTGTTTTTAGACTTTATAGGGAAAAAAGTTAGAAAAGATAACGGTGAGGAAGGCATAGTATTAGCTGATGGGAAAGTTTGGGACCTTGATCTCAACACGGCTGATATGATTGAAGTGGAATTGATTCGTGAAGATGAGACCGGCGAATGGATGATGCAATATTACACCAATTTCATGAAGACGTTCGATTTTGAACGATTTTATGGGGCTGTTGAAAATGCCCTGGATCAGAAAATTGGAGGGAAACTTTTACCAGAGGCCATCACACCGATGTTATTTATACGAGGGTTAATGTCCGGGTGGTTACAGGTGTTTTCCCTTCAAAAGATGCGTCTCATGTTCCAAAATGTCTATAAAGAATATCGAATGAAGGAGGGGCCGGGTAAATATCTGACTTATTTGAAGAAAAGGACCAAGTTCTTGATGAAACATGTCGATTACTGCGCCAAACTTGGGCTCCCTGCAATCGTGCTCGGTGATGACCAAGCTGATTCCCACGGACCTTACTTCAGAACGCACGTCTATAAGAAGGTTTTCAAACCATTATATTCGGAATTGACGAAGCACGCCCATTCCAAGGGGGTTAAGATTGTAATGCATAGCGACGGGCGATTTAAAACTACTCGACCAGGGGATCCCGATGAAGAAGCTTGGGAGTTTTTAGATGATTGTATTATTGGGTCAGGATTAGATGGCTGGCACTCCGTTGAGATGAAGGCGAATAATGTTTATGAATTAAAGGAGCACATCCAAGATCGATTGACATTATTTGGGTCAATGGACACGACATGGTTTCAATATTATGGTCCAGCGAAAGTCAGGCGGCTCGTTTATAAGCATCTCAAAGGCTTTTTGAAGCGCGGCGGGCTTCATGGATTTCTCCCGGGAACCGACAACTCCATTATCTCTAAAACAAGGGTTGAATCGTGGCTCAGCATGATTCGGACTATTGATGATTTTTCTGCTAAGTACATAAAAAAATAAAAAGAGAGTTTTAGAAAATTCCAAAGGGAGATAATGCAAGTAGATAGTCTAAGCTCATCAGTGGGGACGATGTACAAACTAGAAAGGTCATAAAAACAGTATTCATGATCGTGCCAGCTATTATATTTCCTGTTTTATGGTATAGAAAAGCTGAAACAAACGCAATCAGAAATAGGATTGGAACGGCTATTACGATAATCATTATCATGAAGTACCAATCAGCAATGATGCAAGGAACGATTATGAATGCTATTAAAAACAATAACATGTATGCATAATACAACAAAGCTGTTTTGATGACCCCTTTCAATCCGTTTTGGAATTTCGGTTGGATTGCTAATTGAAATAGCAGACTGAGAATTAGCATTGAGAGTAATATGGCAGCAAAATATATCGGAAGCCATGGTAACCTGTAGATTGAGGGAACCATTCCAATATAATTCAAACCAAACGAAAGATATAGTATTACATACAATATCGCGGCTAAGATGATTCCTAATATGATATGTCTTAAGAGTTGTCCTCGAGACCCTTGGAACGGCACTTTGAACTTCTCTAGTAAGGATGTATTTGTTTTTTTAGAGATTCTCCAAAATAGAA
>JABXJT010000195.1 GCA_013375455.1 Candidatus Helarchaeota archaeon | reverse complement strand
GAAGAAAGTCCTCTATCTGTTCAGGAAGAGCTTGAAATATCATTTAGTTCCCTCCTCGTCTGGTAACTTTAAAAGTTCTTCATGACGTCCATATAAAATATCGATCTGTTCTAGGAAGTTCTTTACTCGATCTGATTTGGGTGATGTTAAGATATTTTTGGGAGATCCTTGTTCTATAATAACTCCTCCATCGAGAAAGATCATTTCTGATGCAACTGCACTGGCAAATCCCATTTCATGAGTAATGACTACCATTGTGGTGCCCGCTTTAGCAATGTCCAACATCACTTGAAGCACTTCGCCGATCAGTTCAGGATCCAAAGCAGAGGTGGGTTCGTCAAATAAGATTACATCAGGCTCCATGGCCAAGGCACGTGCAATGCCCACGCGTTGTTGTTGGCCACCTGACAGTTCTGCAGGATAATGATCAGCCCATTCCACCATTTTAACACGCTTTAAAGTCTCTAATGCCTTTGCGTGAGCTTCCTCCTTTTCCAATCCCTTCACTCGGCGAAGTCCGAGACTAACGTTATCAATCGCTTTGAGATGAGCAAATAAGTTAAAATGTTGGAATACTATCCCGATCTTCGATCGTATTATATTGAGATCGACTCCAGATGCCATCAAATTCTGTCCAGAAAGAAACACCTTACCTTTATCAGGGGGACTCAACATATTGATGCAGCGAAGTAATGTACTTTTACCAGAGCCACTCGGTCCAAAAATGACTTTAACCTCTCGTTCCGCTAACTCGAATGATACTCCCTTAAGGACGCGCAAATCCTCATATGATTTCCACACATCAATTATACGCAGTACAGGTTCAACCATATCTAACCACCCCCCATTCCTAACTTTCCAAGTTTCTTGGTTTGTCGTTCACCAAATATTCTAGTTACTGGATATGTAAACAAAAAGTATAGAATTGCGACCACTCCCATTGTAAGGGCCCAAAGCTCAGGGAAGTTTCCAGAGATGTCTAAACCAGCTTTCGTCATCTCACCAATTCCAACCGCATATGCGAAAGATGAATCTTTGATGACTACCGCATACTCATTAGACCAACTAGGAACAGATAGTCGTAATGCTTGAGGAAAAACAACATGTCGGAAAGCTTGGAATCGGTTCATCCCCAGCGCACGAGCAGCCTCCATCTGCCCTGGATTCACTGATAAAATAGCCCCACGAAAAATTTGAGACTGGTAGGCCCCACTACGAAGACCAAGTGCCAAAAATACACCAGCAAGAGGTCTATCAAGTGGTTCCAGATACCAAAACAAACCCGGTATTCCCAATGCAAATATGAAGATCAGGACTAGGATTGGGATACCGCGGAATAGCTTTTCATAACTGCTCGCTAACCAACCGAGTTCCTTACCGCCATAAACTCGCATAAGTGCCAGTGAT
>JABXJT010000116.1 GCA_013375455.1 Candidatus Helarchaeota archaeon | reverse complement strand
CCGATAATTACTACAACGATACCGGGCTGGTCGATGGGAAAACCTACTTATACAAGATCTCGGCTTACGATGATGGATGGCCCGCTATCAATTATGGAGTTAACTCAACCCCTTTTTCAGAGACGCCCCAGGACACGGAACCACCAGCTCAAGTCATGGGCGTGGCGATTCTTGTAGATCCCGTGGGAAATAAGCTGGATATCTCTTGGAATGCCCTTGGCGGGGATGTCCTGGGATACTGGATCTACCAAAATGATAGTCTCATTGCAAATATAATTCATCCTCAAAATTGGTATAACGATACGGGATTATTGGATGATTACACCTATGTTTACAAAATTTCCGCCTATGATGAAGTGTTTAATCCTGGTCCCAATTCCACTAGCACTTCTGAAATGCCCCAAGATTCTACACCGCCTTCACAAGTAACTGATTTAACGATATCGAATCCGACAACTGGAAAAACCCTTGTTCTTTCTTGGACAGCAAATACCGAACCAGATCTTAATGGATATAGAATTTATAGACGGAATCTAACAAGCTCTTATAAATTGCTTATGACAGTGGGTATTACTTCAACCTATCAAGATACAAATGTTACAGACAGTGTAACATATTACTATAAAGTTGCGGCTATTGATGAAGTCCCCAATGAGGGGCTCAATTCAACGGAATGGGGAGGTATATCTACAAACGTTCTACCACCAGCAAAAGTAACTGGATTAATTGTTACTAGCTCGAGTAATACATCCCTATTACTAAATTGGACTGCTAATACGGAACCCGATTTGAAATATTACAACATTTATCGAAGCACTTTAAGAGGCTTTAGCCCCGGTCCGGGTAATAAAGTTAATACTACTACTACACCGTATTACAATGATACGGGATTAACTTATCTACAAAAGTATTATTATCGCGTGTCAGCAGAGGATATAGCAGGCCTTGAAGGGCCATATTCCAGTCAAAAATCGGGAGTGCCAGGAGGGGCTCTGTTGGACAAACCAGTAAATATCAATGTCACTGTTATAACCACGGGAGAAACGCTGTATCTCACGTGGGATAATGTTTCCGGAGCTGCCACGTATAATATTTATCGAGATACAGTAGAGGGATTCACTCCAACAGTTATTAAGATAATAAAAACCGTGAGCTCGAATGAAACCTATGATTCGGCGGGATTAATAGATAATACTACCTATTATTACCGGATCACTGGCGTTTCATCTGATGATGTTGAAGGACATATATCTGATGAAGTGAACGGAACTCCGATAGATACGGTTGAACCCCCGCCGGTAGCGAATCTGATTGTGAGTAATCCAGGTATCGGTAACACGCTTCAACTGACGTGGGATACGAGCCCGGCACCTGATTTGGATTATTATCTCGTATATCGAAATTCGACCACTGAGTCGTGGGCTTTGATAGCGACAGATATTAAGACCAATTCTTATACTGACCTAGGATTAAATGATAGTACAACTTACTTCTATATGGTCGCCGCTGTCGATGATGGGGGACCCACCCTGAATGTTGGCGACAACTCGACAATCCAAAATGGAACACCCACTGACATAACTGCACCACCTCAAATAACAGGCGTCATGATTACGGTCATTCCCGAAGGCAACATCCTGAATATTACCTGGGGTGCTAGTATGGCGGACGACTTTGTGGAATATTATCTATATCGGAATAGTACCACCCAGACGTGGGCACCATTAGTGAACCGCACGGTAAATTATTATCTGGATACCGGATTAACCAATTTAGAAACCTACTGGTACATGATTTCTGCCGTGGATGAAGTGCCCAACGAAGGAACCTATTCCACTCCAAAAAGTGAAATTCCGATGGATTTAGTGGCACCTCCAGCGGTATTAGGATTAGCGGTTGCAGTTATTCCAACCGGGAATACACTCAATCTGACATGGAATCCAAGTACAGCACCTGATCTGGATCATTACAATGTCTATATGAGCAACGTCACTCCCTTTACTCCTGGACCGCCATACCTCGTTTATTCGGGTAATGATACTTTCTATTTGAACACCATGCTCGAAGACGGGACAACCTATTATTTTAAGGTTTCAGCTGTCGATGATGACAATATTGAAGGACCCATTGTAACACAAATAAGTGAAACGCCAGCTGATATAGCTGCACCCACCCAAGTGACGGGAGTTATCGTCACGGTCGTGCCGGAAGGAAACGCCTTAAATCTCCAGTGGGACAACCTCAGCGTTAGCATTCCCGATGTAATGGGGTATAAGATTTATCGTTCCACAGTGCCTGGGTTCGAGGTGATTCCTGGTGATGAGGATGCAATCACCCCAAATCTATTCTTTAATGATACAGGATTGACTGATAATGGGACGTATTACTACCGCATCATAGCTTTCGATGATGGATGGCCCACCATAAATGATGGAACCCCGTCTGATGAAGTGAATGGAACGCCTCAGGATACGGTTAAACCCCCACAGGTAGGGAATCTGAATGTAGTTAATCCAGGTATTGGTAACACGCTTCAACTGACTTGGGATGCCCTTGGTGGGGATGTCGTTGAATACCGGATCTACCGAAATTCTACCTCTGAACCTTGGGCTTTGATAGCGACGCGTCCAATCAATTCTTATACTAACACCGAATTAAATGATAGTACAACTTACTTCTATATGGTCGCCGCTGTCGATGATGGGGGACCCACCCTGAATGTTGGCGACAACTCGACAATCCAAAATGGAACACCCACTGACATAACTGCACCACCTCAAATAACAGGCGTCATGATTACGGTCATTCCCGAAGGCAACATCCTGAATATTACCTGGGGTGCTAGTATGGCGGACGACTTTGTGGAATATTATCTATATCGGAATAGTACCACCCAGACGTGGGCACCATTAGTGAACCGCACGGTAAATTATTATCTGGATACCGGATTAACCAATTTAGAAACCTACTGGTACATGATTTCTGCCGTGGATGAAGTGCCCAACGAAGGAACCTATTCCACTCCAAAAAGTGAAATTCCGATGGATTTAGTGGCACCTCCAGCGGTATTAGGATTAGCGGTTGCAGTTATTCCAACCGGGAATACACTCAATCTGACATGGAATCCAAGTACAGCACCTGATCTGGATCATTACAATGTCTATATGAGCAACGTCACTCCCTTTACTCCTGGACCGCCATACCTCGTTTATTCGGGTAATGATACTTTCTATTTGAACACCATGCTCGAAGACGGGACAACCTATTATTTTAAGGTTTCAGCTGTCGATGATGACAATATTGAAGGACCCATTGTAACACAAATAAGTGAAACGCCAGCTGATATAGCTGCACCCACCCAAGTGACGGGAGTTATCGTCACGGTCGTGCCGGAAGGAAACGCCTTAAATCTCCAGTGGGACAACCTCAGCGTTAGCATTCCCGATGTAATGGGGTATAAGATTTATCGTTCCACAGTGCCTGGGTTCGAGGTGATTCCTGGTGATGAGGATGCAATCACCCCAAATCTATTCTTTAATGATACAGGATTGACTGATAATGGGACGTATTACTACCGCATCATAGCTTTCGATGATGGATGGCCCACCATAAATGATGGAACCCCGTCTGATGAAGTGAATGGAACGCCTCAGGATACGGTTAAACCCCCACAGGTAGGGAATCTGAATGTAGTTAATCCAGGTATTGGTAACACGCTTCAACTGACTTGGGATGCCCTTGGTGGGGATGTCGTTGAATACCGGATCTACCGAAATTCTACCTCTGAACCTTGGGCTTTGATAGCGACGCGTCCAACCAATTCTTATACTAACACCGAATTAAATGATGGAACGCTCTATTTCTATAAAGTTGCCGCCATAGATGACGGTGGGCCCACCAAGAATGTTGGCGATAACTCGACAATCCAAAATGGAACACCCACTGATATTATTGCACCACCTCAAATAACAGGCGTCATGATTACGGTCATTCCCGAAGGCAACATCCTGAATCTCACCTGGAATCCTAGCGTGGCGACTGATTTTAAGGAATATTACCTCTATCGAAATAGTACCACCGAGACGTGGACATTTATAACTAACCTCAACGTAAGTCATTATCAAGATACCGCATTAACCAATTTAGAAACCTACTGGTATAAAGTTTCTGCCGTGGATGAAGTGCCCAACGAAGGAACCGATTCCACTGCGAAACCTGGAGTTCCAGAGGATAGTATTGCCCCTCCTGCCGTCACAATATTAACTGTGACCGTAATTCCTACTGGCAATACCCTAAACATCACGTGGGATCTAGTTGTAGCTGGGGATATGCAGGAATATAGAGTCCACCGAAGTAATATTTCTTCTGGATTTACGCCAAGTCCCGCGAATTTTGTTGACAATGTTTCACGTCTTACTAACTACTTTTTGGACACGGGCTTAACTGATGGGCTAAAATATTACTACAAGGTCCTTTCCGTAGATGATGACGGTAACTACCTCCCTGCAGCAACACAGAAAAGCGGAACACCGGGAGATACGGTGCCACCACTCCAACCAAGTAGCTTCAATGTCACAAATGTTGCAGGGAGCCTAATCCTCAACTGGACTGCAGCACAAGAGGATGATTTCGTCAAGTATGAAATCTTGCGAAATGGAACCACTCTTTTGCAAAGTATTGCTAATAATGCTACGAATAGTTGGATTGATTTCGAAGATCAGCTTTTCGATTCAGAATATTATTTCTATGAAATTCGAGTTTTTGACGAGGTGGGGTATGATACAGTATCACCACCAAGATTAACTTCAATCATTTCACCAAGTGGTGACATTACTCCTCCGGACAATGTAACAAACCTATTTGCCCAATCCCACCAGCAAGGTGGATATATTAGATTGAGATGGTCAGCCCCTGCCAATCCTGATATCCTTTATTTTAAAATATATCGGTCTACAACACCTGGCTTCACTCCCAATAGTTCTAATTTAATTGATACTGTGATGAGCGTGGCTGGTACAAATTATTATTATGATTTGGATGAGACTCTTGATGGAACTGGAACTGTTTCTTACTATTATCAAGTACGTGCCGTCGATGAAAGCAATAATACTGCAACAGGTTGTAATGAAGTTTCATTCGCGCCATCCGATACAATTCGCCCAGATCCGGTTATTACGTTCAATTTGCTCCCACAGCCAGATGGCTCAATAGATCTAACTTGGACGGCTGTAACACCTCCTGATTTCTATGCCTATAATATTTACCGAGTTGTAGATATCAATCCATACTTTCCTCCAAGTCCAGCTAATTTAATCCATATTGAATACAATAACAACACTCAGATTTACGTTGATTCACAAGAGAATCTTCTGGACGATCAGTATTACACGTATAAGATTTCCGTAGCGGATGAGGTTGGTGAATCTTCAACCGAGTATGCGTTCAACAAAACGGAAGGGGACAAAACGCCGCCTTCTGCGCCTACTGGCTTTGCAGTAATAAATGAAGGGACCGGAAATATCATGAATATCAGTTGGAATGCTAATCCAGAGTTGGATGTACATCATTACAATTTATACCGAAACATTTCTGTCACGGTCTTTAGTAAAGTCACTGAAATATATGGGCGTGATACAACCGTCTATCAAGATAAGGGTTTGACAGAGTATCCCCCGACTAATTATAGTTACTATTTGATCGCGGTGGATGAAAGAGGTAATGTAGGACCTATCTCAGAGATCAAATATGATGTGACAAACGACACTAGGCCTCCAGATATGACAGACGATTCAATTGTGGGTGGGGTCACAGCTGAATCACAAATTTATCTCATTATCACATCACCGCCCGACCCGGATACGACATGGTATAATATCTATCGGTGGAATGGATCATGGAAGGATTGGACTGGGAACCTGAGCGATTATGGACTAATTGATAACAAACTAAAGATATCTGACCCACAACTCTGGTTAGAGCCGGAAGATCTTCCAATTGGAAATTATTCCTACTATGTTTCAGCACTTGATGAGGATATGCTTCCTTATCACAATTCCCTAGAAGGGTCACCCTCGAATTTTGTAAATATAACGATTTCTCGGTATCCGCCTACGTTGACCCAGCTCATAGATATAACCAATAATAGCGATATTCGCTTGAATTGGTCAAGGCATATAAACAATCCCCCTGTGGTACTTGCTGGATACTACATTTATCGCATGAATTCTTCTACCAACATTTCATATATCATCGATTATGTGCCCTATATTGTAGGAGTCGATGACTATAGTTACATCGAATATGGAGTGCCGGATGGCAATTGGACCTATTATGTGGTTGCCGAAGATAAATGGAATGGAACAAGTTTCCCCTCAAATTTGATGTGGGTAAATGTCAGTGATACTGTGGTGCCAGGCTCCCCCACTAATTTGAACGCATTTTATATTGGACCGCCAGGATCTCCAGATTTCACCATCTCATGGAACCGTCCGACCGACGAAAATTTCGGAGCTGACGTACTATCTTATGAAATTTATTGTTTAACAACGCCCTTTACAAATATTACGGGATTAACCCCGTATGATTATACTTTTGGGCAAGCGGATTCATTTAATGGTACGATTGTATTCCCGGCGACTAATTATACTTTCGGGCCCTTACCTGATGATACCTACTACATTAGAGTCGTTGCTTTGGATGAAAAAGGGAATCGGAGCCTTCCTTCTGACATGATCATTGTTCCTGTAGATACGACACCCCCGGATATCATCACTATAACTTATCCGACAGGAGACATTCCAGCTGGAGAGGCGGTATATATCAATGTAACGGTACACGATCGTGGAGGAATTTCCCTAGTTCCTGGAGTCTATATAACCTATACTGTTGATGGGGGACCTCCTCAAAATGTATTTATGAATTTTGTAGCATCTTTCTGGAATGGAACTCATAACTTGAGTATATACGGAGGAGAAATACCAGGGCAACCAGAAGGTTCGTTTGTGAATTTCACCATTACTGTTGAGGATTGGCGCGGGCTTTTTACCACGAGCACTTCCTTTGATTACTCGGTTAAAATCGAAGAATTTCCGATATATATAATAGTAGTAATCGGAGCCGTTGCGGTGGGTGCTGTTGCAATGGTCATGGTAGTCGCTCGATCACGCGCAAAGGGCAAGAAAAAGGAATATATCGCAGAAGAACTACTACCGCTACCCATCTAATTTTTTTTTTTATTTAAAAATTTTTAAAAAGAATACCTTACCTTTTTTTCTTCTTCTTTTTCGGCTTTTCAACCGGTTTTTCTGCAATATAGGTAGTGTGGAAAAACATGCTATTTTCAATCACTGGTTTTGTAAAGCCTGCACGAAGGAAAGCGGTTTTGAACTCAACATATTCAGGATAACCCTTGAACTCCTTATCGGCAAATAGGAGTAACTCGGCAGGATGAAGTGCATCTGAATCCTTGATGGGCTGCAGGCCACAAATGCGAGAGCCACCTTTGAGAGTTGGTCGAAGGGCTAATAACATGTCAGTAATTTGTTCGCCAGTAAACCGATTAAAGAGTAAACCAATAAAAGCGCCATCACATTTTTCATTTATAACGAGTGATTTTTCAAAATCAAAGTCATAGCGAATGAACTCAACCTTGCTGGTTTTATCTAGGGCAAGTAAATTTTCATAGGCTAATTCAATCATTTGGGGAGAAGGGTCAATAGCAAAAATTTTTCTGGGCTCTAGTTCTTCCAAGATATTGATGATGCTCCAGCCCGATCGGCATCCGAAATCAATGATGACGCCACCTTTAGGAAGATTTCCACGCCGAATTGCTTCCGCCCTCAAAAAATTATAAAATTCAGTGGTATAAAGTGAATCCCAGATGATTAATTCTGATTCGCGATCTGGGTTTCCACCCCTTAAAATGCTAGGAAGGACTTCGGCATATTTTCTTAAAATCCCAAATAATGGCATCGCTTTCTCTTGTACCTTTTGAATTCCAATTGCTTCTGCCTCAACAACAGTCTTTCCTTTAACTTTTCGTCTTTCGGTTGAATTCCATTGGTATTTCCCATCTTCGAGAGTGATAACATTTTGTTCAGCCAAGTATTTTAGAAATGCTTCTGTTATCCGCAGATTTTTGTATTTTTTATCTTCCACAATTCGGACAAAACTCTTGGGGTCCTTTAATAACTCTGGAAATTTTTCATTTTTAGCAATTTGGGTATAAAGCTGTCGTATTAACCAGTTTAGACCTTGTGCCATTGCGAGTAAGTCAAATTCCGGTTCTTTTACTGCCATTCTGAGCGCCCATATGAACTTAGAGTATTAGTTTTAATAATTTATCTTACTCTTTTTCTACAGTATTATATGTTATTCTGTTTTTCATATAAAAAGTTTTGATTCACTAATGCGACTGCATTACATCCAAATTAGAGCAATACCGCGTAATTTAAGGGAGCGAAGCAATACAATTAAACGTTGCATCTCGATTCCTAGTTCTTGCCCCAATTGAGTAGAATTCCGCTTCCCCATACGGATCTCGTTTAAAATCATATCAACCCATTCGATTGGGATGCCTATTTTTTTAATAAAGGCGCGAAAGGCTTTTGATTCGCGTAGAAGTGTGTTATATAAATTTATACCCCTATCATCAACCATGTAATAATACCTATTTGGATTTTGAATTAATTCAGCAAGTGGCGGTGGGGCTGAAGCCCGCATAATTCCTTTTAAATTTGTCTCTACGATATCAGAAATCCCCGCTAACTGTCTTAAGTCGCCTTTCCAAGCAGTAAGAATCTGAGCAAATTGCGTTTGGATATCGTTTAAGGTGATTTCAAGGATATTACGTAAAATTTCGACTTCTGATATATCCTCCGTTCCGCACACAAGAGCACAACAGACATCTTTACCATATGCTAACAATACTTTTGAGAAGCCTTTTTCTATAACACGCAGAGGTTCATCCGTGGCTAAGACTTCTTTTGAAAAATTCTCTATAGCTGTTAAAAATGCCGTGATAAGGTCCTGATCAATCTCCATCGACCCAAATCTTTTATGGAAAATTGTCTGACCGCCACGATAAATAACATACAAGTCATATAATAGCATTGAATGTCATTTCCTCTTAATTCTTATAGTTTTATTAATTCCTATCTTTAGATAATAAATATTGACATGGATTCTTTAATAATTTTTGTCGCCTTGACATGATGATTTCATGGTTCTCATGATGGAATTAATTAATTAAAAAAAAAGCGAGAAAACGCTAATACTTTTAAAAAAACAAATAAATAGAGATAATCAAAAATAAATACAATAATAATTTTAATAATAAGATAAATATCAACTGAAAAATAAATTGAATTCAAAATAATGAGGGATCGAAGTGGTATTTGAGAGTTTAGAATGGTTGATTCCAGTATTGGCATTGATTGGATTTGTAGTTGGTTTTCTAATTACATTGACTAGGCAAAAAATACAAGGCATCGGTGCTGTAATCGATACGATTTCCACGAGTTTCCTAGATGAACGAAGATTTCAATTTAAAGACATCGTGAAAGGAACCCAGTTGCCAGAGCCTGTCGTGAAGCGTGCGATGAAAAAATTGGAGAAAGGCGACATTATTTATAGGACATCAAAGACCGGATGGTTCGCACTAAATGATCCACTTATTTTCTTGTCAGATAAGGATATGATCCGCGCGAGTCGGCTCACTAAGGATGACAATTTAGTCTATGGCGCATATCAGCATCCATTCTTTTCGCACGTAGAGCTAGTTGCGGTATATGGCATTTTCATAGGCGCACTCATTTTTGCACTTGTCTGTGGGTTATGGGGAGGTGCAACAGATTGGTTAAGGCTTGACGTTCTTGGAGTTCCAAGTAATTTAGACGTATATATATTCCTAATGTTTATCGTTCTCTTAGGTTTGATAACTACTGACGCTATCGAGAACTTGGTTTCAATATGGGCACGTGAAAGATACAGCGTTGTAATTGGGGAAAGATCAGGAATAGCTTTTGATACTAGCTATAGTGATGAATACTCTGGTCGAATAGGACGAGGGAGAATACGCAGAGTGGATTTAGAGATTTCAGCAATTCAAAAGTTCATGAATTATTTCATGCGGGTTCCAATTGGGGACATTCATATCTGTTGTATTCCAAAGCAGGAAGGAGGGCCCTGGATCGATTTCAAGAATATGCCATGGCCACGAGAGATGTTCTTCGTCATTCGAAGCATCCAACTGAAAAGCTTGGGTTGGCGCAAACGTCATGCACGTACTTTGATGCTCTGGCGTGCTAGAGGGGCAATTCCCTCAATTGGATTCTGAGGTGAGGTGAAAGAATTATGGCTAGTGATGAAGTTGAGAATATTGATGAAGCAGTAATCGAAGATATGGGAAAAGGATACCGATTCAGGCCGTTTATGCAAGCAGTTATCTTATGTGTCATCATTTTTGCAACAGCTCTAATCCTATATATTTCAGGGTTCCTGGACTTCAGCCAACCTGGTGATTTGACCGTCACGACGTTAGCTTTTTGTTGGATTTTAGCATTTCTATTTCCCTTTGTCGCAAAAACAAGGACTCATCGCGTGAGACAAATAGCAATGGGCGTATTTCTTGCAGCAATTTTCTCGTTCATTGGGACGATTGTACTATTAATTATTGATCAGGCGACAGTTGCACCTACCTCAATTGCCTTGCTCATTGCCTTTCTCGTAGGAATAGGCGCCCAGCTATATGAACATCTGAATCCAGAACTGGTCAAGCGCAATGCATTGATGTATTTGGCCGTTTTTGGTGTATCAGTAGTCTTCTTTATTTGTACCTGGATATACATAGAATTTCTTATTCCAAACTGGGGAATTTGGATAGCAATCGTGATTACAGCGCTTTTTGCCTATGCACTTCTTCCAGAAAAACCAAAATAAATTACATCAATTCCCTTTTTTTTCATAATCCGCAAAAGTAGTCTTTTAAAGCTTTCCGAGGCGTTCGTGGGTGGCCTTAATGAGTTGACGGAT
>JABXJT010000011.1 GCA_013375455.1 Candidatus Helarchaeota archaeon | reverse complement strand
GCACTATCTCTGCACTTAGCGCGTGATCGATCCCATCCCCTGCATTTGTATGATAAACTCCCCTTAGTAGGTAATTAGTTAAAATAGAGCCAGTAGCTGGAGCACCCGGAATACAAATTCGGCAATTTTTTTCATAGGCAGCGAGTTGTAACTGTCCATGGGTTACCCCTGGTTCAACAGTTGCAGTCATCATCTCGGGATTAACTTCTAAAACCCGATTCATAAGTCGTAAATCGACAAGAATACTCCCTTCCTTCGCAGGAACGCACAATCCCCTTACGTTCACGCCACGACTCATAGGTACAATGGGAATTTTATGTTCGTTTGCGATTTTTACAATTTCTTGAACTTCTTCAGTTGTTTTAGGCATTACCACGATTGCTGGGCGCGTTGGAACAACAAAAGGCCAATGTTGATCCCTTTCATAGGGAATCAAGACTGGTCCTTCGTTAGAAACATTATCAGGACCAACAATTGATTTGTATTGCTCATATATCTTTTTATATATTGCATCACTTGCCATTCTAATCTAACTCTCTTCTTTTTTTCTCTCTACTTTTATCATTCTTTCTTTTTTTGTTTTTAAGTTATGAAATTATCAGATTGATGGTTTTAAGTCGTGTAAAATTTACGGAAAATAATATTTATTAAAGTTACTGTCGCTTATTAGCGATTTTTTCGGGAGTAATTGTGGTAGATTTTATGGTCGGTGTTCAGCAATTTTTATAGACGAGGTTATTTCACGAGTCTAAAAAGAAATAGATTTATTTTCCTTTTTAATCAATAAATAAGCTAGAAAATTGTAGCAATAATTAAATTCATATTTTCCATAAATAATGCTTCTATATTGATTATCCGGGTGTTTAGAAGCCTCTAGAGAGAAGATAGGAGTGTATTGAATGGCTCAAGGGAAAAAAGAGAAAACTATTCGCGATATTGAATATGGTTACGATTTATTCAATATTTCCAAGAAGTTTCTTGAAACTGAAAAGCAACGTGAAGTTTACAAAACCATGCGTAAAATTTTTGGCGTCGATCCATTGTTAGGAACCGATGAAAAAATGTACCGCCGGGGTGGTTTTAGGCAATCTAAACGAAAAGCGGAATTCATGAAAATGGCGCACCAAATAGCCGTTGAGAGGGGGATTCCCATGTATAACCGGGCAGTGGGTATACCTCTTGGTCAGCGAGCTCTTGAACCGTACCTTATCAGCGGGACAGACACCTTGGTCGATTTTGATGACCTCCATCACGTGAATAACGCTGCGATACAGCAAATGGTCGATGATATGAAGCGCACGGTTATTCTCAATTTGGATATCCCTCACCGTGTTTTACAAGTCCGTGCAGGAAAAGAAATCACGCCAGAAACAGTAAATCTTTATTTGGAAACAATCCAGCATACAATGGCGGGTGGAGCCGTAGCACAGGAGCATATGGCAGAGATAAATCCAGGGTTAACGAAAGATGCATATGCAAAGGTAATCACGGGGGATGATGATATTCGAGATATGCTTGATAAGCGGTTTTTGATCGATATTGATGCATTATTCCACCCAAGACGTGCAGAGCAATTGAAGAAGGCTATAGGCGATACAATGTTTTTGGTTGTCCGAGTTCCGACCATTGCAGTAAGGATGGCTGATGGTGGCGTAACTTATCGATGGGCAGCAATGCAATCCACTATGGCTTTTGTTTCTGCATATCGCTTAACTGGCGAAAGTATTATTTCAGATCTTGCATTCGCTGCGAAATCTGCACAATTGATCCAGATGGGCGAGCGCACCTGGTTTGCACGTGCTCGATCTCAAAACGAGCCCGGTGGATTCCCGTTCGGATTCGTGGCCGATTTCATGCAATGCGAACGAGATCTTGATCCCAAGCCATTTCTGAGAGCAATAAGTGAGGACTTAGAAGAGGGGCGTAAATACCTTTACGCCATGGCAGAGGGTGGAGGAATGAGTGCGGTGCTTTTCGAGCAATACTGGCTTTCATTTTACATGTCGGGGGGTATTGGGTTTTCCACCACAGTTGCCGCCGCTGGCTATTGTGGTAATGTGCTGGAAGAATTTGTAGAATCATTAACTGAAATGCTGCATAAATATACGAAAAATGTTAAAAAAATACCTCCTAGATGGGATACGATCCGTTGGTTCGTTGACCTTACAATCCAATATGGAATGGAATCATACGAAAAATTTCCAGCCCTGACTGAATTCCATTGGGGCGGAGCACATCGTATATCAATGATAGGAAATCTAGCCGCAAGCGTTGCAGGCCTCCTTACGGGTTCAGCTACGCTAGGGATGCAATCAATGCATTACGCCATTGGGTTACTAATGAAAGAGGGGTGGCTCCGGACAGGTTGGGCAGGACAAGAAGTCCAAGATCACGTTGGATCTCCCTATTCAGCTTCTTGTAGGATTGAAGAGGGGGTCGTCACGGAATTGCGGGGTATGAATTATCCAGTCGCGTCCTTCACTGCAGGGCATGGGGGTGGTTATACTGCAGCTGCTCTAGGATCTATGGTAGGCCGCGGAGCAGCTTATTCTACAAGTCCTGTCGTTAAAGTGGCGTTCGCAGATCCGCACCTCGTTTTCGATTTCAAGCACCCTAGGTTAGCAATTGCTAAAGCGGCCTTACGGCGATTCCAACCAGCGGGTGAGAGAGATCTTATCATTGGTGTAAAATAACAAGTAGGTGGTTCTTTTGCCTACTGATAAAGAAGTTTACGATGCGATACCAGACTTCATGTATTCCAAACCCTATCTTCCTTTTTGTGATTTTCATTGGCGCTTGATAAAAAAAGGTGGCGGCTGGGAAGTTTTCTGGGATAGTTATGACCAGTTCGTAGATCAGATTCTTGAAGAATTGGTCATGCGGATGGAAGAAGCAATTACCCTCGCCAAGAAAATTCAAGATGGATCCCTAAAAAACCCCAATGAAGTAGTTTCTTTCTGGATTTTACCTCCAGTCCTCGCAGTTCGAGCTGACCTTCAGCAAGGAGCAATCCGGTTGATTTATGGAAATTCGGCGGATGTCACGTTTATGGCCGCGCATGATGCGGATAAAGAGATTCTATTCGCGATCAACTTCCATTTTGAACAAGGACTGGCTACGAACTACTGGTATATAAAACCTGGCGACGAATTACTTGAAAAAAGGCATATGAAATTGGGAACAAAACTAAAAGACATTCCCAAAGAGATCCCCAATTTCCACGAGGCAGCAGATAGAGTATGTGATATTTTAAAAGACATTCGAAATGAACAAGATCCAGAGCATGCAAATTCGGCGTATAATACATGCATTTTCCTTCTAAGTGCAGGATCAAATAATGGTGCACTTCCATCCAATTATAGCGAATATTCATGGTTGTGGGAAGGTATTAACGTCCATAAATGGGGACCAGGATTTTATAAGGACCATTCTAAAGAATACCCTTTTCTTGAACCTTTGAAAAAAGCAGATACCGTGCAGTTCTATGAACCTTGGCCCCCCATCTTTTATCAATTGACACGTTTACCACGACCAATTTGGATAAAACGCATTTCTGGACTGCTAACAGATGCCCAGATGTATTTTCAATATATAATGAACCTTGAGTCCTTTAATAAAGTGGCTCCCATCAAAGAAACTATCCTTGATATGTGGGAAGAGGGGATACCTTCACCTGAAATGATTCTAAATCATGAAGTAAGACCGTTCGGTTATAATTATGAAAAAGTGAAGGGGCCCCGAATTTACTATTGGGATTTAGGGTTGAAAGAAGAAGATGTATTCAATGGCTTTTTCACAAATATTACCTTTGACAAGAAATATGAGAAGTTTGATGAATCAAACCTCATAAGTATTGGACATGGCTTGGAGACTAAATATATTAAAAAGGACGAAGATTGAAGCGGGGAAGAAATTGACCGAATCTAAGGATTTTATCATTGTAAAAGGACTATTTAAGGAATTTGAACGAGGAGAACCTGCTTACCAGGATATTAACTTTACAATAAAGGAAGGACAACCTTTTGGGATGTTAGGAAAGAGTGGATCAGGAAAAAGCGCCTTGATGCACGCTTTACGGGGCACCCCAGAATATCGTCCAACGAAAGGAACTGTAACGTATCGTATCTCTGCTTGTTCAAATCAAGCTTGCTTATATGTAAATTATCCTTCACTTGCTGGAACAAAATGTCCAAATTGTGGAGAAACACTTGACTTAAAGCAATTGGATTTCTGGGAAGAAGCCTCCAAGAATTCTGCCATTTATCGAGCACTGTATAACCGAATTGCAATCATGCTCCAACGCACTTTTGCATTATTCGGGGAATTACCTGTACTTGCGAATATAAGTGATGCCTTGGAACGCGCCAATGTTCCGGAGAAAAGACGCGCCGGTAAAGCAGCTACCCTCCTGACTAAAGTCAAGATGGGGCATCGAGCTTTACATATCGCGCGAGATCTATCAGGTGGTGAAAAACAACGAGTAGTGTTTGCAATGGCTCTAGCCAAAAACCCACTGATATTTCTTGCTGATGAACCTACGGGAACTTTAGATGTCTTAACTAGTACTGCCATTCACAAAGTAATGAATGATGCTGTCAAAAAGGATAAACTGACTTTGATAGTTACATCCCATTGGCCGTACGCCGTACAAGAATTAACGGATAAAGCTATTTTATTAGAAGATGGAAAAATTGTACTTCATGATAGTTCGGATAAAGTTGCGAAGGAGTTCATGAGTAAAGTGGAACAGGTCGAAGCACCTGAACGGACATTTGAAAAAACATTAATTTCAGTAAAAAATTGCGTGAAATGGTATTATACATTTGATCGTGGGATCATTAAAGCCGTCGATGGAGTTGATTTAGACATCTATGAGAATGAGATATTTGGCTTGGTCGGGTTATCCGGATCCGGCAAAACAAGTCTTGCACACATGATGGCGGGGTTAAAAACCATAACCCAAGGGCAAATTCGTATTCGACTTGGAGATGAGTGGGTCGATATGTCAATTCCCGGTCCAGGCGAAAAGGGACGGGCAACAAGATACATGGGAGTCTTACACCAAGAATATGCATTATACCCACATAGAACTGTATTAGAAAATCTTACTGGAGCGATTGAATATGCGATTCCAGAAGAATTAAAAACAAATAAAGCGTATGAGGCCTTAAAAGCAGTGAATTTTACGAATGCCGAGATCGAGAATATTTTATATAAATTTCCAGACGAAACTTCAGAAGGAGAACGTCATAGGGTCGCAATTGCGAGAATTCTAATTAAAGAACCCCGGATTTGTTTCCTAGATGAAGGAACTGGCACGGCAGATCCACTTACACGAATGGAGATTGTTCGGTCAATATTCACCTCTCGAGATCTATTAAAGCAAACTTACATCATAATTAGCCATGATATTGATTTCGTTTTAGCTGCTTGTGACAGAGCAGCAATGATGAAAGATGGAAAAATATTAAAGGTGGGCAAACCTGCCGAAGTAATTGATTATTTTAAAGAAATCGAATCTAAGAAATGATTGTTAAAGAAGGGCATTACACATGCCAGAAGAGAATGATGAAGGATATAAATATACAGTATTAGAAGGACAATGGTGGTTTGAAGAAGAGTGGTTATTTCCACCAGAAGATCCAGACCAAGAGCCGTCTACTTATCAAATGATTCATGATTTTATTATCAATAAGGTAGTCCCTTGTGCCAAGTGTGTCGAAGTATCTTCACGGTTTTTACCTCGTACCATTGTTATTGAAGCTGAGCATCCCAAACGTGGAAATGAATATGCTCGGATCATCCTCTCCCCCACTGATGTACGTGAAGGTAGACCGGACGTGGAACCAGATCTTGTTATTCATATAAAATATTATGACTTGGTACGGGTTCTGCGTGGTGATTTAGATATCATGGACCCACTTTTTCAAGGGGCAGGGTGGCTAATTGGAAATATTGTAAGTGGGTATGATTTGAAAGATTTAATGGACGTTGCACATGGGCGCGAATTAGTCCCTAGAGCTAAAGCTTGGCCCATTGGGCATCCTTAAACTAGGTGATGAAATTGAAGAATGATGTAATTGATGTTTATAACGATGAGAACGAATGCATAGCTAAAAATATCCCGCTGAAAGCCTTCTCCCCGCTCTATAATCCATATATAGCAAAAATAATACGGTTCATCAAGAGGACTGCCTTCGTCTCACTAGAACAACTATCACAAAACTATCATCAGGGACGCTATGGCGAAATGACAGCACTCCGCAAGGATGAGATACAACTTGGACAATATGTTCGAAAATGGAACATTATTAAAGCAGCACCTGAAATTGCTGAAAGAATGAAAGAAATTATTTCAGTAAATGAGAATTTTGATGGAGGCAGTAGCAACGCAGATGTGCAGATGCTTCCAGATGGAAAAATGTTGGTGGTTACACTACCAGAACGGCGAATTGATCTTGCAGCCTCAAGCGCACCACTTTTTACAATAACAGGTGTGGCGCTTGCACAAGCAATTACTGAAATTTTTGACGTGGACATTGAAGAAGATGCGGATGGTTGTGCCTTAATAAAAACAGGAATATTTGGACGGTTTCCACAAACTCGGGAATTTGGTTCAAATTGTCCTATATTCGCCTTTATGCGTCCACCTCAAATGGAAGAAGGGATAGGAACTCTATTCCGTTCTATGATGATTAATCATGTAGTAGCCCTTTCCAAATATCGCACCTTAGATTCTGTTGCGTTAGCATCAATCTTAGAGCAAGCTGGACAATATGAAATGGGAAACTCATTAGGTTGGTTTGAACGTTACCACCTACTTGGAATGGTTTATCAAGGTTTTAACGCTAATAATTTAGTCCTAGATTTGATTAAAGAAAATGCAGAGGGTACAGTGGGTGATGTAGTGTTTGGTCTAGTGAAACGGGCTCTTAAAGATGGGCTTCTCTACTTAAAGAGTGATAAGTATCCGGTTGTGCAGCCATCAGGCTATCGCATGTATTCTACAAAGGATTATCCATTATGGAATGCATACAGTGTTGCGGGAGCTCTAGCTGCCGTGTGCGTGAATATCGGTGCATCACGCGCAGCCCAAGGTGTCAGTGCCGCCCTTTCATTATTTAGTGACCTTCTGTCGTTCGCGTCTGGTGGGTTACCCGATCCCGATGCCGGGAGATTAATGGGTACCGCCTTAGGTTTCTCTTTCTATACGCATTCTATCTATGGTGGTGCAGGTCCTGGCGCCTTCACTATGGACCATGTTATTACAAGACATACGAGCGGATTTATGACCCCTTGCGTTGCAGCTGCAATGTGCTTAGATGCAGGCACTCAAATTTTTGCCCCCAAAATGACCTCGGGAAATTATCTGAAGCTTCGGAAGGTAATTCCTCTGTTTTCAGAACCACACAGAAAAGCTGCCGAAGCAGCCTTAAGTATTAAGGATAAAGTATGAGGTAAGATGAAATGGCAGAAGAATTTGATGAAATTGGCGAAGAAGAGATTGACCTTTCAAAATTAAAACGTAAAAAGAAGAAGGAAGTCGTAAAAGAAGAAGAAGTTATCACAGAAACAACCTATCAAAAACAAATTTACCCAGGAATGGGTAAGGTTTCCGAACGTCGTCGTAAAATTCTAAATCCTGAGAAACGTCTAATTAAACTACGAGATTTACCGGATGACTCCATTGTATTGCTCCTTGGGCATCGTCTCCCCGGAAGCTTGTATAAGAGCGTGCATCCACCATTAGATGAATTGATAGAAGATTACGATCCAATAAAGGATATAGTAAAACCCACCCCAGGAGCTCGTGCTGGCGATCGCATTCGTTTCGTCCAATTCACCGATAGTTTTTGGAGGCCACCCTTTGCACCTTGGTTACGGGCACGATTTTATTTTATGCGATTCAGGGGAGTAGACACTGTCATTTATTCAGGGCGAGAAATAATGGAGCTGCGAGAGAGGGACCTCGAAGCCGCTACAAAAGTCTTAATGGAAACGGAACTCTTCGATCCGGCGAGAACCGCGATCCGGGGCATCACGGTTCATGGACACGCCTTGCGATTGGATGAAAATGGCCTCATGTTTGATGCACGGCGGCGGTACGTCTTAAACAAAGAAACCAATGAAGTGACATACGTTAAGAACATGCACGCGCACATCTTGGACAAGCCCATTTCTGTTGGACGACCTTTCACGGAGGAGGAATTAGTGGATTTCGATGTCACCTATCGTTGGGACACGGAAATGTATAAATCACGCACGGAAATCTTACTAACTATCAATCGAATACAGAAAGGACGAGTATTAGCGGGCTGGAATCCTGAAAAAGCAACTGACATTTAAAAAAAAGTAAAAAAAATTATTCTCCAGATACCCGTTTTTGGTAACCTTCTTTACCGACAGGACAAACAGCTAAACAAACATTACATTGTGGGAAATCCCCTAATCGGTTCGACCACCCCTCAAAAATACGAATCTGTGGATATTTCTCTTCATACTTCGGGATCATGATATTTGCAGAAGGTTTTGCCTCAACCCAATCAGGTGGGGGTTCATGAACTTTCGTTAAGCGGGCCCATCCTTGAGTAGCCCAAAGACACCTGTTGAGATTGTAATTAAATGGCGGATAATTTTCAGGATCGAACGCACGAGTAGGGCAAGCTTCAACGCATTTTTGGCATTTTTTGCAAATTTTTTCAGCATGTTTGGGTCCATCAGGCTTTAAGGGTGCATCCGTTAGAATTGCGCCGAGTTGGACCCGAGGACCCCAATCTGGAGTTAGAAGTAGGTTGCTTAAGCCGATATCACCCAATCCAGCTAGTTGAGCCAGGTATCTTAACGAAAGAATTCCCGTCCAAATGTTTCGAGTTTCTTCACGTGGAATGTCTGGAGCAATAGGACTCGCATCATACCCAAGTTTCTCCAGTGATCTAGTTATCCGAATTGCAATTCGCATTAGCTCGTCATTCATACCTTGCTGAACTTTCACATAATTCGCATGGATGAGATCATCTTCATGTTTAGAATCTACGGCGCTATCAGGATATTTTAAGGCAAGGATAATGACAGATTTTGCATCAGAGACGATTTTATTTGGGTTTGCATGCCCTTGGGATGACCCAGAAGCTTTTTCCGCATCTGCAATTCCTACTAGGTCTGCACCTAGTTTGAGCGCTATTTTTTTAATTTGTTCGGTAAGTTCTAGGTCGTAATCGCCCATTGCTTAAAACACCTATTTGAATCCTCGATCCAAAACAGTATATCCCATATCGCTCCCTATACTGAACATTTTAAATTTCTTATTCTGAGGAGTCACTATATCTAATTCTAGAATTGGGAATATATAGATGGGGTAGTGAGGTTTATCCATTTCACTTTTCTGTAGGTTTTCAAAAGATTTTCTCGCGGCTTGCATCAATTTCTTAGTATTGCCATCTAATTCATATCCTAATTGGGCTATCACATCACTTTCATTTAATTTATTAACATTATTGATTCTGATTCCTTCTACCTGTGAAATAGCGTTAGATAAACGATAGCCCAGTTCCTTTTCAACGTCAGGTCTGAAGAATAAATGTGGGATTTCAGCTGAAGTTTTCTTAAAAGGTACAAATCCGAGAGAATACTTGTAGAAATGTCCGACTCCCTTGCATTTATCGCATCTATATCTTGCATTAGCTTTGCAATCTGGGCAGGGAATTTTCCCAGTCCCACCACATACGTTACACTCAAGTTTACCAGTTCCGAAGCATGTTGGACAGTTATATTTAATTTTTTTCTTAATTTTTTCCTTGCCATTCTTCAGAATGTTGACTTGTACTTCTTTTGATCCCGTTCCATCGCAATCCTTACATTGTACCGCCCCTTTTCCCTTGCATTTCTTGCAGGGTACTAAGCGATCGCCCTTACATTTCTTACAATTTATATATCCAGTACCCTTGCATTTTGGGCAATTATCAGGCTTGAGCGTGTCGAAGAGAGGGACTTTCGATTTGTCCTTCCAAGTTTCGCTATCGACAGCTGCGGTGAAATCGTAGAATTTCACCTTGCCAACGCCCTTAACATCAGTAAATTTTTCTTCAGCAGTTGTTGGAGTAGTAACTTTCTTCTCTGATTGAAAATAAAATGCGGTAAATTTTTGAACCTCTTTTACAGATTCTGAAGAAGATATGTTCGTTTTGGAGAATGGTACGCCTTTGACCTTGAATTTTTTCTCTAAATCTTTGGCTCTCATCTTATTGATCCATTTATCAAAAACATCATCCGGATTTGGAGTCTTTACTGGCATTTAATTCGCCTTCCTTTTTTTTTAAAATGGATTTAATTATAGGGAATCTTCTATATAAAAATAGTTTTATATTGTTAAAAAAAAATTGGTATGGGAATTAGTTATTCTGGTGTAAACTAATGGAATTTTCGCGCGTGCTACTTATCAAGAACAACTATAAGACAGTAGGGTACGATTTTTATGATGCTGCATTCCCATCCCTTGCGCTAGAGTATCTTGCGGCGTACATTGAAGATATCCCAGGACTGACAATCAAAATCCTCGATGCAAAGGCAGAAAATTTAACTTTAGGGCAAATTAAGAAGAGAATTCAAGATTTCAACCCAGATTTAGTAGGACTGACAGTTCCTGTAACGAGTGCAATTGTTTCGGTGATGAAAGTTGCTAAAATTGCTAAAAAACTCGGATCTACCGTGGTTTTAGGGGGATGGCATCCTACTTTAGCTGTAGAAGATACCTTGGATAAAGGTGCGGATATTGTGGTCCGTGGCGAAGGCGAATTAACTTTTAAGGAGTTAGTGGAAAAAGGAAGTCCGGTTGATATAATAGGATTGTCCTATAAATCAAATGGATCCTATATTCATAATCCAGATAGAAAATTTATAAAGAATTTAGATGAGTTGAAATTTCCTGCACGCCATCTGAGACCTAAAAATGGAAACTATGGAATGTTTCACATGGTGATTGATTCCATTGAGACCTCCCGAGGGTGCATGAACCGCTGTAAATTCTGTTCAACACATATTGTCTATCGCGGAACTTGGCGCTTTCGCTCCGTCCAATCAATCATGAAAGAACTGATTGAAATTGGTCAAAATAAAAAAACCACAGACGTGTTCTTCATTGATGATAATATCCTTGTCAGCATGAAACGCGTTAAAGAACTCTGCATTGCAATTATTAAAGCAAAGAAGAAAAGGACGCTTCCATCAAAATTACGATTTTTCTTTCAAGGTAGATTGGATTCGATGGGGAAACATCCAGATGTTATCAAATTAATGGGGCAAGCAGGATTTTGGTTGGTATTAGTTGGAATTGAAGCCGTTACTGAAGAAACCCTGAAACGTATTAATAAAGGCGCCACGCTTGATCAGATGAAAGCGGGCATTAAGGCGCTCCATGATGCTGGCATAATTATTCTAGGGAATACCATTATTGGAGCCAATTTGGATGCCACGGTGCAGGATGAACTATATACCATTCGATATGTTGCAGAAAATTTAGATCTAGATTTTGCTAGTTTTACGATCCTCACGCCCTTTCCAGGGACTGTTTTATGTGAAGAAATGAAAGAAAAAGGATTGGTGCTTTCGGAGGATTACAGCCAATATAATTGGTTAAATCCGGTGATCCGCACGAATAAATTGCCTCCCAAGACTTTGAAACGCCTTTGTTTTCGTGGATTTTATGCATTAAATTATTATGGACGAGGGAAATTTGGAATTTTGAAACGTGCTATTCGAAGTCGTGGCCTTTCATTTATCTTCAACTTGAATAGGATAATGACTGGATGGAGTTCCTACCAAACTTGGAAAAATATAGTGAAAATGGAAGTTTTCGGAACGACCAGAGCGCAGAAAACCCTTTATAACAATCCAATTTTGGATTAAATCACTTAAATCATAATTAAAAAATACTAACAAGAGCTCATTAAAAACTCTTCGAGTTGTTCTATTCGTTTTTTAATAGAGTTGACAGTAGGCGTGAGTTCCATATTCGTTCCCTTAACAATCTCGATAACGAACTTCTCCGATTCGCTTTTGATTTCCATCAGAGATTCGACAAACTTTTCCTGGTGTTCCTGAGATAATTCAGAGAATTTTTTTGTCATTTCCTTCCCACCTATTTATAATTAAATTAAACCAAATTCTTACAAACCTCTTCAAATTTTTGAAAGGGTTCAATGCTGTGATCCCAATGATGAAGCTGATCATTAAACATGTGTAGGAATTCGTCATCGATTCTCTGCATGAGGCGATCTAAAACTTTTTTATTACGTATTCCTACTGAATCAGTAATATAAATTGATTGAAAAATACCATTATCTCGAAAGAAGATTCGAGTCTTATTAAATTTGACATTTTCCAACTGTTCTTCTTCCGTAAGCAACCCATTATCTTGTAAGAGATGAATGAGGGCATTAAAAGCCCCAAAAAACCCACTCATATTCATCGATATCTGCTCAAAAATGGGAAGATCGGTCTTATTTCCCCACTGAAAAATGGGGCAATCAGATTGCATCATCATAAAAAACCTTATAGGATGTGTAGGCTTCATTCAATACCTCATCTATTCTATGGGATCTTCCACTGGAATTTTCTTGCTATATCCAGTAATAATATTCTTAGAGCTTCTTGAGCACCCCACCCCTCTAATGCAGAAGCATTAACAAAAGGGTATTTTTCAAAGGTAGAATCATAAAATGCGATCGTCTTTTTAACAAAGCCAGCTTTTCCTTTATCGGTCCGAATGAGGTCTTGTTTGTTACAAATGAAGACTTGTGGGATTTTTTCAAGTTCTCGCCCTATAAATGTCTTCAGCTCTTCGAAGGCGTTTATGATTTTTTGAATGTTGGAAAAATCTAAGTGTAATTGGAGTAAAGCGCTGTCAATAAAAAACAGGATGCCTTGGACTCCAATCGCCGTAGCCTGGCGCAAGGGGTAAAAAATCTGCTGACCGCATGTATCAAAGAGATTGACAATTATATCATTTTCTTTAGGCGTGTAATCCGCTTCTTGATGAAAACTCATTTCCTTCGTTTCGTAGTTCGGACTGACTATTAGAATACCAAAATTAGTATACATTGATGTGGGGATCATTTCCCCAGTTGCTAAATGCCATGCCTCTTGCTCTTCTTTTGTTGGCATTCGTTGTTGCTCGCCAAGAAGATGACAATTCTTTACTAATACCTTTAAAGTTGTTGTCTTTCCAGCCCCGCTGAGTCCGGATAACATTACTTTAATGGAATATGTCATGATTAACCTCCAATTGAGGGTATTTCTCGGGATTTTCCATTTTCATAGTCAAAAATGGGCGATACGCACTTTTATACTATGAATATACCAAATGGGCGAATTTATATCTTTTTCTAAAAAAAAGTTCAGGAGTTGAATAATTAAGTTTTTATTTGAAGACTTGGAATTGATGAGTAAAAGAGATTTAGTTTCTAATGCGCGACATTCACTGGAGATTCACGCTGGGTGATTAGGCTGGGTAGGTTTACATTTAAAGTAGTTCTCTTAGGAGATCAGGCAGTAGGAAAGACATCTCTCGTGTTGCGTTATGTGAACAATTCATTTAGCGATCATTATATTAGTACGATCGGTGCAGACTTCCTCATCAAGGATTTGGAGTTAATGGGAGCGCCAATAAGGTTGATGATATGGGATCTCGGCGGGCAGGAGCAATGGGAGGGAATACGAGCACGGTACATGGCTGGTAGTGATGGCTGTATCCTAATCTTCGATGTCAGCCGAGATCATAACATAGAATTTTATATTAATAATTGGTTGCGGGAAGTCAAAGATTTTATTGGCGAGAAAACGCCAATCATAATAGTTGGGAACAAAATGGATTTAGAACCAAAAGTGGATCTTGAACTCGCAACACGGTTAATTAATAATTTGAATTTTCCCCTTATAGAAACAAGTGCAAAGACAGGGACCCAGGTTGAAACGATGTTCCAGAGAATAACCGCGGAAATCGTCATGCAAAAGGCAAAATACGTTAAAAAACTTAAAGGTATCAAAGATTCTGATATTTCTGATATTTTTAACCAAATACGGACGAAACCTAAATGATTCACCGCGTGTGGCTGATCAATCGGGGTGGTATTTGCATCCAAGATCGGGATTATACCGGATTAGGGGTGAATAGACAGCTTTTTTCCGGCTTTCTCACGGCATTAAATTCGTTGGCTTTACAGTTACATAGAAGCTTGGATTCGCTTAGCATGGGAGATTTAACTGTTTATTATGAGTTAGAAGACCAGTTAATTATCGCTGTGGCAGTAGATCGCGATGATAACGATAAAGAAATACGACGGAAGATGACCGAAATTAGAGAAGACTTTAAATTGAAATTCGGAAATGTTCTTGATGATTGGGATGGAAATCTCGTGATATTTGACTCGTTTCTCAAAGATCTTGATCGTATTTTGATGCTTGATTGGAATTTTGAATATAATATACGAATAAAATCAGATGATATGAGAACTGGTTATCCCGTGAAAAATATCATCGATATAAGTCAGCGTGGGATAGATTTATTTAAAGCGCTCCAGGATAAAAAATTTGAACCTGAATAGTATTTATTTCATTCCAATTTTCGATACATATTTTTGGAAATGCGAGCAATTTTCCCGGTAATGTGAAATTGGTTTAATATATTACGTGCTTCCCGCTTATCGTCTTCATCCATGCCTAGAAGCTCCATTAATTGAAAAAGAGAGAATTCCGGATTTAATTCATCCTTTATTTTTTCCCAGAGACCCATGAAAAACACCATTTTAAGAATCAGACAGTGTAATAACTTTAATAATTTTACATACACTTTTTTATTTTTATGTATTGTATGACTTTGATATCAGTTCAATTTGTCATTAAAAAGGATGGTACGTTTGAATGGGCAAGGAATTAGTTGCAGTAATTGATGCGGGAACGACAGGACTGCGGACAATGATTTTTGATGTAGAGGGCAATGAATTTGGTCGGGATTATCAGGAATATCAAAGCTATTTCCCGAAGCCAGCATGGGTGGAGCAGAATGCGGATGATTGGTGGCGGGCAGTAATCATGACTGCGAAAAACGTTCTGAAGACAAGTGGTATTAATGCTTCAGATATCGTAGGGATAAGCGTCACTAATCAACGAGAAACCATCGTCCCTGTGGATGAGTCAGGGAATGCTTTGAGGAATGCTTTAGTCTGGCAAGATCGGCGGACAATTCCTGAATGCGAACAAATAGAAAAGATAGTCGGAAATGATAAGATTTATTCAATTACGGGGCTTACAATAGATCCATACTTTTCAGCATCTAAAATTCTTTTTATAAAGGATCACGAACCTGAGATTTTTTCACGGACTCACAAATTTTTGTTGGTTCATGATTTTATAGAACTAAAATTATGTGGCCGATTTATCACGGATTGGTCTAATGCTTCCAGGACAATGCTGTTTGATATTGAAAAGCATGAATGGAGCAAAGAAATTTGTGAAAAACTGGAGATTCCTGCTGAAAAAATGCCAGAAACGCACCCATCGGGGCAGATTATAGGTGAAGTCAACAAGAAGGCAGCGGATGAGACTGGTTTTGTAAAAGGCACTCCTATTATTACCGGTGCAGGAGATCAGCAAGCAGGTGCTTTAGGATTAGGAGTTGTCAGTCCTGGACGCTTATCCTGTACTACAGGAACGGGGACCTTTTTGATAGCATTCTTGGATAAGCCACTACGTGATTCTCAAAAGAGAGCCTTATGTAGCTGCCATGCAGTTCCAGAAGCGTGGGTCATGGAAGCATCAATGTTCACGACAGGATCTCTCTATCGTTGGTTTCGAGATCAAATGAGTGAACATGAAAAATACAAGGCAAAGGAAGAGGGAAAAGATCCTTATGAATTGCTAAATGATAGAGCAGCGCAATCGCCACCTGGGGCTAACGGTATTATCATTATCCCACATTTCGCAGGTGCAGGTGCCCCACATTGGAATCCATACAGTCGGGGAGTAATTGCTGGCCTCGCCCTCGGTCACACGCGGAATGACGTGATTAGAGCAATAATGGAAAGCATATGTCTTGAAATAAAAAAGAATATGATGGTAATGCGAGATTTGAAAATTCCAACAACTGAAGTACGCGTTACTGGCGGAATGTCACGAAGTATGACCTTCAATCAAATACAGGCAGATGTATATGGGGTTCCAGTCTTACTAAGCTCGACGGAAGAGGCGACGGCTCTAGGAACTGCAATGCTTATTTTAAAAGGATCAAAAATTTTTAAGAGCTATGAAGAAATCGCAGATAATTTAGTACATATCAATGAAACACTCTCTCCCAATCCCAAAAATGAACAAAAATACCTCAAGATTTTCAATGTATCTAAAAAAATCTATGATGTTCTGAATAATAATAACATCTATCGAGAGCTCGGTGAATTGTGAGTACAGATTAGATTTTCTTGATTTTTTTTATGAACATTAATGGAAAGTCAAGTTCTTCCACGTATTTCATACCGAAATGAACTTGAGTTTCACCATATTGGGATATTATTTCTAATTCGAACATTTCACCTGATAGTACAGAATAATCATAAGGATGCTTAGGATCACGTAGAGATTCTTCGTTAATTTTGACTTTAATGTTGTTAATAAATGGCTGGATCGCCATAGTTTTTTCAATTGTTTCTTCAACAATCGGAATCAGGGATTTAACTATAGGGATTCCACTAAATTGATGGAATATTGCGCCTAATGTAATTGCACCTTCAAATATTGCGCGATCTCTATCTGTTACCTCGTTTCCGAAAAACTTTTTGGCAATCTCTTCAATCTTGTCCATCTTACCACGCTCTGTTAATAAAAAGAATTAAACACTATCATCTAATACGTTTAATTATAAAAAGTTCACATGGGGTGCTGAAAATCAGTCTCTTAGCCAAATTAAACCTAATACCTAATTATATTTATGAAACGATTGTTACGACGTACAATGTGGAAGATAATTTACCGAACGCCGCCCCAATGGGTATTATGTTACTTGATGAGCAAAAGGTGGTAATATCTCCTTTTGTTACAACTCAAACCTTTAAAAATATTAAAACCAATAAAGCTGCTGTAATTAATTTCACCCAGGATTTAGAAATATTTTATAGGAGCACGTTTAGTGAGATGAGACCGAAGTTACCGGAAATAGTCTTTGAAAAAGCTAACGAAGTAGAGGCGCCCGTGTTAAAGGATGCACTTGCCTTTTTAGAAATACGCGCGCAGGAAATTCAAATTGAGCGCGACCGTTCAAAAATAATTGGTGAGATTGCACGTTGGGTCGCCACAGCCAGTCCTTTCCATCCGCTCAATCGAGGATATAATCTCGTTCTAGAATCCCTAGTCCATGCCACTCGAATAATTGCCTTCAAAGATGACATGCGAAAAGTCACGACTCTAAAAAATTTAATCAAACGATATCAGGAAATTGTCGAAAAAGTTGCGCCTACTGGAAAACTCACAAAGTTGATGGTCCGAATTCAAAACGTAATAGAAAAAGAGTTAGGGGACTAATTTCGTAGTCTTGCATCTTGGACAGTTATAGACCCCAGGTTCTTTCATTGTAAATCTGTTCTTGCAGTTTGGACAGGCATACGAGAGCTTTAATGGATTTTTACAGATGGGACAATCGATTTTCGCGTATTCTTGTAATCCAAACCATTTCTTGCAAGTTAGACAATAGAACGTGAAATGTACAACCTTTGGTAGGACTCTCTCTTTTGAAATCTCTGGCTTCGCCTCTTTCTTAGCCTCTATAACCTCTTTCCTTGCTTTAACTGCTTCTTCTTCCACTTCTATCGTGATTTCCGGTTCTTTGGCTGGTTTTCCCTCATCAATCATGAAGAAAGGTAATTTTTTCGGAGCTTCTTCGGCTTTTTCTTTTAAAGCAGCTTCAAGAGGCGTTTTACTCTCCTTTGGAGCAATAGTCGCTCTGGTTGGTTCTAGGCGTATAGATGGCCGCGGACGCGGGCGTGGTCTCTTCTTCCGCCTCTGAACTGTAATCACGCCGATAGCAACTGCGCCAATTGCGACGATGATGATTATGATGATGATGGTGTTATCTCCCGGAGGCGTGACTCCAGAGATGATAACAGTAATGTTGGCAGAAGCAGGCCCTGCATTACCAGCGGCATCAACTGGGATGATGTAATAGATATAAGTGCCGGGGCTCAGTCCAGAATCTAAATATGAAAGTAAAGTCGTATTTCCTATAGAAGTCCCGTTACGATAGATGTAGTAAGTCACTGTTGTATTATCAGTAACGGCATTCCACGTTAATAGGACGGATGAAGCCGTGGGGTTGGTATATGAGCCATTGGTTGGTTGTGTTGGGGCTGTAGTGTCAACAATGAGTATTCCGGATACGTTGGTTGAATGTCCCGCGATATCGAAAATGGTGATGGTCACTGACCACACGCCATCTAAAATTGCTGAAGAGTTTCGGAATGTCCAAGTGGAATTGTCCCCTAAGTTATTCGAGAATGTAGCACTGCTGTTCGTATAAGTTATTGATACATTTTTTACACCTGAACCACCATCAAATGCGGTACCATTGATCCAGATATAACCTTGAGCATCCCCATTTTGTGGAAGCGCCGTAATTGGATCCTGTGCTCCTTGTGGAGGATTCAATTCCACTCGGAACGTGCAGTTTAATAAGAATTCATTTCCCACCTTATCGGTGATGTTCACCATAATCCAGTAACTTTGATCAGTGGGGATCGCGGAAGCGTTAGTAAACGCCCAACTCGCATTCGTTCCTTGATTTGAACTCCACGTGTTTGGTGCGGTTCCCATCCCAATCACGACTGAGACTGAAAGTATTCCAGAGCTGTTAACGTCACTCGCAGTCCCATTGACCCAAATCTGGACGGTCTCCTGATAGTAAGAACTATTTGTGAGGGGATTCTGAGTGCCTGCCGGTGCCGTGTTATCAACAAAAATCACGCAGGTGATGTTTCTCGAATTGGAGACCGCATCGACAAGGCTTATTCGAATCTCCCAAGCGCCATCTGGAACCGGCGTGGTGTTATAGAAGGCCCAATTCGTGTTATTGCCAGTATTAACACTCCATGTAGCTGTGCCATTTGTCCAAACAATAGATACAGATGATATTCCGGTTCCATTCCCATCAGTTGCCGTACCATTCACCCATATTCGCCCATTTTGGTCTGATTTCTGCGGTAAAACCGTTCTAGCATCTTGGCTACCTTGAGGGGCAGTTGTATCTACAGTCACAAAGGCGAAGATGAACTGACTATTTCCCACTTTATCTGTCACGTTAATTACGACCAACCAACTTCCGTCATTTATAGTAGAGATGTTGTTAAAGGACCAGCTCTGGTTCGTGCCCAGATTCAGGCTCCAGACGTTTGCGGGAGTATGATTAGAGGTGAGAACGGAGACTTCGAAGATGCCAACGCCGGAACCATCGGAAGCCGTTCCGTTAATCCAGACATACCCATTTCCAGCGTTCTGCGGTTGTTGCGTGGCGAGATCTTGGGCGCCTGAGGGTGGTGCAGTATCGATCATAATATAGGCCGTGATATTTATTGAATTAGAGGCGCGATCGGTAATGGTGATGTTTATCATCCAGCTTCCATCGGAAATGGCACTAGTGTTAGAAAAGGCCCAATATTCTGTGGTGTTCTGATTGCTACTCCAGGGATTCCCAGTGCCATTCCACCCTGCGACAACAATATCTAGTATCCCGGAGCCGTTGACGTCACTAGCCGTGCCATTGATCCAAACAAGACCATTTTGATCCGTCGTTTGGAAGGCTTGCGTTAAAAGATCTTGTAACCCAGTTGGCGCTACGGTATCAACGAAAATATAGCAGGTGATATTTCGTGCATTGCCTAATAAATCGGTTAACATCACTGTAATATTCCAAACTCCATCTATAATCGTAGATGTATTGCGAAAACTCCACGATTCATTAGTACCTTGGTTGGGGCTCCATGGATTCCCCGTATGATTGGTCGCAACTATAGTGACATTAAGCATGCCCACTCCCGGCCCATCCGAGGCGGTTCCATTCACCCAAATAAACCCATTTGGATCGCCATTCTGAGGAGAACTAACATTTGTAGAAGGGGTTTGAGAACCCGTTGGCGCCACGTAATCGACATAGACATAACAAATGATGATTGCAGAGTTATTGGCGAGATCGGTTACATTAATTTGTACTTCCCATAACCCACCTCCTATGGAAGAAGTGTTATAGAAGGCCCAAGAATTGAGGGTGCCTTGATTGGAACTCCAACCCGAATGATTGCTCCATTGGATGGTTACATTCTTCATACCAAATCCGAGATCGGAACAGGTACCATTGACCCATACACGCCCATTAGCATCGCCCCGTGTTGGAACTTGCGTGGTGGCATCTTGGCTCCCAGAGGGTGGATTGATCTCCACGGTTATTCTACAAGTGAGACCGAATTGGTTCCCCGCGTTGTCTAAAATGGTTATATTAATTTCATAGAAACTGCCCAAAGAATTGTCAGCCAACGGAGAGACATTATAGAAGGCGAAATTCTGCCCAGAGCCGATATTTGTGCTCCAATCGGCAACTCCACCTGAAGTATTTGACGAAACGATTATTAAAGATTGAATCCCAGAGCTTGGAGATGGGTCCGTGTATGTACCATTAATCCAAAGCGTGCTTGTTCTTTGTATCTCGGGGGTCGTTATATTGACCCATTGAGATCCCGTGGGTGCTACGGTATCCACATAGATCTGGCAGATAATGATGAGTGAATTATTTGCGTAGTCCGTGACATTTACTTGAATTTCCCATTGCCCCTCTTGAATGGTTGAAATGTTGTTAAAAGCCCAATTTTGATTGGTTCCTAAATTCGTGCTCCAAGGAGTCCCGGGATGAGTTGTATTGTGAAGGGTGACGCTCGCCACGCCAAATCCATCGTCTCCAGTAGTACCATTCACCCAAATGTAGGAATTCACGTCACCACGTTGTGGATTAGAAGCATTGGTTGAGCTGCTTTGGCTTCCGTAGGGCGGATTAATCTCAACGGTCACTCTGCAAGTAAGGTCAAATTGATTCCCCGCATTGTCGAAAAGGGTGATATTAATTTCATAAAAACCGTTGAGGGAATTGTCGGCCAAGGGAGAGACATTATAGAAAGCAAAATTCTGCCCAGAGCCAACATTTACGCTCCAATCGGCAACTCCACCTGAAGTATTTGACGAAACGATTATTAATTGGATCCCTGAGCTAGGGGATGGGTCGTTGTAGGTACCATTAATCCAGAGGGTGCTTGTTCTTTGTATCTCGGGGGTCGTTGTATTGACCCATTGAGATCCCGTAGGTGCCACGGTATCTACGAATATATTACACACGATAATCACAGAGTTATTTGTATAGTCCGTCACATTTACTTGAATTTCCCATTGCCCCTCTTGAATGGTTGAAATGTTGTTAAAAGCCCAATTTTGATTGGTTCCTAAATTCGTGCTCCAAGGATTTCCGGGATGAGTTGTATTGTGGATGGTGACGCTCGCCACGCCAATTCCATCGTCTCCAGCAGTGCCATTCACCCAAATGAATTGATTGGCATCACCACGTTGCGGATTTGAGAGATTGGTCGAAGGACTTTGAGAACCATAAGGAGGTGAAGAATCTACCAATATAGAGCAGTTAATAATCGCTGAATTACCTGATAAATCGGTGACGTTGACCCATACTTCCCAATAACCATCATTTATCGTGGAAATATTATTAAAGGCCCAATTCGTATTCGACCCCAAGTTCGCACTCCATGGGTTTCCGGTATGATTTGTCCACTCGACAGTAACATTCTGAACCCGAATATTATCCCACGCAGTTCCATTAACCCAGATGAATCCGTTCACATCCCCATTTTGAGGGTTGCTGATGTTCGTTGAGGGGCTCTGAGTGCCATTCGGCGGGATTAGATCATCTTGATAAAAGAGTATGGAAAAATCATCCATCGAGGTGTTCAGTGCCGTGAATGCATTGAAAAAACTCGTATTAATTCCATAATTCAATCCACAGGTATAGCTGGACGCATCATTAAGATAATCATAGTTGAAAACAATATCACCTGATTCAAAGAGGACTATCTCAAATGTTCCTAAAATCGGTCCCATAAAAAGATTAACGTTCTCCCATTCAATGGCCACTCGATTTGGGGAAGTCAAATTTCTTACAAAAATATTACAAGGAATGGCTGCTTGTAAATCATCCCAGAAAGGTGCGATCATGTTTGGGTATGAACTAGAAGGAAAGGGAACATTCATCCACGAGGTTTCGTATGTAAAGCTTACGAAGCCATTGGTGCAAACGTAGATAGAATCGTAGGTTTCATTATAGAATCGAAATTGGAAGGGTAAATTAAAGAGTTGAGCTTCATCAACCATGCCATCCATACTCGCCCGAATCCCAGTTGTCGCATCAACCCACTCATAACGGTAATCTGGCACCATAATATAATTCTTTAAGATATTCTGTTCTACAACCAAGCCAAAATAAGGCCCATCGCCATCTGGAAAAACCCCATCCGAACAGTTAAAAGTGTAATTATAGGTCCCTATATTTAATGTGGTGGAATACTCATAAATGCATCCATCCATATAGTTCATATCAAGTGGATTTTGCTTAATCATGGAGTAAATGGTTCCATTAATTGTTACATTCACGTAAATGGGTGCATTGTTTTCTGTTTCGGTATAATTTACCGTAAAAACGAATTGCGTTGAGTTGCTCCAGCCTGTCGGCGGATTAACTTGCCCATTACTTAGCGTAGGTGGATTTGCATTGAGCTGTGTCACATTAATGCCTGTATAAGTACTAGTTGAATTCGGAAATTTCCAATCACTGCACTCGAACGAATAGTTGTAAAGTCCGGGCTGCAAATAAGTCGGGTATTCATAAAGACACCCATCTGTATAATTGATATCAGAGGGATTTTGTTTCGCCATGGGATAGGGCGTGCCATTTATCAATACATTAAGATATATGGGAGGATTATTATCTTGGTCGGTATAGGTCACGCTGAAATTGAATGGTGTAGTCTGATTCCCACTCAAAGGAACAACAGAACCCGAAGTTAATTCCGGTGCATAGTCATTAGGTATCGCATTAGTATCTACGAAATCCATAGTATAGCTCCACAAACCCATAAAATAGAACGTGCCATTCAGGAGAATGCCCGAGCTTTTCTCATACCAAGCAATTCCCCCCGGAGCCGTCAAATCTTCCAGCACCCAGACATCCAAGGACCCAAACTTTGGATGGTAATAAGTTAATTCTCCGGACACGTTATGGATATGGTCAGGTTCCATAATGCTTGCAATTTGAACCGAATCCCCGAGGGAAACAGTATTGAGGATCCATGCGGGAGAGTGAGAACCGCTAGCGAACAAACCCCCTACAACATTTGACATGACTCGATTTCTCACATCCACATCCCAAGTATGGAACCAATTAACCCAAGTCACATTAAATATCCCGCCACCAAAAGAAGAATAGAGATATACGGAAGGTCCATTTCCTAAAATAGCGGATGTTAATGTATGATTGATGTACATGCCATCAAATAATTGGGTCTTTGTCACAACTGGGCCAGTTAATGGACCGTGACTCGCAGTATAATTGCCATCCGAACAGTTGAAATAATAACTATGGGTTCCTAAATTAGTTAAAATAGTACTGTAATTATACCAGCAACCATCCTGGTAACTTGTATCATTGAGATATTGTTGGGTCATAGAATAGACCGTTGCATTTATCGTTACATTCACGTAAGCGGGAGGATTGTTATCGAGATCTGTATAATTTACTCTGAAGGTAAAGAGAGTACTCGAGTTATGGCCCACCGCGGGATTTACTTCTCCATTATCTAATGTGGGTGCATTAAGATTGATTGTACCACTTACATTCAAACCAAAGTAGGTCACTGTCGAATTAGTAAAGTTCCAATCGCCGCACTCGAACGAAAAGTTGTAAAGTCCTGGTTGCAGGTAGGTTAAATATTGATAAACACACCCGTCTGTATAATTATTATCAGAGGAATTTTGTTTCGCCATGGGATAGGGCGTTCCATTTATCAATACATCAATGTACAGGGGATAATTATTATCCGCGTCGGTGTAGGTTACGCTGAAATTGAAGAGTGTGGTCTGATTTCCATTCAAAGGGACAACAGAACCCGAAGTCAGTTCAGGTGCGTAATCGTTCGTGATATAGGTGAATGCAACATTTGTGTCATTGAAATCAAAGGTGTAATCCCAGGCACCTCCCGCAAAATAAAAAGTACCGTTCAGAAGAATTCCTGTACTTTTCTCATACCAAGCAATTCCACCGGGAGTGGTCAAATCCTCCAGCACCCAGACCTCTATGGGGCCAAACCCTGGAAGTAGATAATCTATTTCTGCTGAAACATTGAAAATATGGCCAGATTCTATAATGCTTGCAATTTGAACCGAATCCCCGAGAGAAACGGTATTGAAGATCCACGCAGGAGTGTGAGAACCAATAGCGAACCAACCCCCTACAATGTTTGACATGACTCTATCTTTCAGGTCCACGTCCCAAGTGTGGAACCAATTAACCCACGTCACATTAAAGATACTACCAGCAAAATGAGAATAGAGAAAGACGGATGGTCCATTTCCTAGAGCAGTGGATGTAATGGTATGGTTTACATACATACCATCAAATATTTGTGTTTTTTGGACGATTGGGCCGCTGATTGGACCGAGACTTGCATTATAATCACCATCTGAACAATTGAAGTAATAGGAATACGTTGCTATGGTGTTTAGCGTAGTATCATAGATGAACAAGCAGCCATCGACATAATTCATATCAGCCGGATTTAGTTTAATCATAGAGTTAGTTGTAGAATTTATCGTTACATTTACGTAAGTGGGAGAATAGTTATCTATATCCGTATAATTTACTTGAAATCTGAAAATTGTACTGGAATTATGGCCCACCGCAGGAGTAACCTGCCCATCATATAATACAGGGGCATTTGTATTAGTTACATTACTAACTGACAAACCAAAATAGGTCCCAGTTGAATTAGAATATTTCCCATCAAAGCATTCGAATGAATAATTATAATCTCCCGGTTGCAGGTAGGTTAGAAACTGATAAATACATCCATCTGTATAGTTTATATCGGATGGATTTTGCTTCGCCATTGTATAGGGGGTGTTGTTTATCAATACATTCACGAAATAAGCAGTATTATTATCTTGGTCGGTGTAAACAACACTAAAATTGAATTCGGTTACCTGGTCCCCTGTTAATGGTGTGACATTCCCCATTGTTAAACTGGGCGTGTAGTCATTTAGTCCAAAAAATATGTTCGTATCCGTGAAATCAAAGCTATACCCCATACCAAAACCCAGATCAAATGACCCATTTAAAAGGATTCCATAATTCTTTTCATACCACAGAACAGACGAAGTAGCACCTATTTCTTCTAAAACCCACACATCCACAGGACCATGACCTGGAAGATCATGTACCAATTCTCCTGATACATTGAAAGTCCCATCCACCATCATAATATTCGCAATCTGAACGAGTGTTCCCAGGGTAACATTTGTAAAGATCCATGAGGGATCATGGTTCCCGTCACCCAATAATATAACTCCTGAGGAGTTATCCATCACTCTGTTCCGAATATCCACGTCCCATTCCGCAAGACCAAAAACTATGTTATCCCACCTTACATGAGAAGCATTTGCTGACAATTGTGAATATGAAAAACTTGAGTCGCCGATTATAGGGGGACCACCCATATCTAAGGTGAGTGTATGATTTATGTACATGCCATCAAATAAGCCACAATTTTGAAGGTGAGATAAGGGAACTTGTTGTATTTTTTGGGATTTTGATGAGCTTTCACTGTCAAAGAGATAATTTAAACCGATAACGCAGAAAATATTAGTTATAATTATCGTTAAAGTAACTATTGCATGAATTTTTTTAGAGTATTTCATTTTTTTTGACTCCTAATCTATTAATAATTAAAAACTATAACCTTATCCTATCCCTATCTGAAACTTCTTTCCCTTCTAACAGATTGAGAGGTAGTTTTTATCTAGATATATGTAAAATTGATCTAAATATAATAATATGTATATATTTCACTAAATTATCATTTATTAATGTTTAAGAAAGGTGGATTCAGAAGATGGCAGATTTAGAAGGCTTGACGAGAGTGCTGTCGGATAGAGGAATGAGACGAGACGAAATTATTGAAAAGCTTGTCACTGAATATCTATTCTATAAAAACATTTCTAAGAATGAAGCAGAAAGATTAGCAACTGCAGTTTTTAAAGAAGTTAAGAATAGTAGAGAACCTATAAAAGATTTATTATTGCAAAATATCTTAGATTTCCCGAAAGCAGGTATAACGATTGGTAAACAAGGTGTTGGATGTAGGGGATGGGGAGATTTTTTTGTTCATAAATTGATCGCTGATTTATCTGAGACGAGATCAAAGCCAGAACTTTCTCCTAAATCTTTAGACGATGCGGGTGCAGTCATATTTCAGGGGATGCAGAATGAAATTTTCATTGTTTCTAAGATGGAGGGGATGCACAGTAGGTTAAGTGATTATCCTTTTTTAGCGGGATTTCACGTAACTCGAGCCGCGTTACGCGATTTATACGTGAAAGGTGCGAGGCCGATCTCAATAATGGTCGATATCCATTTAGGGGACGATGCGGATGTTGGAAAATTATTTGATTTTATGGGGGGAGTAGCGGCGGTAGCGGAATTAACAAATACACCCATAACCGCGGGTAGCACGTTACGCATTGGGGGTGATATGGTGATTGGGACGCGAATAACGGGAGGAATAGCGGCGGTGGGATTGGCAAATAGGTTATTGAAACGAGCGAACATTCAGCCGGGTGATGCTATCTTAATGACAGAGGGGGCCGGTGGTGGAACAATCGCAACCACCGCGATTTATGGGGGAATGCAAGATGTTATCAAAGAAACATTAAATATTAAATTTATTCAGGCTTGTGAGATTCTATTTCAGAGTGAATGGTTTTCAGACATTCATTGCATGTGCGATGTAACCAATGGGGGGTTAAGGGGTGATTTACACGAAGTGGCATACGAGGCGAAGGTTGGAATTACTGTTGAGGAGGAAAAAATCACACCTTTAGTTAATAAGAACGTGTTAAGTATGCTAAAAAATCGAAATGTCGATTATTTAGGAGTTTCGCTTGATGCACTTTTGATATTCTGTCCGGCATCAATTTCCGATCAAATCCGTGCAAGAATTCGAGAAAAAGGAATTAAAATCGAGCTCATTGGTGAAGTAAATGAGCAATATAATGAGATAAAAATGATAACCGAAGACGGAGAGGCGAAGTTATTTCCGCGATTTCGGGAAAGTGCGTACACTCCTGTTAAACAGGCAATAGGGGAGGAAATCGATGAGGGGGAAAAGCAATTCATGGCTGAGAAAATTGAAGAGTGTGCTACTCAAGCATTAGGAAAACGATCTAAATTCGTTGAGTGGATGAAGTCTAATGCATTGAAATAATTTAGAGCATCTTAATTCTTTGTTTGCAATTAGGGCAGGTACCTTTGATTCTAAGCCATTCAATTAGATGGGAATGATGCGCAGGTGAGTTGCAGCGGGGGCAATGGATTATTCTTTCTGTAGAGGGATCAATAACTAAATTGCAGACCATGCAACGGAGCCGAATCATTTCTTTTTTAACTTTTTCTTCAGGGGTTACTCGAGGGGGAAGTACAATCACCTTTGTAATGGGGTCGATCTCCCCACTGATCACCTTGTTTGAAATCAAATCCACGAACAAATTTTCTAGCTTGTCCGGGGGCGTTTCCATGCTTTCAGAGAGATCCTTTATTGGAACTTTATACCCATATGCAGGTTGAGCGATTTCATAATATTTATCTACAATTTGGTTGACTAAGTCTTTATCTTCTGTGAGATCAATTACCTTCATCCAAATATCGTTAAATCGGTTTTGGACTTTTTTTAATGTATTAGCCCAAAGTTCTATTTTATCTTTCAAAGGATAATTTTCATACCGTGCAAAAACTAATTGAATGTGTTCATCCTTGTTTTTGAATTCTTGAATTATTACAGTTTTCTTGTCTTCAAGTATGTGATGTATTTTATAGTTGGGATTATCAAGAAAAGAGCCCAATTGATTCCATGCACTTCGCTCGTATTCATCTACCATCACGTTTAGGAGGTTGATGTTCTGTTTAATGAACAAATCGAGCTTTTTTTGTAAATGGGGAATGTGTTTTTGAGTGTATTCATTTTTCAAGTCGGAAATTGAGTCATTTAGCTCTCTTTCAGTTTCATTCAATTTCACTTTCCATTCATCGATGTTATCTTTAACTTCAGGAGAGAAATCCTCCGTTTGAGATGCTTGAGAGATAGCTTTTAAAACCAGTTTATTTTGCTGGATCTCTGATTGAACTTCATTTTTTAACTTGGTGAGATTTTTCTCAACAATTGTATATTTTTCCTGTGCAAGTAGCTCCGATATGTTAGATAATATCTCACTGGTCTCGTTCGAGAAATCTTCCAGAGTTGAGATACCATTTTTTACTCGGGCGGCTTCGAGGTCTTTCTTTAAAGTTTTGATGGAAGCTTTAATTGAAAGTTCGGTATTAACTAACTCTATTTGCCAGTCTTTAACTAAATCTTCTGCTAGAACATTTAATTTAGGGGATAATATCTTTAACATCCGTTTTTGCTTGTTAAATTCGTTAGATGTTTGTTTTTCTAATTCATTGTACAGTTCCTCGGCCATTATTAACATGTTTCGTTCTATTAAAGATGATAAATTAGACAATTGTTGTTCTATTTCAATGGAAAATCTTCTTAACTCTGAAACCTTGTCATCAATTATTGTAGTATAAAGTTCTTCTTTTACGCCTTTGAGTAACTTTGGAATTTCAGTCCGAAATTCAAGTAATTTTCTTTTCCATTTTGAGATTAGATCCCCTAAGAGAGTTGTTACATCTGAGGGGAGATTATCAATTCTTTCTTTTTGATCATCATATTCAGTTTGGACTCGGTGTTGAGTCCTGTCTATAATTTTTTCTGCATCTACAAATTTCTTCTGTTCAATTAATTCTGAGAACTTTGAGAATTTTTTTTGAATATTATTTTTTAATAATTTCAATGCTGACAGATTCTTTTCGATGTCGCGTTTTGTCTGGTAAATAAATTTATCGTAACCTGTTTCAACACTTTTCTTTAAGTTCTTCAATTTATCTTGGATTTCCTTTTTTTGAGTTCTCCAATTCTTTTCAAAATTTTCAAGGCTACTCTGATATATTTTTTGAGTCGCATTTAATTGTTTAGTATCAGGTAGAAAAGTTTCACGTAGTTTCATTACTGAGTCATCAATTTCTTGCATGTATTCATTCAATTTATTGGAATATTGCAAATAAATTACTGCTGCTTGGTTAAACTCATTTTTCTTTAACAGCTCTGAGAGAATCAAGGTGAGAGCTTCAATCCTATAATTAAGATTTCCAATGGAGATTTTTAATAATGAAATGATTTCTGCAAATTGGATATCTAAATCTAAATTACCTTGCGTATCTGAGATAGTATTATTTAGTAATTTTTTGAGATTTTTCAGAGTTTCGTCTATCTTAGAGTTATTTTTAACTCCCGTTTTATGCAAAGAACCTCTCACCAAAAAATAACATAATTAAGTGATAATATGAAATTTTTACTTTTTTAGTTTTGCATTTTGGTTATAAAATAGAAAGTCTCATATTACTTAATTTTAGAATTAAATTTATTTAAAGATCTCCAGAGGATGATAACTAAATATGGAGCAAAGGGCGCGAGAAGGCGATTTTATTGAAACAGTTGAAGGGTTAATCTTTGATGTAAAAGGATTGATTCATCCTCCCGAGAGATTCATCGCCTATTTAAGATATTACCCAGATATCAATGGACAACGTATTAGACAGGGAATTCGCTATGAAAAAATCTATACGTTGGAAAATCGCTTTGAATTTCTAGAAAAAAAATTTCCCCAATACATATTTTACGATAAAACTTGCGGAGAAACATTACAGGGCATTCCTAGAGAAAATATTAAAAAAATTTATCACCCCACGAATTTTTTAGGTGAATTGCTCGGGAAAAATGAGGAAGATTTACAAAATTCAGCGTCTTTACCCTTACAGAAGGCATTTAAATTAGTATCATTGATCCAGGTACGAGCAGGTATCAAATATAGGAATATAGGAATATCGGGTTCATTATTGGTAAATTTGGAGACTGCTGAATCTGACATTGATTTAATCATATATGGGTCTAAAAGTGTGTATTTAGTGAGAGAAGCATTGAGTGAGCTTTATACCACTGATCATGAGAGAATACAACCTTATTCAGAGAAGACTTTGCAAGATTTATACAAGTTCAGAGGTAGGGAATCTGGAATTTCATTTCAAGATTTTGTGAAAATTGAACAAAGGAAAAAATTGCAGGGTATATTTAAAGGGACTGATTATTATATTCGTTGCATAAAGGATTGGGAGGAAATTCAATATAAATATGGTGAGATAACTTACAAACCATTAGAATTTGCGACCATAAAAGGTATTATCAGTAATGATACGGAGAGCATTTTTACACCGTGTAAATATTCCCTTGAATCATCGAAAATTATTAATGGCTTTAAACCTCAAGTCCAGATTCAAGAAATCGTTTCTTACCGTGGAAGATTTTGTGAGCAGGCTGGTAGGGGAGAAGCAGTAGAGGCGCGAGGTAAGGTTGAATCCGTAAATTTTAATAATAAAATATATTATCGGCTTCTTCTCGGCGCTTATAAAGAAGATTATATGAAATTATTAAATATTTAGTTAGGTAGAGAAGAATTGGATTATATCCCATTAGATAGAGATTTCATTCAGACAATAGAAGACTTTTTCTTTTGTGTTATTGGATATGTTCATCCTCCAAACTGGATTATTTCATATCTCAAGTACGTACCCTCTGACTCGGGAAAATGGAAGTATGGAGATCAAGGCTTGAAGCGCATGCTACCTCACTATTCTGCGCAAGCGGTAATAAATACCTTTCAATTTCTCGAGAAAGATTACCCTCAGTATCTATTTAAAGATAGTTACAGTGACGTGGTATTTTCAGCAGTACCTCTTAAATTCATAAAGCAATTTTATTCAACACAACAGAAATTAAAGGAAATATCTATGAGCGCAAATTTGGATCCCCTCCAAGAAAAATTAAAAAATTTAGTTACAACTCTATCTAAGCATGCAGGCGTATCTCTGGATGCATTTGGAGTGACGGGATCAATTTTATTGGATATTCATAATCCAGATTTCTCAGACCTTGATATAACCGTCCATGGTAAGGAAAACTCCTCAAAACTCAGGCGAACAATGAAGAATATCTTTGAGAAAGGGCATCCGAACCTATTGCCACTGAATGAAATTGAAGCTGAGAGATGGCAAAAAGATAAGTCGGAACGCTTTGGGATGAGTCGCGACGATGCAGCAGAATTATTCAAACGAAAGTGGAATATGGGAATGTTTAGAGATACGCGCTTTTCCATCCACCCCATACGAAATCCAGAAGAAATTGATGAGAAATATGGAGATAAAACTTTTGTCAGAAAAGGACAGATTGAAATCCAAGCGAAATTAAAGGATTCAGAGGCCTTGTTTTTACCCGCAAAATTTGAAATCTCAGACGTAGATATTCTAAACGGGGAGAATGTTGAAAATATCAGAGAAATAATTTCGTATGAAGGATTGTTTGATGCAGCCGTTGAAGAGGGCGAAAAAGTTAAAGCGAAAGGAGAATTGGAGTTAGTTATAAATAATATCAATGGAAAACAACATTATCAAATCGTTATTGGTTCAAAAGCAGGACGTTTGGGGGAATATATTCTAAAAATTTAAGGTTTGGACAAAATTTTAATTGAATTTCTAATTGTTAATTATTAATAAGATAGTATCTGAGGTAAGGTTAAATGTGCGAATTTAAAGTTATGGTTCTTGAGCCTGGTAAAAAGGAGTATCTTGCGGTTGAAGACATCAGTTATTTAAAAATTCAAGAAGAAAATGGGGAGATACTCTTAAAAGGGCTTGGGATCCAAGAGAAAGTTGAAACAGCAATAATTAAGGAAGTTAATGTTTATGGAACAGACGGAGCAATGGCTAGATTATTTAAAGCACCTATCATTGGGGACTTTCTAAAATTTTTGAAGAATCTTGAAAGTGGTTCTTTCAGTCCCGCGTTAGAAAAGACTTGGATGGATTTTATATCCAAAGGTAATGAGTTAATCCAACGAATGAAGAAAAAATAGTAAGTTAGTGATTATTGTCTTGAAATTCTTTCTTTAATTCCCCTAGCGTAGTTTGTTTTTCTGCGCTTGCATTATAAGCATGAACACTCTCCATACTCTCTACTCTAAAAAAGATTTGGCTGGTATCTGAGAGGGTTGAGAATTTTTTCACGACTTGTTGTGCCATTACTCTAAGGGTATCTTCAATGAAAAGAGGATTAAGGTGGGCTAATCGAACCAGTTTTCCTTCATCAGGCCTTTTTAAAACATCTTGGACTATTCCGGACATTGAGGTTTCAATTATCTCAGTAAGATTTAGAATATCGACTTCACGTTCATTGGATAATTCAACAGTTAAAGTTCCCTTCGATCTTTGACTATGGGAAGCAATCGGAATCAAATTTAATAGCTGGTCAATTTTATCTGAATTTAATTTAAAAAACTCGCTGCGCTCAAGGATGATATCTTTTGCATAAGATTGCATCAATTCTTTAGCACAAGGACACGTGGTGATACCTTCAGCTGAGGCACCTAAAAATAAGCTTGTTTTAAATGAGTTCCCAGACCGTACTGCTATTGCTTTAGAAAAGACTTCATAGGCCTTTTGTCTTTTTCCAAATCCTTCTTGAAGAGTATCAATAACTAAAATACCCTCAGATATAACCTCGGATCGTGCAGAATACTCATGTTTTTTAAGTAAAGTTTCAGCCATCGCTTTGCAAACACTTTCAAGGCTAGAATATGCCTGATAGGAGAGCTCGTCAATAACTTCCTCGACTGTTTCGCTACTCCGGGACATGTGAATGCCGCGTTGTTGTTTAGGTAGCTTAACAAAGGCGGAAAATAGGGGAGAAAATTCATATGTTTTGTTACCATGGAGAATTTTAATACGTTTGCGTAGATTAACGACTCCGACTTTGTCAATGGATATCATATATTTAGGAAGTTGATTCTGGGGATCTGGTAATTTACTCATCACAATACCTCTGCAAATTTTAGGTCTTGCACGTAATCTTTCCCTAAGAATAAAGCGATTTCAGCGCGTTCTAATTCTCTACCTAAATAGAAAATATGACTCGGATCTTGAATGTAATTCAAACTTAATATTTTTTTCCCGAGCGCCTCAGCCGAAGTTCCTTGAATCAGGCTATGGGGTTGGGAATCGTGATAATATAGGATAGAAATCAATTGGTTCTCTTGATCAATCCATATTTTAAAATATCCCTTGGAATCGAGTGAGTAAGATTCATCAAACTCTGTAACAAGGATGGGGGGGATGGAAGGAATTTTTGGAGCAATATCATATTTTTTCTTGTTTTTTGCTCGTAACAGATTAAAAGGGAGGCCAACGGAAGGGCGTTTCTTATAATTTGCCAGAAAAGCCATTTTTAAACCAGTAGATAATTCATCGACTGTTTTCCTTGTTTTATTACTATATTCAGTTGTTAATATCACGGAAATGCCCAATTCCACCGCAATACAAGCTAGTAATGCATTTATCCCGGTACTGTCCGCGTCAATTAATTCCGAAACGTTGCCTGCACCGTACAAAAGGGGAATGGTGGGATCTCTTTTCCGAAATTGGAGAAATGTCTCAAGTGATTTCATCAAGCCAGGGGAAATAGGGGATTCTAAGAGAGGATCCACGAGAATTCTATCAAACCCAAACCGTTTCGCATTATTGATATTCTTTAGTAACAGTTTTACTCGTTCCTCAGGAGATTTGGGAAAAATTCCTTCCCTAATATTTGTAGGTATGATTGTAACGATCCGATCCTTAGGCAAATTCTTTAGAGCATCCATGTTTCCTGCATCTAGACTTAAAATTAAATCAGCGCCGGCCTCTACTGCAATTTCAATTTCCTCGGGCAACAAACTATCAATACTTATAGGGACCTTTAGTGTAGATTTGACCGCCTCAACGATTTTACCAATTTTTTTAGCATTATTTTGACCAACAATGGCCCCAATATCAAGCATGTGAGCACCATTTTTAAGGAAGTATCGACCTGTTGAAATGATTTTTTGAAGCGACAGTTTAGGGGCATCAACAATTTCAGCCAAGATCAGAGGAGGGAAATCCATTCCAATTCTATAAGATTCAAGTTGAATGAAAGGGTGGGATGGACGAGATTGCAGTAACTTTTTGATTAATTGATCGTATTCCTCAATTCCCTGATTCAATAATAATTTATCTGCAGGAATTTCTTTGGATAGTTGAATGGGTTCATCCAAGATTATTGGAAGATCACTTGCATACCGGGGGCCTTTGAAAGTTGGTATTTTTAGAGCATCCTCGATTGGCTGGCAGGAACCTCTCATCAAACCTGGAACTACGATGGATTCGTATTGGGAGAGATCCATGTCTTTTAGCTGGTTTACCACGAGTTTAGGGGTTATAAAAGCGGCGATTGAAATGGGCAATTTAATCAATTTAACTTGATTCGCAAAGGGCTCAATATATTCCTTAATTATATCGTGAGCCATATTTCCAGTGATAAGTAAAACGCTCAAAAGATCCTTTCCTTCGTTTCGTTTTTAATTAATTCAAATAAACATTTGTTTGAAAAATAAATTATATTTAAGTGCCATCTCTATTATAGCTAAGTGAATGCCTTAACAAAAGTACTTCATTCATTGAGAAATCAGAATTTTGGACTGCTTTCCTCCTATTGGTCAAGAAAAAAGAAAGGAAAAAATAGAAAAAGGAAGAAAAAGAAAAAGGGAATGAGTTTGGATAAGGAAAAAAGGGAATGACCATGGAAAAGCCAGAGGCAGAAAGAAGACTAGAAAAGTTACTAAAAAAGAAGTTGGCTTTTAACCGTTTGGAAATACAATTCAATGATAAAAGTGTAATCTTTGAATATCCAACTCCAAAGAAAACAGTCGAGCAGGCCATAGCGTATCTTTTTAAAATAATAGAGCATTTTAAATTTACGGGGTCCATCCTTAATGTGGACTCACCCAAGTACAGGTCGATTGATATCAAAAGGTATTTCGCCCATCCCATGTTAAGAAGCGAACTTTGGAATATAGAACTAAACCACTTAAAATATGGAAAGATTATCAAATATGGCGGGCGTGTATACATAGAAATAGGTCCATCTGAATTGAAAGGACGCTTGTTAATTAAAACAAAGACAGCGTGGAATAAAGATGACATGAAGAATACATTAGCTTCCTTAGGCGAAACCAATAAATTAAAAATCCATCCAAAAATCTTAAAAAAATTGAATGAAATAATTGATGAGAAAATTGCCCTCTCTCAAAGATTAAGAGAGATAAAGAGGGAGGAATTCCTAGAGAAACGAAAAGCCGAGCTAGAACAGAAAATTCAAGAAGAAAAAACGAAATTAGCTCGATTAGAAGAGCAGGAACGCCTGAAAGAAGAACAAGAGAAAACTAAAAAGATGAGAGAATGGCGTCGGAAAAACAAATTGTATCCAATTGCCGATTTAGCTTCAATCAATTGGGATAAACGTTGGATGGATGATTTCGACATAATGACGGACGGAATTGTTAATGTAAAAATTGACTCCCTAGAGGATGAAGAATATCTAAGAGATTATTGTGACCAAATCATTGATTTCATTATCAATCTCGACGTTTACACGATAAGATCGGATCCTGACATTAAAAACATGATGATGAGACGTATTCATGAAAGTAAGAAATTAGCCATAATGAAATTAATGGAACCAGAATTGGTTGAGAAACCAGGTCTTAGTATCGAATCAAGCTTACAGGAACTAATCGCGCAGTTACCACAAACACCTGTTGGAACTGTTGTTACACCAAAACCTGTTCCTATTCAAGAAGAGGAAGAAGAAGCAAAAGAAAAAGAACAGAAAGAAGTTCCATTATTTGATTGATTCTCATTTTTTATAGGGCTAGCCTGATTTTTTGTATCTCTCAATTTCTTTAAAGTATATATGATCAAGTACCGTTCCCTTTGCCTCCAAAAGTTTTAAATTATCGATTAAAGGTTTAAATTTTCCGTTAGCTAACCCATTTGCAATAATGGCTGCCCCTTGAGCCGCTTCTTTTGCAATTTGGACCGAAGGGAGGCCTCGCATCCTAAGAACAGGAGCAATATCTGATAAATTGTCTTTTAATAAATTGAAAATTGTTTCAATTTTCGCTAATCTTCCGGATAGAAGAATTTCTTTGGGGTGTTTAACAGAGATCAGCATTGCATTGATATCTTTGAGGAGCCCTTCAATGAGAAAATCTTGCGCAACCTTAAATTTACCATCTTTTTCAGCTAATAAAACGAATTCTTCTGGACTTAAATCCTTATAACCGGCAACAGAAGATGCGCCACCGCTATAAATCGTCCTCTTATAAATATCATCTAGTAAATATGCAAGTTCGCCATCAATTCCACCACAAGCCAAAAAACCTGCGCACCCTTGACTTCCCCCAATTCCATCGACAATTTGTCCATTTTGTATCCCTAGAATTGCGTTAAATCCAGTTCCCATTTCTACTAGAATGAAAGATACGTCCGAATAATCAATATTTAGCCGGATTGATTGATCGTGTATGCCCAAAGCGGCGCTACAAACTTTATCGGCAGTCCCCATATCAATTTTATTTATTTTACGATGAGTCGGTACGGTTTCCAAAAGTTTAACACTTGGGATGAAATAGCCCTTGAACCCTTTCTCTTTAAGAAGACGTGCGATTTCACCTAAACCCGTAATTTTCGCTGAAATCTTCTTTTTTACTGTTAAAAAGAATAAATCCCGCTCAGTTAGTGCTTGTATGGGGGTATTTGGGAGACCGTGACCACTCGGAGCGACAACTAAATCGATATTTTTAAGCGATTGGAGTATTTCCACGATGAGTAATGGTTTTTCGATCACTCGTTTTGTTGGAATTGATGTATCTAGTATTATTGTCCCATCTTCCAATCCAACAATGCCCCAGGAGTCAGTTCCAGGATCAATTCCAACTACGCGGACGGCCAAAAGCATCATCTTTTTTCAGTGACATATCTGATCTAATCAACTCAGAAGAGGTTTTAAATAGTTTCTAAGTATTTAAAAGAACTAATGGACACCACTTCTGTTTTAGGTTTCTGTGATTTTCAAGCAATTCGCGAGTATGTTGAAAACAGAGAACCCACGTTGCGTGACATTTGGAATAAAAGGTTTGAAGTTTCGGAAAAAAATGTAATGAAAGGAAGGTTACACGAAAATCATCTTTTAGGAATTTTCTTGTGGTTTTATGTGGTGAAGAAAGAAGAGATCATTACCGAGAAAATAAATGAGGAATATGAAAAATTTTTTGATAAAGTTTCTAGAAGTACAATAAGTACGTACCTGAACCAATTAGAAAAACAAGGAATATTAACGAAAAATCGACAAGGAAAACAGGTTTTTTACCGATTAACATACGAACCTCCAAAAAAGACGCACCCTATTTATGTAGTTCGAAATTTTTGCATGTTACCTTCATACTTATGCAGAGCATCGTTTTTTTCACGTACCTTACGAATCGATAGAGAAGTAAACCTACAGTTCCTTCTTGAATTGATCAATTTAAGTCTAATTAAAAATCGGATAGAAAAATGCATTATTTGTCCATTAGCAATAAAAAAAGATAATGAGAAAATGGGAACCCGTATTTCCTCACTCTATAGAACAAAAACTGAATTGCTTCCTAAGGAGCTATTCGAATACATCAATAATGAATTAGGGGAACTATCACTTTTTGGGGGGGGTAAAATTGTGGGGACCTGGGCAACCATTTTAGGGAAATTGATGAATTTTTCCCAAATATATAAAAAAGAAATTAAATTTCAACGAGAAGTTTTCTCCAGAAAGGAAAAATTAAAGTAATTCAGATGAGAATCAATTGAATTTTGAAGTATCTATATATTTATTATTAGATTCGTGTTTTGAAATTAAGAAAAATTATTTTAGAGAGGGATTTCCCCCTGAAATCTATGAAATTATCATGTGCATCCAAGGTGCCTATTTCTTATCCCATCAAATTAGAAAGAATACACGAGTTTATTTGGTGTTTCAAGCAGATGACGTGGTAATTCACTACGTGGGGAGGAAGTTGAGATATTTAGGCCCTGATGAACGATCAATTGGCATGTTGTTGATGAAGGCTCTAGATAAAAGAAATGAGCTACAGGGGTCTCGAAAAATCCAATCAACTCCAGGAATTTGGATCCAAGATAAGAAGGCCCAGGATGCTTTTTCTGATTTCGGGGAGAATGCACAGATTTTTATGGCTAATGAGAACTCTACAGCAGGATTGAGTAATATTACACGAGATGAGTTGATTTTATTAATCCCAATAATGAAAAAAATAGGGGACCAACTCATTTCTAATTTAAATCCAGCAGAATTTGGAATACAGGATTTGCCCATTAAAATGAGGAGTTATCTAACAATTTTAAAATTCTATTCAGAAATTGATAAACTATCATGACTTGGATCTGCGAAAGAAAATTAGTTTTTAAAAAAGCTGGTCGAAAATTTCATTTGAATTTGAATTTTTTTAATCCAGGCACTTTACCTCCAGGAAAACCAGGAGGACCTCCACCTTTAGGAAAGCCGCCTGGCATGCCTTTCCTGAATCCACGGCTCTTTCCAAACTTTTTGACCATTTTTTTGACCATATTGTATTGTTTGACGAGTTCTTTAACATCTCTTGAGTTGGTGCCAGATCCTCGTGCGATTCGATTCATTCTGGAACTATTAATGATTTTTGGATCTTCCATTTCAGCTGCTGTCATTGAGTCCATTATGAATTTCCACTGATTAAGTTTATCCTCAGCGATATCTTGGAAACCATCAGGTAATTTAGACCCTACGCCCATCATTTGTAATAATTTACCTAAAGGTCCCATTTTACGAACAGATTTCATTTGTTCATACATATCCCTCAGATTAAAACGCCCGCTTAGAAACTTTGTTTGTAAATCCCTCGACATTGGGATTTCTGCTTCTTTGACCTTCTCAAGAATCATGTTTAAGTCGGGAATGCCAATTATTCGACCGATAAAACTCTTCGGATCAAATTTTTCAAGGTCATCAACACGTTCTCCAATGCCAATAAATTTAATTGGTGCACCCGTGGTAGCAACCGCAGATAAAGCCCCACCACCTTTTGCTGAGCCATCTAGCTTTGTCACGAAAATAGACCCAATCTGGGTAGCTTGATTGAATGCATGGGCTTGGCTTGCCGCTTGTTGACCTATAGTACCATCGATCACTAGAATTATTTCGAACGGTTTAATGGCTCGTTCAATTTTAACCATTTCTTTCATTAAATCTTTCTCATCCTTGTGCCTACCTGCGGAATCAACGATGATAACCTGCATTTTATCAGCAATGAAATGTTTGACCCCTTTCTTTGCGATAGCCACACTATCTTTTGACTCGGGTTCTCCATAAAGAGGTACTTCGATTTTTTCAGCAAGCTGGGATAACTGATCATAAGCACCAGGACGATATGTATCTGCACAAACTAAAGCAGTCTTAAACTTCTTCTTTTTAAAGAAGTAGCCCAATTTCGCCGCTGAGGTAGTTTTACCTGACCCCTGAATTCCAATTAAAAGAATTACATTTGGTTTTTCTTGCTCAATATTGACAGGATATGATTGTTTTCCTATAAAATTCGTAAGCTCTTCGTATACAACTTTAGTCGTGTAATCACCCAAAGATATTACCGGAGGTTTATGTTCTTTCATGGTTCGGTGTCTTATTCTTTCACTCAAGGCATTAACTAATTCAATATTAACGTCAGCTTTTAAGAACATGCGTTGTAAATCAAGAATCAATTCTTCTACTGCCTTCTTATCCACTATCGGAAGCCCACGCAATTTTCGAAACGCATTATTCAATCCTTCAAAAATCTTAATCTTAACCACCAAGCGTAAATCTATGAGATCAATAAGTTTAATTCTTTTTTTCGTATTTAAATGTAACTAATTGTTACTAATTAACTGTTAGTTTATTATTCATAAAAAATTTTCTAATAGTAATTAAATAATTACGAATGTAATAAAGACGTAAGTGATTGAAATGAACAAACCCTTAACGATAATTGGAACAATTTTAATCATTTTAGGGGCGATAGGGTTTTTTTACATATTAGAGTTTTTAATTGCTGTGATTATTGGAATTGCATTTGTAATAGTTGGAATCGCATTGGGTTCTGGGCGATTCTCAAAGAGGGCCATTTTAGGTAGGGAGAGTCTAGTACATTGCGTCAAGTGTGGTAGCTCAATACGCGCAGATGCTAAATATTGCGGATATTGTGGTGAAGAAACAAAGTAAAATAATAGAAATTAAAATTCAATTTTTATGTCCGGGTTCAGCAAGCTCGTAGCATCTTCTCGGAGAAAAGCGAGGCTTGCTAGAGCTCCAATTTTTCCTTGTAGACCGGTAATTTCGTATAACTCAACGTTATTTAATTCATTTGCAACCGTTTCGGCTTCAGCTATCGAAATTTCTTTTGCACGAACTTTATTTGCGAATTGCTTTAATTGAGTGGGGACAACTAGACCTCTCATTATCGCGATTGCGGTCTGTTCTGAAACTGTTTTATACTGTAAGAATTCAAGAATGTCTTTAATAACGCGTTCTAGGTTTGATTCACTAACTGCGAATTCAATAAAGGATGCATTGTTCCCAAGCGTTTTAAAGCGAATATTGGGATTTAAGAAGACAATTTTATGGGAAATGCGATTAATAGATTTTAAATTATTCAAAAGAGCGAGAGAGGTAGCCCATGTGGCGCCTTCTTCTACATCGTCAGTATCATCAACACCGACAGTAACATGTTCTAAAGCAGCAGTATATATTTTTCCCTCAATAAACGATTTTTGTTTTGTATGTTCTATGTGTTTAACGCCCATGGCTCCGCCCATCGTTTCGGTGAGCGAATAAGCAGGTCCACCAGTAGCTTTTATTGTTTGAACTATTTCGTTTCCTTCAACTCTAATTTCTTCAATGCCCACAGCAGATTTTGATCCAAGCCCGACCAGCGGTTCTCTTCCGATTTTCGCGAGCTCTCGAAGAAATACCCCATCATGCCTTGTCTCAAGAATTACCCCCCCGGTTTGTTTATGAGCGTATGCACAGTAAGTGGTACATCCTTCACTTCCACAGAAATGATAAATCTCAACGAGATTATTATCCTTATCAAGACAAGTGAAAATGTTCTTACAAGCCGTGGGGTATTCGCTCTTCATTACATAACTAAATCTTGCGGGTTTTGAGCCCGTTGCCTCCTCAATTCTGGTAATGTACCCTTCATTCACTAACCTATTTATCCAATCCTGGATGGTGCTCCGTGGAGCGTTAGTTTCTTTGATGATATCGGTGATGGTAAAATGGCCTTTCCTCTTAGTAATGGATTTTACCAGATTTAGGCAAACCGTGCGCTTTTTTAATGTTTTAGACATTTTTAATCAATTCGTAAAGATTAGAATATTTTAAAAGAGGGCTTTTGATTATCGAAAGCAAAGTCAACATCAAAATGTTCCATTCGAAGAGTTTGTGTTAATTTTAATAACCCGAGATTTATTATATATAAAGTTGTATCAATTAAATTGATATCTAATTCCTCCGCGACTTTTTCTACATTAAATGTAAAATCAGTGCAAATGATCGTGTCGATTTCCATCCGCTTTGCCATTTTTAATAATTTAGTACTCAAAGAATTTCCAACAATTATTCCAATTTTCCGAATATTAGAATCTGGGTCTCCCAGATACCGTAATGAAGTTATATTTAATTTTTCTTGGATTAAAGTAAGCAAGTTTTGTAAAGTGCTCGAAGGGGTTGTAATTTGGCAGATCCGTCCTAGAGTTACTTCTTTATTCGCATTTTCCTTAACCTGAAGGATGCCTACGACTTCAAGATCAAATACTTCGGAAATAACTTCAATGAGTCCAGATTTTGCATTCACCCAATCTTTCGGAATTACATAAAATGATATTCGATTCTGCAACAAAATCCTTATTTTTGGATAGAGTTCATCCGTGATTTGATTGAAATTCCAGAAATCAGGTAAATTATAGGTGATGAGAAGGTCATATTTATCGCGGACTGCCATCAGTAATGCGTTGCGATGAGGATAGAGGGAGATAAGGCATTTTTTGATTTTAATTTTCTTCTGTTCTTCAAGATTGGTCGTACCAAGTTTAATTGCCGTTTCTGAGGTATTTTGGGTGCCGGTGAGGTTTTCTATTGTCTTTATGAGTTCATATAAATTGGTAATTTGTCATCCATCCTATAATATTAAATTTTTAGTTTAATTCTTATGATGTCTCTTAAGTGTATCGCCCTGTTCCTTTCGCTTTTCCGATACTTTCCTGTTCTTCTTTGGGTTTTAGTTTTCTTTTAGGTTTAGGAGACGTACTAGAGGGACCTTGTTCCCTGAGTAATTTCCAAAGCTTTGTCCGTAATTTTATTTTTTTGCGCTTGGCTTTAGCATCTAATTTATGTAGATTTTGCCTTTTTCGAATTCTTTTTAATTCAAGTTTTATGTCTTTAATTGAATTGAGTTGCAAGTTTCCAACCTCAGGTCATTATTCAAATTTTGCCACAAGCTCAGAATGGTATTAATACAAATGGTAAATAATAATTATAAACATTATTTCATTCTTTATAAAAAGAATGCAAATTTTAATTCAAGGGATATAAATTGGGGGCACCAATCGATAAGGAACTGGTTGCTGCAGAGGCAATAACAGCAGTTGAAACAGGAATATCAGAGCGTGATGCGTTAAATAGAATGAGTGAAAAATATAACATAACAGACTGGCGAATAAGAGGGGCCATTCATTCACTAGTTTTTGAAACTTTACGCCGATTAAATACGATTGATTTGTTAATAAAAAATTCACTTGAGAAGGGGACGATTGATAAGCTATATCCTTTACTCCGAAACCTACTAAGAATCGGGGTATATATTCTTAAGTCCCCACAACTAAACGTCCCACCACCTAAAATAACCAGTTTTATCGTGGAAGTATCGAAAGATCGCTTTGGAGAGTCGGTTTCAAAATTCACAAATGCACTTTTACGAAAAATTGAAAACATGAAACTGGACGATCTGATTACGGATTCGACCGATATTGAAAAGTTAAGCTTTCAATATAATCATCCCATTTGGTTTATTGAGTATCTCATAGATTTGATTGGATTCCCAGATACGATCAAATTTTTAAAGAAATCTATAGAAGAGAATGGCTTTTATATTCGGGTCAATACGTTAAAAACGGACTTATCAAGTGTGGTTGATCTATTAGAACGAGAAGAATTCACATTCTCAGTAGATCAGGATCTGCCCGATGTAATTGCGATATCGAGATGGAAATATCCCATCATGCGCAGCACCTTAAATGAAGAAGGGTTAATCTACGTCCAAGATAAGGCTTCAGCACTTATTTCTCATGTTATTAATCCTCAGGAAGGGGATATCATTTTTGACTTGTGCGCTGCCCCTGGAGGCAAAAGCATGCACTTGGGGCAATTATTGCAAAATACTGGGATGATTTTGTCAATTGATCGGTCATCTAGGAGATTGTTGGAACTTTCTACAAAATTATCGAAATATGGACTTAGAAATATTTATGTTATTAATGCCGTAGGGGAGAACGGGCCAAAATACATTAGAGAACGTGCTGATAAAGTTCTAATTGACCCTCCTTGTAGTGGCACTGGGACATTTGATTCGCGTCCCTATTCAAAATGGAAATTTCAAATGAAGGAACTGGAAATACTAACTTCCATACAATGGAAATTATTAATAGCGGCAGAAAAAACATTAAAAAGTTCCGGAGAGATTGTCTATTCCACTTGTTCCATTACTTTGGAGGAAAACGAGCATTTAATAAAAAAGTTCTTACGTGTTTTCCCCGATTTTACCCTAGTCCCTGCAACTCCTTTCATTGGCGTGCCTGGATTTCTTGGATTATCTGAGACCCAACGGCTTTATCCTTACTTACATGATACTGAGGGATTTTTTATTGCAAAATTAAAAAGGGAATGACGAATATTATTTTTCCATAGAAAAGATGATTGACGTCTGAAAGAGTTTTGGATGTGGATAGGCTGGAAATTATTAACACCATTGATAAAGGGATTAAATCTTTGAAGGATAAAGATGTGCGGAATGCTATAGAATCCTTCGGAAATGCAATGGCTCAAAGTGGCAAAAATTTGGAAGAAGAAGTACAATGGGTTGGGGAAAGGGGATTAGAATTAATATTAAATGTTAAAATAGCTGTATTCGCTGCAACTTGGTTTTATTTCACGCTACATTTAGGAACGCAGGGCAATGAACAATTAAATTATTTGAGTCAAGCTCATGGATTAATTAGCTTGAGTAATTTAATATTAAAACCGGTCGTCGGGCGTGTTTTCAAGAGTTTACAAGAAAAAGGGAAAATTCCCTCCCGAAATATTGCCATTATAATGGTAGCTATTGACAATGGAACGAAAGAATTAGAGATATTAATTAAGGATTCTTTAAAGAGATTTATCAACGTTCCTGAGACTAAAGAGAAAATGTCCGAGAATGAAAATAGGGAAAAGGAAGATTCTCAAAAAGCTAATACGGACGGCTAACCGATCTCCTCTTTGGGAGATTCCTTTATAGGATATGCTTTTTGAATTCCGATACTAACTGGGATCGCGACGGCTGCACCGATTCCAAGTTGTGTCAGGTTGAAGGGAATTTCCCACGCAGCGTAAGGTACTCCTAAGCCTAAAATATATGCTTCATAAACAAAATATCCAAGGACCATGAATAACCCGCCTATTATCACTGCCGTAATGATGATAACGTATTCCTTCCAGCCTTCCCATTTTTTCAAATGAGCCCTATAAATTATGAAGCCAATGATAAAACCCTCGCAAAATTTAATCACAAGAGTTCCTGGAGCGTAAATAATGTATGGACCACTCATAGTATCCGCTAGGGCAGCACCAACACCTCCAGCAATACCGCCAATAATTGGACCGAATAATATTGCTGAGATGTAAATAACAGCTTCGCCCACGTTGAAATATCCTCCTGTTGCGGGAATCGGGATTTGGAAAAAAAAGGTCGTCACGCATACTAATGCAGTCATTATGCTTGCAAGTACAAGATTCACGGTTTTTTGATATGGAGGTAAATAATCATTTATAAAGCCCATATTCATCACAGAATAAAATAGATGTAAATATCTATTATAAAAACTTAAATTTATTCTACTTTAGTAATCTTTCTACTCAAAAATAATACCCTCATTTTAAAAGGAATTTATTCAAAAGGAAAATTTTTAAGGATGTCTTCTCCTTATATCCCAATCTATTTTAAAAGAATGGCTGGATTTCGTGAAGATGATGAAGACTAAAAAAGTTATTTCAACCACTGCACGCATTAAAACGATAGAATATGCCATCCGTGATGTAGTTGCTATTGCTAAGGAATTAGAAGAAGAAGGAAAAAAAATAACATATCTTTCTATAGGAGATCCCCCTAAATATGATTTTGATACCCCACAACATATTAAAGATGCATTAAAAAAAGCGGTAGATGAGGGGGAAAACCTTTACATGGATTCCTTAGGATTACCCGAGCTGCGGGAAGCAATCGCTGAGAGATCTCTTGCGAATAGAATTTCAGTAACTAAAGAGGATATATTAATTACATCAGGTGTATCTGAGGGAATTGCATTTTTATTAGCAGCTTTAATTGAAAAAAAGGATGAACTCCTCCTCCCTGGACCTTCATATCCACCTTGGTTGAGTTATACTAAATTCTATGACGGAAGTCCAGTTGAATATAAATTGGATGAAGCGAATGATTGGCAGCCGGACATTGATGATATTCGCCAAAAAATTACCGAGCGAACGCGAGGAATTCTGATTCTTTCTCCAAACAATCCGGTTGGGGTAGTATATAGTGAAAAGCATCTATTAGAGATAATAGATCTCGCTGGGGAATATCAATTACCAATCATTGCAGACGAAATTTATGATCAAATTACCTATGATAAGAAGTTCGTCAGCGTGGCAAGGTTGGCAAAAGACGTGCCGGTTATTGGATTAAATGGGTTTTCAAAGGCATATCTTATGACGGGATGGCGCCTTGGATACGTATACTATTGCGATCCAGAGAATTATTTAGACGAGCTTAAAGAGGATATAAAACGTATGGCAAGAATTCGTTTATGTGCTAACGGTCCTTCACAGGTGGCTGCCATCTCAGCTTTACGCGGACCACAAGGTCATATTTCTGAAATGGTTGCTAAACTTCGAAAAAGGCGAGATTATACGTGTAAACGGTTGAATGAACTCGAGGAAATTCATTGTAGTGTCCCTGAAGGGGCTTTTTACGTGTTTCCAAAGATAGATTTAGGCACTCGTTGGAAGAATGATAAGGAATTTGTCATCGACTTATTGAATAAAAAACAAGTCCTATTCGTATATGGATCTGGGTTTGGACCTAAATATGGAACTGGGCATTTTCGCGTGGTATATCTTGCGCCCCTTCCGGTGTTAGAGCAAGCTTTCGATAAGCTTGAGGATTTTTTGAAAAAATGAATGGCGAAATTAAATTTTACGTATCTAACTTCTTTTCCGGATCAATGGGGTATAATTTTCTTTTATCTCGCCTTAATCCACCTAGATATCCCATTGCGATTGACGTTATTAGCGCAAGGGGAAAAAATACAATTAAAATTACGGTTAATAACAGTGCACCAACATTAAATATACCAAGGACTATAGATAGCACAGTCGTGAGGAAAAAGAAAGCAACACCAATCCATTTACCACGACTTCGACTTCCGGCGGTATAACCTGCTACAAAAGAACTCGGGAGGAAAATGGCAACAAGAACTAGCTCGAGCATGAAGAATAATCCAACCGTTAACGATAAAATACCGGCTAAGAATTCAGGATCAAAATAATCAATTGTTGCTGCTATTAATTGTTCTAATCCTGTTTGGAAATTCATAGCGATTAATGCCAAGGGTATTATAAATAGAATCAATAAAAGAATTAATAACAAAGATCCTAATATAAGACCAAAGATAAACCTCTTCTTATTCCGTTCTGCAGTTTTTCCTTCTAAAATCGATTTTACTATCGGATCAAATTTAGGAACCTCTCGTGCAAGATGAGGGCTATCGAGTTTGTCACCAAAATATTTAGCAAAAAACGCCAGGATTTCTGGGAGAACGTTAGAAACCAACTTTGGGTGATCTTTTGAGCCAGTAACAGCCGCGGCAGTTAATCTTGTTGAAAGATCATGGTAGACAAATAATTGTTCTCCGGTCTCCATTTCTATTTTCCGTAAGCCTGAGCCTACTGCTTCCTTTGCAAAATTTCCTACTGCTAATATGAATCCTGAGATGAGTTGTTCATCCATCAACGATTTTGCAAAATTTTTCGTATAGATTGCAATGCCACCGACGTTAATGATATAGAGATTATGAATCAAAGCCCAATCAGCTCCGTGATTAACACATAAGAATGAGTAATAAAATAAAAAAGTGTTGACCAATAGATTTGATTAAATAAATTCCTATGATGATTGGAGAGATTTATTACAATGACCGAAAATGATGATGGTTTAGAGGATCAACCAGAAGATTTTAATATTTCCATTGAAAGTCTTGGTGGGGGGACGAATGCGGCTGGAGCATTGGGGAATGGGAGGCTCACGGTTGGAGTTAGCCCATGGAGCGAGTTAATTTATTTTAGATGGCCCACGCTATCGTTTTACGATCACTTACGCTATTGCACGAAAACCCAAGGATTAAGGGGATGGTTCTCCCCAAAGGATATGCGTTGGGGTAAGGAAGCCCCGAGCTTGGATTGGAGAAGATATGGACGACCTTATGAAGTCTACCCAGGGTTGGGGGCGAAGGGAGGGATTTATTTCCAAGATGGAAGTTTAAGATGGTTTGGTGATGAAACTTGGACGAGCTCGCGTCGATATGTACCTGATGGCGGCCCGATTCTTTGCACGCAATTGCAGGGAAATGATGCTCAAATCGAAGTCTGTCAATGGGTCGATTGGTATGGCGATTTATTCGTGCAAGAGTTTCAAATTCAAGCAGCATCCGCAAAAAATTTCTTTTATTATGGCACGTTTGCCCCTTCGAATAAACTAGACCGTAATTGGGGCAAACCTGATTCGAAAAAACGAGGGTTTGCCGCAGTGTATTTCTCAAATAAATCGGTAGTACTATATTTTCTTCCAAATGCAAAGAAAAAGGGGCGGCTTGCACCTCAACTCGACCAGGAATTATCCCCTGAAATGATCGATGAGCTATATCCTGAGGGAGGAATTTTCATTTCACTGGGAATGCTCGCTCCATCCGATGGATTTCAGGTCGGGGCAGATAGACGTGGAAGATCTGTTAGCAAGAATGCACCTGTAGGGGCATATGAAAACGCGCGAACTGGGAAATTAAATGGAAATCGAGGATTTATTGGTCCTGTCGATGCAGGTCTGGAACGTGTTCTAAAAAAGGATAGCCTGAAAGTCATAATTCTCACTGCTATAGCTGATACTGCGGTAGGAAGCGTGAAAATCATTTTAGATGCTCGGAAGCAAGGGTTAGACGTTCTTAAGCAAAAGACAATCGATTCGTGGATGGATTTGGTGAAGCGGGTAAAAATTCCACCCCAAGCAAAACCCGCAGAGAAGCGGCTATCCCAACGTGGAATAAGCAATCTCTTCATTGGTCGTGATCGTAGCAGTGGGGCTATTGTCGCTGCTCCAACCCGGCAACCTGCGTACCGCTACGATTGGCCGCGCGATGGGGCATTTATTGACCTTGCGCTTGACCTCGCTGGGTTCCCTGAGGTGGTTGACCAACACCTCGAGTTCTATTGTCGCACGCAACGAAGAAATAGGCTTTCCTTTAGCTTAACGTGGTTGCTGGGGGTAAAATTCCCATTTTATTCCCCTCGCGGGCATTGGGACGCTAACTTATACACAACTTCCACGCGGAAAAAGGGAGGTCTCTGGATTATTCCTCTCGAGATTGATGAAACCGCATTAATTGTCTGGGATATCTGGCGGCATGAACAGTTTGTTAGGGAAGCTGATCGACCTGCATATCTGAAAGCAAGTCTAGAAACACTCCAGCTCGCAGCGAATGCAATTGAAAGTAATGTTAAAAGGCGTAAAGGGTGGATAAAGCGAAGTTTTGAGGATGATAATATAAGCCCTAAGGCCACCTTACACGGGGCTGCTTCGATTCTGACGGGGCTCGCTGCGGCGGTGGATGCAGGACGTCGATGGGGCATTGATCCCAACTTGATCGAACGGTGGAACGCATCAGCAATTGCACTACGGAACGGAATTATTCAAAAGATTGAAGACAAATCGATCATGAAAAAGATTGGCTGGCGAGGAGGACGGTGGGTGTTGTTTCCAGCTCCGGTATTTGAAAGTTATGATGACCCGCGAGCTGAAGTACTCATTAACGAGCTAGTTGGAGTGGTTGAAGAGAATATCGCCAAGAAACCTCTATTCTACAACTATCTCGGGGAACGTGTGTTCGTATTGGGCATTATCAGCTCAAAATTATCGAAAATTCGACCGCTTATCGAGCGAGGAATTAAAATAATCGTAAATGAAATGCCAATAAATGGTAGTGATTGCTACGGAGAACTCAATGTCTGGATTAAGATGCCAGGGCATTCAGAACGCATCGCTCAACAACGAATCAGCATACCACATCTCTGGACGGGTATATGTACCTATTTAGCGGTGGAATCCCTGTATCGCCCCGACCGGTTCTTGACCCAAATTCCTCCAATTCCCAAATAACTCCTTTAAGAAGGAATGAGTGGGCCAGATGGGATTTGAACCCACGATCTCTTGCGCCCCGGGCAAGAATCACACCATTCTAGCTTCGAGCTAGCTCGAAGTAGCTAGACCACTGGCCCTTACTTATATTGAAGAAATCAGCTTCTCAATTATAAATTGAAACGTTTATTGACGATATTGCCGTTATTATCTTCAATAAGGACTTGGATATTTTTAATGGTTTTCCCTAAGTTATTATGGAATGCCTGGATTTCAGTTTTGGGTTTCCACTCATTCACGCCAGTTAAATTCGGTGGTAACTCAAAGAATTCTGATTCAATGGGGATGATTATTACGGTGACGCCCTTAAGGACTTCTTTTGAGTTGTTTTGCAGACCAATTATTAGGCGATTTTGATCCCGACCTGCGAGTATTATATCGATTAAGTCAGGAACAAGTAATTTTTGAAAAATGGGTCCAGATGCCTGCTTGGAAGAGAATAATTCCCCATCTTCTGGAGAAGGTTTCTTATAAATGGTGATTGGAATCTGTAATTTCACGTTTTCACCTGAAGTGCGTGTTCCAATCACTTCTAGCAGCCAATTTACGTAATCCCCGAAGGTTTCTTTCCATCGAGTCTTTTCTGGCGGTTCCCACTGATAACGATGTGTTAATTCTAGGAATGATGGAAGAAGAATTTGAAGTGTTCCTCGCGTCAAATTACTGGCTTTTACAGCTTTCTCTACGGAGGGGGGTTTAGGCTTAATGTGAACACAGGTAGGCGCGTAATCGGGACAGTTGCAGGTTATATTAGCATCCTTCACGAGATTTACTTCGAATTTTTTGAATTTTTCTAATTCGTAATCAATTCTTATGGTTTCATCCGGCTGAAAATGGTCTCTATCTAAATGAATTTTAATTCCTGTTATGGATAAATCGACTGGATGGAAATCCCCGCCTTTCCCAGGGCTTGCCTTCAAAAGAATGGGATTGTCTGCAAAAAAGAACTCTTCCTCAGATTTCGTGCTTGGCTTTACCATGCTAATTTCTGACCGAATACGATAACCTAAATTCCGCTCCTTAACGGAAGGCGGAACTCGAGTGCTGATGGGCAGGGTTTTTTCTCTTATGTATTCCCCCTTTTCGAGCTGACCCTCACAAAAAACATCCGCCTTGGAAATTAAAATATCTCTTCCGCATAAGCGCTTTGCGTAAATTCGACTTCCGGCCCAAAAGATTTTTACATCTTCAGGTAGGTTAAATGTATTTTTAACTACTACCGAAGTTCCAACAAATGCTTCGGGTTCAGAAGTTATCTTTACTGCTTGCATCATTCATCCTTCAAGTTCTGGACTGAATTAATCACTATGTGCTGAGACTACCAAGTCTGCAAAAAGCCTCATATCTTTCAAGAGGGTCTTAATTTTTTGTTCGGAATCCACGTCAATATCTTTTCCACGCATTATTAATACCGAGAGGATGAATTTAAAGACGTGTAATTCGAGCTGTTTTTCAGATTTCTCGGATTCGCCTTGGAACACTGCAGAATCTGTCATGAAGAAATTTTCCCGTAAAGTATTACAAGAACTGATGAAATCTCTTAGGTCACCCCGTAGTTGTAATCCACTCGAAATGCCTGGAACATTATGAACGATGACATTCCCGGAAACATCACTTACAATAATTTTCGCATTTATTTCTGCAAGTTGCTTCTCTGCGTTTTGGACGTGTTCTTGAAGGGACTCATAGTTTGCAACTAAAATATCTCTTAGAATCATCGATAATTTCTCGCGATCGTATATGGAGGTTATTTGCACTTTGGGATTCCATTTTTCCAATGCCTTAGGAAAAATATCCTTTGCTTTCTTTAAGTTGGTCTCTAGCTGATCTTTATCGAATTCTTCTGTATCGTATTTGTGGAGAAAGATAATGATGATTGGTTTTTTTACACTTTTTTCATAAAGATCCATGATTTTAAGGAAATATTCCTTTGCAGTTTCAAATTTCGCAGCATCATGCAAATCTACAATCGGAATTAATACATCAGTTTCAGCGAAAATTTCGGGTTTTTCTAGATAAGAATCTCTGTATTGAGCTTGTCCCCCAAAATCGAAAATGGCTACATTTAAACCGAGATATGGGTGGCGTCGTACTTCATACATTACGGTAGGGGCAAAATCTTTGGTTTCTATTGGGGATTTGCCTGCAAATGTGGTACCATAAATGCTAGTCTTACCGCAACCTGCTAATCCAACTAAGCTGATTTTCACATTCATGCCTCCAATAAGTTCATACTTTTTTCTCTAATTTGAATGATTTTCTTACTAATTTAAAAAATTACTTTGATTCTTTTGCTTTTTCTAATTTAGCAAGCAATTTCTTAACATCTATTTTTCTGGTATAGATAGTACCGAGTTGATCTTTAATCTCACATAAATATTCATATTCGTCACTTTCTTGGACTCTAGGATAAGAGAATTCAAGTTCCTCAAAGGGATACCATACGTTAATGTTAGTAAACCATTTATGATCCTCGAAAAACTCGGTAACGTGTGAGATTTTAACTTGAATGTTCTCAAGACTATTTCCAGAATTGTTAATTAATTTAAATTCTATTTCTTTTCGGTCGAGTGATAAATCTAATCCTGAGAATTTTATTATTTTGGTTCTTGCAGCTGCATCCTTGATAATGGTTCCTGTATCTTTTACTTCTTCCGGTGCCTTCGCTAATTCGCCACCCGGAGTAGCAACACCCGGCTCCTCATATCCAAGGATATATCGCCTTCGTGTTCGCACCGTATATAATTGTGCTTTCTTCATACGCGCCAGATTAAAGACCCACTTCATTTTATTTCTTGGCAATGGTTCGATTTCGAGATAGCCAGCTTCAGCAGCATCTAACAAAACCTCTATTCCTATCCCGGTTCGCGCGAGGATTGTGGAATAACCATCAGGAGACCCAACACTACCAACAGAAATGTCTGCATTTTCAGAAGTTAAATCAGTGCAATAGGAGCAACTTGAAGATCGATATCTATCAAGATCATGAACTCGAACTGCCAAGATCTCTCCGTTCTTCTGAATAAATTGCATTTTCCCTTTCGAAATTGCGCACTTTTCGATATCACCTATGTCTATCTTTTTTAATTCCAAAAAGGCTTTTAACCCTTCATGTGAAAAGGAATCCATACAAAATAGACCAATTACGAGGATATTCGCTCTCATATACATGCGGACCAGTCCAAATGGTGCTCTCCACATCTTATATACTGCATCAACATTACATGGGGTTCCTACAAAGCCGATTGAATGGTGGCCTTGTTTTATTGCTTCCAATAAACCAATTAATGTCTGACTATGGCTATAAATTGAACCTGATGTTTTCAGAAGTTCTTCTTTTGTTGTTACTATTTTTGCTTCTGGTTTCCATGGCTCCTCAGAGCTTTTACCAGTTACTACAGCAGCATCAATTAGCTTTTTATCTAGTGCGTAAAGAAGAAGCGCAGTTACAATACCTCCATCTTGTCCCTTGATTCCAAATTCCGGGTTTGCACGGCCAGTGTAGGCGGCTTGGTAGCGCCCGACAAGGTCTCGTGGCGCAACTATTGTTCTGGGGCATTGCATGTAACAAACCCCACAGCCAGTACATTTCCCAACCAAATTAGGTTTTTCAGTAACTTCATCCCAATCTATAAAATCACAGGTGCCTACACATGCGCCGCAATGAGTACATACGCCTGTACTAACAACTTCACGCATTAGACGCCCAAAAGAATCCTTGCTACCTTTCATTCGCTCTTGTAACTCGTCGAACGCAGTTTTTATTTCAACCATTATCAGCTCACCAAAGCGGCTTTTTTTTCAAAGTTTTTAACAAATCTTATTTAAATATTCCTCTTAATTTTATCTAAAATTTTTGGACGGAATAGCAAGGATCGGTAATAAACGAGGAAATCAGTCGTAGTTATTATCCCAACTAAGGCTTCATTCGAATCGATTACGCCTAATTTTTTAACGGTTTTGTCAATCATCTTTTCAACTGCGCTTTTGAGTGAATCTTTTGGGAAGATTGTCACGAGATCTTCCATTGCTTCCTCAGCTGTCACGGAGCAAGGATCCAGACCGAAATTCATTATGCGTCTCATAATATCTACATCAGTGACAATTCCTATAGCTTTTTCATCTTTTGTTACAATTAAGCTACCAATTTTCGTTTGATTCATAATTTTCGCAATTTCATTTATTTTCATTGAAATCGTGATGGTTTTAACATCTTTAGTCATTAGTTCTTCCACTAATTTCTGTTCCATATCTTTTTGAAATTCTTCGCGCAAAGCCACACTCATAGCTGATTCATCTTTTAAAATGTCGAAAACAGAATTAAGTGGAATAAAAACGCGTTCAATATCGGTGGTTGTGAGTAACCCAATTAATTTTCCATTCTCCTCCACAACGAGTTTTTTGATCCCCTTTTGAAGCATTAATATTGATGCTTGGCGGAGATTAACATTAGGCTGCACCGTTATTACAGGTGAACTCATAACATCTCCCGCTTTAAGAGAAGCAGGTGGCGTGCATTTCTCGGCAATTTGTAAAAGCTGACGTATAGTAATCATTCCGACTGGTTTCTCTTTATCTAAAATTACAATACTGCCGATTTTTTTTTCGCCCATTATTTTGATTATCTCATCCACCTTGGTTTCATAATCAACGCCAATTACTTTGCGCGCCATTATGTCCTGAACAGAAATGCGTTTCATTTTTCTTCACTCCTCTTTGGTTTGAAATCATGAAATGAAATTTTCTTTACAAGAAGTTTTCCCGTTTGATCTTCAATTCGAAGCATATATTCATCATTATTTTCGCCAAATATTCTAGGATATTGGAAAATGAGCTCTTCATCCGAATACCACGTATCTATCGTGGTATGCCAGGAGGCGGTTTCAAAAAATTCTTGAATATGAGTAATTCGGATTGTTATGTTACTTAAATCACGGTCTGAAATGTTTTTAATCGTGATTTTTAATTTACGATCATCATCCATAAGTGAAATGTTTTTAATTTCTATTTTCCGTTTAAAAACTTCACTCTCACGGGCGGTAGGCTCTTCGATTTTTGCCTCAGACTGAGTAACGTCAAATTCTCTGGTTGCAGGTTCTATAAAATGGAGATCATGGAGATCATCCAACAAAAGATATGCCAGGTTTTGTTGATCTACGTTATCTACATTGATGAGTGTCTCGAGAACATCTGTAGTGATATCGGGAATGGATTCTTCACAAATCTGTAATAATTTGGCTTCTATTCCTGCTCCCTTCTTGATATTTTCCTTATCTTGCTGGCTTTTAAGTGGTTTTACACTGGCCAATTCCTTCTCAATTAAAATGTATAGGTCATCCTTGATTTCTTGTATTTGTTGAAAGATCGTACTAAGCATACTGGTTCCAAAGGGTGTTAAAGTTATAGGGACGCTGGTAATGAGCACGAAGGTTTCAGGGGTTTCGGTTTTTAGGCCACTCCGGGATTTTTCTCGAAAAGATTTTGCCCTAAATTTGGTAGCTAAATAGTTCCTCCCGCTATATTCTAAATCAACATGTTCCAAATCTTTCTGCGTTTCAGTATCCAACCACCAAATCGAGTGGATTGAAATGATGCGACACTCATCTTTATCATCTTTTAAATGTGCGGGGTAAGTGAAAAGGGGAACGTGCCCAAGTTCTTCATTGAAATAAGCAAGAAAGATTTCATACAATCCTTTAATGGATTCATCTTTAGGGGGATTTCGCTTGATGAAAATATCGCCTTTAATCTTTTGATTCGGGTCTTCAAACAAGCAGTTTTCCTCATCATTCCTTATTTTAATTCAAATGAAAAATTTCTTGCGAACCGTTTCACGCGCTCAATGAATTTTTTCCTTACAAGCCCAACAATTTGACCCTCTTTCACTAATCCAATCCGTTGAATTTTTCTTTTATCAAGAAGTTCGCGCACCTGATCAATAGAATCGATAGGTTCATCCCAATTGACGCGTATGAAGTTTTTAAACATAATTTCTTTTGCTTTTAACTTTCGAGGATCCGATTCGCCTTTTCCTATTGCGATTAGATTCCAAATAATGCCGTCGGTTATCATTCCCGTCACCTTACCTGATTTTTTTTGTACAAAAATCGTATCAGTCCAATATTCCTGCATTTTTCGGGCGATGGTGGAAACGGTATCTTCTTCATCACAAAAGAAAACATTTTTGCTCGCAATATCTTTGAACGTGTTCTTAGGGCTTTTCTGCTCTGGAGCCATATACGACCCTCTTATTCTTTAATTCTTTCATTTAATTGGATGGCACGCATCCGACAAACATTAGCTTTATGATAATTTCCTGCACGTCGGTAGGTCTCACCTAAATTACTCCATAATTTTGCGCTATCTGGTTTTAACTTTACAGCAACTTCGAGTTTGGCAATAGCCTCATCAAATTTTCCAGTTTGTGTAAAGATTACCCCCAGGTTATTTAGCCCATCCAAATTTTTTGGATCTTGTTCTAAAATTTTATTGAATAAATCTGTAGCTTCCTCAAACTCATTTATTGAAGCATAACAAGCTCCTAAGTTTGATAAAATTGTTGGATTGTTGGGATCGGATTTAAGCATTTCTTTATATTTCTCGATTTGATCTTTTATTTGGATCTTGTCTGATTGGGCTTGCGCGTGTCCTTGAGCGTCCATAACGCATCATTTCTTTCGTTTATCGATTATCGGGTAAGGTAAAGCTCATTAATTAATTATGTCAGATCCTTTTTTTGGTCGCTTAACAAATATACATGATAAAATAAAATACTTCTTCATGGTATTTCAAATCACTAATTCTAATAATTTTGCGTCATTTGAAGATAACCGGATGCTTTCTCAAAATTTTCATTGATAATTACAATATGTAACCAATTCTTTTTTTGAAATCTAATGAATCGTTTTCCTATTGGAATTCTATCATCCTTTCAGGATTGCAATAAAACTTAAAACAATTCTTTCGTATCATCAATTGAATTTAAAATGGAGTAATTTTAATGGATAAAGCACAATTAAAAGAGTTTGCTAAGGAAATAATGGAAGAATTAAACGTATCTGGCGGAAAAATATCAAAATTGATTCAGAAAATTGCTCCTCAATTAGAGTACAATAAAGAAAAGATAAAGGTGCAAGTAAAACGCGCCTTAATCGGACAACATTAAAGTAGAGGTGATTATAAAGATAGAAATAGGTGTTTTATATGGCATTGGAAAATATTGAACCTAGAATAGGCATCTACATTTGTGCGTGAGTCCAGTTTTTATTTCAAATACTGGCACGAGGCGTTAATATCGGTGGCATTGTAGATGTCGAGGAAGTCGCAGAATTTACGAAAACCCTGCCCAACGTGGTCCTAGCGAAAACATCAACTTTTACCTGTTCCGAACCGGGTCAGGAAATGATCGCTGAGGACATAGTCAACCACAATTTGAATCGGGTAGTCGTAGGGGCTTGCACGCCGAAAATCCACGAGCCAACTTACAGAGCGTTAGTTGAATCCGCAGGATTGAGCCAATATTACTTTCAAATGGTGAATCTAAGAGAACAGGTTTCCTTTGTAAATCCATCAACAAAGGAAGATGCCACAGAGAAGGCGAAAGCACTTATGGCAGCTGGGATTGAGAGAGCGATAATATTAGATGATGTTCCATTAAAAGAGTTGGAAGTCATTAAAGAGGTCTTGGTGATTGGTGCGGGAATTGGTGGAATCAGTGCAGCATTAGCAATTGGAAATGCAGGTTTCAGAGCCTATCTTGTGGATGCATTGCCAAGCATCGGGGGAAAAGTGGCCCAATTAGACCGCACCTTCCCGACTGACGATTGTGCTATATGAATTTTAGCCCCAAAAATGGTTGAAACTGCGAGGCACCCGAATATTGAATTACGGACTTACTGCGAAATCAAGGATATTACAGGCAGTGCAGGACAATACAAGGTGAAGATTGAACACAAACCAACTTATATCGACTGGGAAAAATGCACGGGTTGTGCAAGATGCCTTGAAAAATGCCCAGTTCTAGTACCGAACGAATTCAACTATGGTTTAGGTACCAGAACGGCGATAAACATCCTTCATCCAAATGCAGTTCCCCAGAAGGCCTACATTGATATGGATGCCTGCACCAAGTGCAAGCAATGCCAAAAAAATTGTTTGGCAGGCGCAGTCGATTACGAGATGGAACCATGGCATGAAGACATCGAAGTCGGGGCAATCGTGATTACGACCGGTTATGAAGTTTATGATATCCAAAAGCACGGTGATTTCGGATACGGGAAATTCTATAATGTTCTAACTCAGATTGAATTAGAACGATTGATTAGCCCTACAGGTCCAACTGGAGGACATCTCTACCGGATTTCAGATGGAAAGATCCCCAAAAAAATCGCAATGATTCAATGTGTGGGATCACGAGACGTGAAGACGAATGCCTACTGCTCGGGCGGTGTCTGTTGCTTAGTTGCAATAAAAAACGCCCAACTCTTGGTGCAAGAGTATGATGATATCGAGGTGTCGATTTTTTACATAGATATTCGTGCTACATCCAAAGATGAAGAGGAATATTACGCTCGCATTCGTGGTGAAAATCCACAAATAAAGTTCCTCAAAGGTAAAGTCGCTGAAATTCGAGAAGATCCGGAAACCCATAATCTCCTGTTACGAGGAGAAGATGTCATCCGTGGAAAGATTATTCGAGAAGAATTTGACATGGTAATATTATCAACTGCGATGGTTCCCCACCCCAAGACCAAAGGGATTGTAGACTTACTAGGGCTTGACAAGGCACCTTCAGGGTTTTTGAAAGAAATTCACACTTGTTTGAATCCTGTTGAAACAAAAGCCAGCGGAGTGTATATTGGTGGGACGGCTAGAAACCCCATGGCAGTTCCATATACAGTTTCCACTGCACGAGCGGCAGCGGTGATGGCAATCGATTTTGTAGCAGCAGGAATATTCAGGCTGGAACTCGTCAATCCAATCGTGGATTCAATCCTTTGTATTGGATGCGGAACTTGCGAACGTAACTGTAGTTTCAATGCAATTAAAGTTGAAGAAGATGGGATTGCCCACGTAGACGAAATTGCGTGCAAGGGATGCGGAGTTTGTGCAGCAAGTTGTCCAGCAAGAGCAATTACATTCCGATATTATCGAGATGAGCAATTATTAAATGAAATTGACGCCTTAATTAAATAAACACGCCTAACTAATGCCCATGTTGATAAAAATTTAAAGATCATATGGAAAGCGGGGGAAACGCAACCCCGGGGCGTGTTCATATATAATAACTCTTTCCGAAGAAGGGAAGATAAATGGAAAATGAATATAGAGTAGTAGCCTTTGCCTGTAATAAATGAGGGTACGGGGCTGCTGATCTAACCGGAACCACTCGAAATAAGTATCCGACGGATATTCGGATTATTCGAGTGCGATGCACAGGTCGGGTCGATGCATATCATCTCCTCCATTCCCTGAGAAATGGAGCTGATGCAGTCATGATAATTTCATGACATATCGGCGAGTGTGATTTCAATAATGGAAATATCAAAGCCCAAATGCGAATCGATTTCGTGAAACGCGTATTGGATCGAATTGGGCTGGATGGACGGAGAGTAAATTTATATGAATGTGGAGCAGCAGAATTCAACCGATTCCTTGAAGCGGTTGGTGATACAATGGAAAAGTTGGAGAAAATCGGCCCCAACCCACTTAGAAATTAGATTATTTAGTATGATTCTCGAATGAAAAGGTCGAGGTTCGAGAGGACAACCCTTGAACGCAAAGGGTAAATAATCAGTAGCAATTGAAATCCTCTTTGAATAAAGGAGGTAAAGCATGACTCAATTGACAAAAGAGTTAATGGATGCAGTAACTGAGGCGTATGCAGGGAGCCTATTTGTTCGTTCGCTTCTGGAAAATCAGTTTGCCATTGAAAATGCAGACAAGCTGAAATTAGAGCATATAGAAAGCATTACTGATAGAATTATGGTAATGGAAACAGAAAAATACCAGGTTTTACTGTACATCCAATCAAGAGGATCTGCCTCAGTTTCACAACTTGTGAGTGATTTAAAACTCACTGAATTCACAGTCATGATGCACATTCTTGCGCTTCAAAATGAAGGCTGGTTGGAGTTACGAGACCAAGATAAGATGATATACGGAATTAAATCTATCATAACAAAAAATAAAGAAAAATTAGAATTGGATTTAATCTCACCTTGGAATCTCCGATCGGTTTATGATCCAATCCAAATAATAGTTGATTCACATCTTTGCTGCCTATGTGGTGCGTGTAAAGCGGTTTGTCCAGTAGAAGCAATAACTATTGCGGGTGACAAGCCCATTATTGATGAAGAGAAATGCATTCACTGTGGACTTTGCAATTATCATTGTCCTAGAACTCTCATGCCATTAAATATCCTGAAAACACATGTTTCAGGCCCTCAAGAGAGCTTCTTTCAGGATTTAGATGTCCAACCAATTGGACCGTACAGAATACTCAAATCGGCCCAGACTGCCAACGATGAAATTAAGGCGGTCTGTCAGGATGGAGGGATGGTTACTACATTTTTACAGTACCTTTTGGAAAAAAGTGAGATACATGGAGCAGTCGTCGCAAAAAGACAGCCAAATTCGTGGGATACGAACGCCGTAATAGTTTCAAATATTGATGAACTTCTTGAAGCATCTGGTACCAAATACGCAGTATCTCCAAATTTAGTGGCATTCAATGAAGCCTCCCAATTTGGATTTAGAAAGTTGGCGTTCGTTGGAACACCTTGTCAAGTTCAAGCAATGCGCAAATACCAAGTCTACTCCAATATATTTGAGGATGTTTGGGGTAGCATTGAGTACGTTATTGGAATTTTTTGCATGGAAACTTTCTCCTATGAGAATGTAGTTAAAATCTCAGAGGAGGTTTGTAATACACCAATTACTAATGTTTCCAAAATGGATATTAATAAAGGTAAGTTTTTTGTTTATGATTTGGAGAAAAATGCGGTAGATGTTCCAATTAAAGAAGTTACCTCTCTAGCACGGCATGCTTGTCATTATTGCGTCGATCTAACAAATGAGTTGGCGGATATTTCATGTGGTTCAATTGGATCAGGCCCCGGATGGTCTACAGTCGTTGTTAGATCAGAACAAGGTGAAATGCTTTATAATAATGCTTTAAAGGAGAAATACTTTAAAGTAAAAGATATCCCTGCGGATAAGCCTTTTGGAACACCATTAATTGAGAAACTCGCAAAGGGGAAGAGAAAGCGTAATTTTAAGGGGTTGAAGAAAATTCTAGACGAATCACCTCCTTATTATTATAATTCATTAAACCAAATTTTGAAGGTTGAAGAACAATGATAACGAGCAATGAAATTAAGAAACGGGTCAGTTATTGTTATCAATGTGGTACTTGTACAGGTTGCTGTCCAGTTTCTTATACGCAAGAATTTTCACCTCGTGCAATAATTTATGATTTATTAAATAACCCGAACCCGCAAGAAATACTTAAGAAAAATAATTTACTCGCATGCCTGACCTGCAATTATTGTTTGGCTCGATGCCCCCAGAACGTGAATTTTGGGGAATTTATTCGTCAGGTACGTATTGAATTATTTAATAAAGGGTTCCGCGTCGAGGAAACTCATGATTGTTTTGTTTCAAATGTTTCCAACATTCTCGCAAAGGAGCAAGTGTTTCCAAAATTCCCAAGGGATTACATTCCTGACAATGTCCAATTGGAAACTACTGGGGAAATTGCTTATTTTCCAGGATGCCTTGCCATCCTTGGCACGTACTTTGATGATATTGGAATGGACTTCGCAAAAATCGCGAAGAGTTCAATTTTAATTCTCGATAAATTGCTAGAAAAGCCGCTAGTCCTGTTAGATAATGCAAAATGTAGCGGCCATGATGTTCTTTGGCAAGGAGATTACGAAACCTTCAAAAAATTGGCCAAATATAACGCGTATTTAATCAATAAAGCAGGTGTAAAACTTGTCATCACCTCCTGTGCAGAAGATTATCGCACCTTGGCGATAGATTATAAGGAATTATTTGGCGAACTTCCATTCAAAGTGATGCACATTACCCAATTTTTAGCTGAGCAACTGGATAAAGGCGTGCTAAAGTTTGAGAAAGAGATTTCCAAAAATGTGACGTACCATGATCCCTGCAGGTTAGGGAGACACATGGGTGAATATGATGCCCCACGCAAGCTTCTTAAAGCTTTAGAAGGAATTGGCGTGAAATTCAGAGAGATGGAGAGGATTCGTGAAAGCTCTCTCTGTTGCGGTGTGAGCGCATTCAATTATTGTAATGACTTTACCAAGGCAATCCGCATCGATAGGCTGAAAGAAGCTGAAAAAACGGCGGATTACTTGATTACCACTTGTTCAAAATGTCAAATCCATTTTAATTGCACTCTGACGGAAAAAAAGAGTTCTGAATTGGAACGTATCAACGTTGAAGTGCAAGATATCGTGACTCTCATAGCAGAAGCAATGGGATTATTATGAGTAAGTTTGATGAACGCGTTGGCGCTGCCATGGTCATTGGCGGTGGAGTTGCTGGGATCCAAGCCGCTCTGGATTTAGCGGAGTTAGGATTTCGGGTATATTTAATTGAAAAATCCCCGGCCGTTGGAGGCCGAATGGCACAACTCGATAAGACTTTCCCGACTAATGATTGCTCACTATGTATTTTGGCACCTAAAATGGTGGAGGTTTTCCGCCACCCAAATATTGAACTGCTTACGTATCATGAGGTGACCAAAGTTGAGGGTGAAGCTGGTAATTTTGAAGTCACAGTGCTGAAGAAACCACGCTACGTCGATGAAACAAAATGTAAAGGTTGCGGACAGTGTACAGAGAAATGCCCAGCTGAAAAATTATTAAAAATCCCTGATGAATTTAATATGGGGCTTAAGACACGCACTGCAATTTACATTCCATTTCCACAAGCGGTTCCTCCCGTTTACTTAATTGATCCTGAAACATGTCTTTATTTAACAAAAGGAAAATGTGGGACATGTAAAAAGCAATGTGACGTTGGGGCAATTGATTATGAAATGAAACCCGAATATAGAAACATTCGGGTAGGTTCCATTGTTGTAGTTACTGGATTTGAACAATATGATGCTGGGAAAATCCCTCGATATGGCTATCAGTACCCGAATGTAGTAACAGGCTTGGAATTTGAACGGATTATGTGTGCATCAGGCCCTTATCGGGGAGAGATCTTGCGACCTTCAGATCAGACGCATCCTCATACAATCGCGCTTGTATCCTGTGTCGGATCCCGGAATGCGAAGGAAGGCGTTCCCTATTGTTCAAGCGTGTGTTGCATGTACCTTGCGAAAGAATGTATAATCACGAAGGAACATGCGCCCGATGTTGAATGCGTAGTCTTTAAGAGTGATGTTAGGTCATATGGAAAAGGTTTCAATGAATTCATTCAACGTGCCCAAAAGGAATATGGCGTGAAATATGTTGACGGACGCGTTTCACTGATTGAAGAAGATCCTGAAACTCAAGACTTAATTGTATATTATGAAGATATGGAGAATGGGGAATCAGTAGAGTTTCGTGCCAATTTAGTCGTGCTGGCTACTGCCCTGGTTCCTTCGAAAGGTACTGACGAATTAGCAAAGATTCTTGGGATTGAGATCGATCATAGAGGCTTCTATAAAGAGCTTTCAGAATTAGCACCTTCAGAAACTAACAGGCCTGGAATATTTATTTGTGGATACGGTCAAGCTCCAAAAGACATTCCAGAATCTGTAGCAGATGCGAGCTCTGCAGCCGGGAAAGTTGCAGAATTATTGGCACCCGTAAGAGGAACTCTAGCAAAAGAAATGACATTTGATGTCCCTGAAAAGGAAGTCAAACAAGATGATGATCCCAGAATCGGGGTAATGGTCTGTCACTGTGGCATTAACATCGCTGCTACAGTAAATATTCCTGAGGTAATTGAATACCTCAAAAAAGTTCCCAACGTGGTAATTGCAGAAGCAAATTTATATTCTTGCTCGAGTGATTCTCAAGAAAGAATCAAAGAAATGATTGCTGAATACGATTTAAATAGATTCATCGTTGCTTCTTGTACTCCTCGCACTCATGAACCACTCTTCGCATTGACCTGTCGTGAGGGAGGTCTTAATCCCTATTTATTCGAGTTGGTGAATATCCGGGACCAATGCTCATGGGTGCATATGTTTGAACCGGAGTCAGCAACCCAAAAGGCCATAGATCTCATTCGAATGACCATTGCTAAAAGTCGACGTTTGAAACCTCAACAACCAGGCGAATTATCTGTTATTAAAAAAGCATTGATTATCGGGGGAGGCGTTTCGGGGATGTCCGCAGCTTTGAATGTCGCGAGGGAGGGATTTGATGCATATATCGTAGAGCGAGAACCTGAGTTAGGAGGACTTTTAAGGAACTTAAATAAAATTTTTCCATCTAACCAAGTTGCGGCAGACCTTTTAGGAAAATTAAAATTACAAATAGAAGAAGAAGAACGGATTAAGGTATTTGTTAATGCAAAATTATTGAAAGTCGATGGCTACGTAGGTAATTATGACGTGGAAATTATACAACAAGACGAATTACAGAAAGTAGAGATAGGGGCAATAATCGTTGCGTCAGGTGCTAATGAATTAAAACCTGAAGGAGTTTTTGGTTATGGAACGCTTCCCAATGTAGTTACTCAATTAGAATTGGAAGAAAAATTAAAAAAGAATGCAATAAACGATTTGAAAGATGTAGTGATGATTTTATGTGCAAATGCTAGGCTAGATGAGGGGGAATTTACCTATTGTTCAAAAATATGCTGTTTTAGCTCAATAAAAAATGCCCATTTCCTTAAGGAACAAAATCCCGATGTAAATATCACGATTCTTTATAGAGATATTCAAATGGCAGGAAAGGAAGCAGAAGAGTTATATCGTGATGTGAGACAGGAAGTTCTTTTCACGCGCTATTCTTTGGAGAATCCTCCAACAGTGATGGAAAAAAATGATAGATTGTTAGTTGAATTTCAAAATGTTCTAACAGGTAATGTTACGAGAATAGATGCTGATATGATTGTATTGGCAACCCCCTTAATTCCACCCGATGGTGTTGAAGAGATTTCTCAATTCTTAAAAGTCCCAGTGATGCGCGGGATTCCACCATTCTTTTTAGAAGCACACGTAAAATTACGTCCTCTAGATTTTGCTACAGATGGCGTATTCCTCTGTGGTACAGCGCAATGGCCAAAATCAATTGAAGAATGCGTATCTCAAGCAACTGGAGCCGCGGCGCGAGCTTGCGCTCTGTTAGCTAAAGGAAAAATCGTCACCCCAGGAATCACAATGGTAATTGATGAAACAAAATGTATTGCCTGTGGAAGATGTGAAGAAGTATGCCCCTATAAAGCCATAGAGCGTTATAAAATTGAAAAACCATTTGAAAATGTAACCCTCATAGAGGAAAAATCGCGAATTATCCAAGCGATGTGCAAAGGCTGTGGTACTTGCTCGGTAGAATGCCCTGTTAATGCAATTACGGCACGGCATTTCACGACTGATCAGCTAAATTCAATGATACAAACTTACCTGATTGAAGATGAGGAGAAAAGGAAGGAGGAAGCGGTCCATGAGTGAAGCATCAGAATTCACACCCCGGATTGTTGCGTTTTTATGCAATTGGTGTGGGTACGCTGGTGCGGATTTGGCAGGTGTTAGCCGGTTTCAATACCCGGCAACAATTCGAGTCATCCGTATCATGTGTTCTGGGCGAGTTCAACCATCATTCATTCTAGAAGCATTTAAAGATGGAGCGGATGGGGTTTTAGTGTGTGGGTGTCATATTGGAGATTGCCATTACATTTCTGGAAATGAATATGCGGAAAAAAGATTTGAAAAAACACAGAAGATATTACAAATGATGGGCATTGACACTAATAGAGTTCGACTTGAATGGGTTTCTGCTGCAGAAGGTATGAAGTTTTCTCGTGTGGTCACTGAATTTACACAAACGCTTAAAGAATTAGGTCCATTTGAACAAAATTAGTTATTTGAAGCGTAAAACTTCAAAAAATATGAGGATTTTTCTCAGGATACCTTCCTAATTTCTTTAAAAGCTTAGAAGCTTCTGGATACTTGGTCAAATCCGCGTATGGAAGGTACGTGGAATTTAAATAAACGCTTTGAAAGTTTTCTTTAGCAGCAAGCTCTACGTATTTAATTCGTTGAGAGATAGTTTCTGTTAGCCCACGTATATCTTTTGAAAATAGAGCCATCCGTGCTCCGGTACCAGCTGCATTTCCAACAGCTTCGACTTTAGATAATTCAATTTCTGGATACATGCCTATGAATCGGGCATTTGCTACATCAATATAATTGCCAAAGGCACCTGCAATGAAAACTTTATCAATTTCTGCTTCATTTACTCCCAATTCTTCCATTAATATTACTGCACCCGTATGCATTGCAGCTTTTGCAAGAGTAATTTGTCTAATGTCTTTCTGTGTTATAGTAATATCCTTATCTATAGTGGTTTTATTTGCCTTTTCCAGAATAAATTCGTATCCATCACTAGATTTTTGTAGTCGCTCTGATTTAAGAGCCTTATTCATTTTGCCGGTGTGGTCAATAATTCCAACTTTTAGCATTTCGGCAATAACATCTACGATTGCTGATCCACAAATGCCTCGAGGAGGAATTTCATCAATTGTCTTATAATCACTTTTAAAAGTCTCAGGGTCTATTTGAATTCTTTCTATTGCGCCACTTGTAGCGCGCATTCCATGTTTGATGGATGCTCCTTCGAATGCTGGGCCGGATGCACAGGAACAAACAAGGATTTTTTCCTTATTTCCTAAAACTACCTCTGTATTCGTGCCAATATCCATGGCCATACATATTTCGTCCTTTTCATAAAGCTCAGTCGCTAATATTACCGCTACGTTATCTGAGCCATTATATCCTGCGATAACTGGCAAACAATAGATATTTCCCAGAGGATTGATTTTTATTCCTAAGTCTTTGGGTGTGAGGTTAATGCCCCTGCGAACAACAGGTGTGTAAGGGGCCAAAGCCAAGTGACTTGGGTTCAAATTTAGAAAGATATGGTGCATTGCAGTATTTCCGACAGCTGTCATTTCATAGATTTCTTCAAAAGCGATACCCGTTTTTTCACATAACCCATCAATTAAATCATTAACCTTTTTAATTAAGGGCTTTTGAAGTACTGTTGAATTTTCCGCATTATCAGAACAAATGTAATTAATACGGGAAATAATATCCTCTCCATATTGGATTTGAGGATTCATTGCCGAGTCAACGGCTACCACTTCCCCCGTAATCATATTTAGTAAATAAGCTGCTAATTTTGTGGTTCCTATATCGAGTGAAAATCCATAGGAACGATGGGTCGTATCACCAGATTCAATTGCAATGATTTGATTTTTGTTCCAAATCGTAACCGTTATATTCCATTTACTATTTCTTAAAAGTGGTCCGAGGTCTTTCAATAAATCATATCTCATTTTTATATTAGTCAAATTATGCTTTTTTTCTAATTCATCCAACAATCTATCTAAATCTGAACGGGGATCTTCTAGTGTTGGTTTGGATAAGTGGATGGTATACTTATGAATCATTGGATCAAGATCAACCGGTGTTTTAATTCCCTCAACTTGAAGTCTTTGCTTTCCTGTTCTGCTGCTTTGTGGAACATGTACAATTAAATTGTTTTCTATTTTTGTTTGACAGGCGAGTCTTATACCATTCATTATTTCTTCAGGTGTTAGGCATTTTTTTTCGCTCTCTGTAAGTGGCTGCGTGAATTTTTCAGGATTAATTCGAATTTTACATTTACAACAGGTCCCTTTTCCACCACAAATTGATACGAAATCTATCCCTGCATGTCTCGCGGCGTCATACACGGTAGTCTTGTCGTGGATCTTAACTCGTATACCTTCTGGTTGAAAAATTACTTCATGCGTTGTCATTTGTAGATTTTCCTGAAAGATTTGTAAATCTGACCCTCATCGCTCACAAAATTGAAGGGAAAATGCCGTAATAAGAACTTTTTATGGTTGGGATTAAAATATTTATATCCTAAAGGATTCCAAATTTCATCTTTAATTAAATTAGAAAAAAGAAGATACTTATTTTTGATAAAATTGAGATAGAGTAATTTAATCTTTTTTGGATTTTTAGATTCCGAATTCGATTGAGTATGAATAAGAACCTCATTTTGATAATTTTGATAAGATTCAGAGAACATGTAATTAATTTTCGGAATTTGAATGATTTTATCTTCAATGAGATGCGATAGGACGTTCGTTGCAATATTAAGATTATTGGGAAGACTTTCCATAGCATAGTGGATATAATAAGGTTGGCAAGCATCGTGTTGAACCACTTGATGATTATATTCCGAGAATGCTCTTAAAATATTTAGTCCCAAGATATTTTCAGTATCTATAATTGTTCCACCATTTTGTATAAATGGTGGAGAAAGCAAGAATGCAATATTATCACAGGCGTGTTTTGTAGAAAAATATGGGAAATCTGTCCCAAAAATTATGTGTTCGGACCACCGCTTTCCAGTAGCCTTTTTATGGCTATTATACCAGTTCATGAATGCTAGGTAAAATTCACTAGACCCCTTTCCATGGAGCATTGATATTTCTCCGAAAGTCTGTGGATCGCTTATGGCTTCATAAATATCATTGTCACCGATATAGCCCATTGCACAGTGAGCGATTATGACTTTTAAATGGGGAATTAAATTTTCTTGTTTTTGCTGCTTCATCATTTCTCTAGTTATTTTAACTAATTGGTGTATCGCTAATATTGATTTTTTCCCTCGCGTATCGAAAAGAACAGGAATCGAGTGTCTCGCTGCTTCTATGAGCACAAGGGCAACCTTTTGATCGGTAATATTATCTAACCATAAATCGGAGCGTGGATGCAATTTTAATCCCCGTAAACCAAGGTTTTGAATTGCATTTCGCACCTCTTCAATGGCTTTTGGACCCTCCATCGGATCGCATCGAGCGTATCCGATAAGCTTTAAGGAATATGGGAATTTAGTAGTAAACCGGCTGATATTGAGATTAGAGGCCCGATATAAGGCTTCTGGGCGACGATCTCGGAAGACATCTTGAAACGGAAAAACTACTCCTTGATCGACAATCCAACTTCCTTTTAGTTTATTAAATAAATCTGAGTGTGATCCACAATGACAGCGCTCGGAAATTGATTTGCATAAATTATAACTGAACGGATGAGGTTTGAACTCAAAAGTGAAGCGATAAAGTTGGTCATTTAATTTGATTTGAAATTGGTGGTAAGTTCCAAGCCTTTCCTGGAGAGTTTTATTGATTTCTGCATAAAAATTGATAGTTCCTTCAGGTGATAATGGATTCATATTTTGAAGGCCGTCCTCATCCCGCCCTAGATGGCTATGGGCATCAATAAGGAGAACATTTTTCGAGAATTTTTTTGTACCAGTGTCAATGTGTAGGATGATCATGGAAACCCTACCATTTAATTAATTTCCCGGAGATGGGTGTATAAGTAGGATCTTCACAGCATTTAACCGTGAGGAGGATGAGCTCTTTTAGTACTGCATAAATATTCCTCTGCTTCTGGAGATAGAGATAAAGCTGATATTCTGCTTCTGTGAAAGGGAATTGAGCAATATCAATTTTACCGAAGACTGAAAGAAGCAGTGGGTCCATATAAGGAGTTTCTAGGAAACCCTGCTTTTTCAAGATATCTCTCAATAACACAAACATTTTTTGAGTAGCTTCAAATAAATAAGTGTGGAGTTTATTCTTTTTAAAATCACCAAGATAATGTTCTGTGAATTTTGAATTAGCTTTCATCATTTCGCGAAATGGGGCTAGATCAGCTCGGAAACCGCCAAATAGCCCACGAGTAATTGCAGCCTCACGATTCGTAACAAGTGAGCTTGATCCTGCATCAGGAATTTTCTTCATGCTTCGTGCTAAAAGGGCAAGGGCCTGAATGGTAAGTGCTATCCCGATTGTTCGTGCAATGGAGAGTTGCGCATCACAAATCCGTAGTTCAATCGTACCCCACTCCGTAAATGGAAAGAGATCTTGAAACCGAGCATCTTCCATAGAGGCTTTTTCGATCACACTCAAAAAATAACTAGGATCTTGATCTGGAGTAAGATATGGAATATAAACACGCGGATCAGATCGACTTAACATTGAAACATTACTTTTAAGGCGAACTGAACGAAGGCAACCTGGGGCTGCATATCGTTTGCCAATAATTCGAATATCATCAGTGGGAACTCCATTTATGAAGGGGGAATTGACTGTCAAAGCAACGAGATGTGGAATAAAATTCCGAATTACATTATAAACTTTGATTTTTTCCTTGTTATCTTTAAACGAGCCTAGATGGTAATGCGTACCAAAACTTAACCCTCTATAATATTCGCGCTGAAGTGGATTGAACCCCGTGGAAATAAGAAACAACTCTTTGGGTATCACCATCTCAGAAATTGCAACAAGCCTCTGACACCACCAAACAAGTTCATCAAGATGAGTGCAAGGCGGAGTTACTACTTCAAGAATATAAGTAATGGAAGCAACATTTCCGTCTCGCCCAAAAATCTCAATATCAACTCCCTTACCACCAATTTTATAATCTAAGGATACCACTGTTCCTTTCTCTTCATTTTCTGTAATCCTAGGATCACTCCTTATTTTCTTTTGAATTAATTTTGGAATTGCAGACTCATCAAGATCTCTTATAAGCAGTTCTGTTGCATCTTCCACCATTTTACGCATATGGAATACCATTTCATTTCCACTTAGGAAGAGTCCATCTTTGGTGAGCATTTGAAGTTCCAATTCAATACCCATAGAGAAAGGAAGCTCAATGGGGTTCTTTGAGAATTCCCAATAACTCATTTACTCAAACCCCTCCAATGGTAAATGATACGAGTGATTTTATAAAATTTTGGAATAATTCACGGTTAGTAATAAAATTATTAGAGAGAATAATATTTAGAACGCGAATTTGGCTTGAACCGGTCCAATTAACTAAATAATCGTAGAGTAATCCTCCACTGAAAATACAATCATCAAAATAAATGTCAATGGTGTCCTTAAAAACATCAGTAAGATGATTTTTTACAGTCTCATAAATCCCTGTCTTTTCATATCCTATTATAATCGAGGGCTTTTCAAGTTCAGGGATGATATCCAAGTTTAAAAGGAGCATGGATTTTGAACTTGTAGAATAAGGCAGAATGAATGTCTGAATTGCTTCTTGAAGTATTTGGATTTCTTGTTGGATATTCTTGGAGAGGGGATAAGATATATAGTAACTAACCTTACCGAATTTTTCTTTCATTCGAAAACATAGATTACGAATTAACGCTGGGTGTAATTTCCATTTGCTATTTTGACTTTCAGAATAAAAATAACAAAGACATAAGGGTAATCCTGCCCCAGTGAGAATATTAGAATCTCCTTTTTGAGCAAATCTTTTAAGAACAGCGGAACTATTTTTATCAAGGGCATTTAAATAAATAGAGGTTGAAAATATTTCTTCTTCGATGAACTCTTTTATTTTTTCAACGATTGTTTGCGATTCTGGTTGAGATGGGGTTGAACCGAGTATATCAAGCGCACCTTGTAATGAAGAGTCATCAAGAATTTCAGTAGGGGGCGTTTGAGAAGGGAGTTCAATGGTCCGTGTAGCTTTTTTAATAATCTCCTTTAGGAAAAATATCCTCGCTTCCAAGGAGATTAAGCCGGTTTGTGATGGAATAAGCTCAACTCGGTCTGTTGTAGATGAGTTTGGGGGGATAAAAACGGGTTTATTCATAAGATCAGACGATTTTATTTGCATACCATCCCCCTGATAAGCGATTTTAAAATCTCCGCCAATATTGCTTTCATTTTTGATTTGTAATAAAAGATGGCAAGATTTATCAAGGAGGACCAATGAAATTGGTATTTCAAGGACTTGTATTGTAACTTTAGGTAAAGAATTCGCCATAATATGCCCATCTATATGAATAATTTCCGTTGAATATTGAAGAAAAATGATCTATTTAATTGTTTAGCTAAAAAATCAATGGGAATGGAGTGTTTTTGGAAAGAATTACTCCCTATTTTCTTCCGCCTCGCAGTTTAACGACAAGATCCCGAGCGCGCTTGCTGTACCATATTAATAGAGAACCCATATCCTCTGGCTCGAAGTATTCTCCACCGCAACGTGTAGCGATCTCTTTCATAAGCTTTCGATCGGGATTTCCAAGCCCAACAATGTAAAAAACTACATCTGGATTATTCATAAAATAAGATTCTACTGCGTTTCTAAAATTATCCCCATCGGTGGGGTATCCATCGGTGAGAAGAACTAGCATGCAGGGTTTGGAACTTTCTTCTCCCTCAATTTCTTTGAAGTGCCTGTACATATAATGGGCTCCACCAATAGCTTCACCCATATTCGTTGAAGTCCCTGACTCTTCTCCAATTTTCTCGACGATTCGATTTGCTGCCATCTCCAATATGCCATGTTTACCTGAGGCGCTATCAAAATATATACCATCAAAATCAAGGAATTCAGCTATATCAGCAAACCGAATTATTGAAACCTTTTCACCAAAACCCCGACCAACTTTCTCTGCTAGAAACAGTAATGCAGCGAAAGCAGCTCCTAATCGCCGCGAAACCATAATACCCTCTTTAAAAAAGCTTAGAAATCTACGAATACGTTCATTGTCCATTGCAGAACGAATACCTTCAATTGCCGGAGCTATGTTAATTACCTCCATATCGCGTGCAAGCATGCTAGATGAAATATCAATTATGAGCACGGCATTAAAAGTAACAAGTCCTTCAGGGCGTAAGCTTAAACTTGAGGTTAATTTTGGTTCCGCGAGGATTTCACCCTTTAAATCAGGAATGGAATCAATAATTTTAATGGCGGCATTTGCATTTTTCCATCGCAATTTGAGCCCTTTAAAGATGAGATATTGTCTTAACCAATCCTTCAAAGCAAATTCGTTATCTCGGACAAGAGACATTACGTCCCACAAATTTTCACCAGTTAATGGGCTTATACCTAAAGTAAGGCTTTGTAAAGGAATGATTGGGGCATCATTATGCTTTACAATCACTTGCGAAGCGCCAATACCCGTGGCTTCAAAAATTTCATCCTCAATGCGTACTACTTTATCTGAAAGCGATGCATCCATTCTAACACGGCACGCACCCCAAGCGCCCGTGAGCTCGTCTTCAAATCGAAGTATATCTCCATCTTTGGCATCTAATGAAAGGCAATTCCGTTGGCTTAAAAAGAGGGTACTCCCCTTTCCCTTGGAAGAAATCTCTACTGTTAGCTCCAATTTGTCTTTTTTAACAATAGGAGCTGCTGATGGTTTGGGAGCTTTCGGATTAAACACGATGACCTTAGAGGAGTGAATATCAGATGTTTCATAGGTTTCATCTTCCATATAAATAACATCATCTGGTATGGTATCGGAAATTAAAGTGCGGGCGCCCCCGAAAGCGCCCGTTAGAGGGTCTTCAAACATTATTGGTTGTTCAGGAATCGTAATTCCGAGGAAATTTGCTGAATTTCGACTAATCATTATTTTTCCAAATAGATTTGTAGAAAGTTTAATGTTAAGATTCAAAATGTTATCCGGCTTTTCAATCGAAGGCTTCGGGGCTGCAGGAACGCTCGAAGTAGTTAAGGATATTCGAGGAACGCTGGGGGCTGAAACAGCAGCTGGAAGAGTTGCTGGTATTGATGTTCCAGAGATAGTATAAGTTCCTGTCGTAGATCTCGCAACAGATGGCAGGCCTGGCGTTGGGGCTGCCTGTTGAGGTTTTTCTGGATACACATCCAATGCTCCTAACCAGTTCGGATTTTTTTGCCACTTTTCAAATATTGTTGAGTCTACCATGATGTTGAATTCGGAAATTTCATCATTCAACTCAATAGTTAGAGTGCCCGAAAGCCCGCTTACTTTATCTTCATAATAGATCGTGGATCCTGTAATCACGCCGAGCTTCTTTGCGTTTATTCGGTTGATCCAGGCAAATTCACCTAAGCCAAATAAGGATTCGACAATGAGATTAACTCTTCGCTCCATTTTTCTTATCCTCCATTACGATGTAGGTCTATAAATGACCTTCTAATTCAATCAAATCCAGACCGTGGATAATCTTGCTTCAATATATTTATTACTAAATTAACCTATTTATTTTTAAAAATGAGGGTTTAAAATTGAAAATCGCACCTCCGATAATCATACTCAATTATAAAACTTATTACGAGACCACGGGATGGAAGGCAATCAATTTATCAGAAAGTGCTGATAGACTCGCAAAGGAACATGGAATTAGCATAGTTGTTGCTCCGCAATTTGTGGATATTACCCCGATTTCTGATCAATTTGACATCCCTGTTTTTGCACAGCATATAGATCCTATTATTCCGGGTTCGCATACGGGTCAAATTTTGCCAGAGAGTATAAAGGAAGCAGGGGCTTTGGGTACTCTTTTGAATCATGCTGAAAGGAAGATTCCATTTGATACCCTGGAAGAGACTGTCGAATTGGTTAAAAAATTAGATCTTCAAACATGTATTTGCGCTGAAAACCTCGAGGTAGAAAGTGAAGTTGCTACTCTCGATCCTGACTACGTTGCCTTTGAAATACCAGAACTCATTGGTACTGGACATTCTATCTCAACAACAGAACCAGAATTAGTGAAATCTAGTGTAAAACGAATTCATAATGAAAATCCTGATGTCATTCCACTTTGTGGGGCAGGCATCTCGGATGGAAAAGACGTTTATGCAGCTTTAAATCTGGGGACCAAGGGAGTGCTATTGGCATCTGCTTTCGCGAAAGCTACAGATCCCGAGTTCGTTTTAATTGATTTGATAAATGGTATTAATAAATATCTCGATGAACAGTAAGCCATTGGACGAACTATAAGTATGAAAGTACAACCTCTATGTGGTGTCTGCCTTTTTCAACGAGCTTTGAAGGAAATTCAGCTTGCTACCGATGATCCTTTGCTTCAATTCGAAACATTGAAAGCCGTGATTAATTTATTTGCAAATGAATTTGATGAAAATGCTATTTCTGCCGTGTTAGGAACAAAGCGTGATCGGTTAATACGGCAATTAACCCGTTGTCCAGATCCGTACAAAGAGCTTAAGAAAAAATCTAATGAAATTGCTTTGGGACTAGCTCCCGCCATTGAAAACGTGCTGAAAGGTGAGACTGATCCATATAAGCGATTCAGGCTTGCGATGCTAACTGCGATTGTAGGAAATGTATTGGAGTTTGACATTCTAGAACACTCTTTAGATCTAGAAAAGCCAGAATATCTCCAAGAATTGCTCAAAAACGCCGAACAAGATCTTGCCATAGATAACATTCAAGAGATGTATCAATTAGTCCAATCAGTCAAGCAGGCTCTCTACCTTACTGATAATGCTGGGGAAATTGTTTTTGATAGATTCCTCATAAGCGAATTATTAAAGCTAGGCGTGCAAGTGACAGTAGCCGTGAAGCAGAATCCAGTGTTGAACGATGCGACGTTAGAAGATGCGGAGGTTTCAGGATTAATTGCACTGATTCAAGAAAACTCACGGCTTCAAATCATCACCACTGGCACTGATCACGTCGGATTAATATTAGAAGAATTGACTGAACCCTTTCAATCAGCTTTTGAGAGTGCTAAATTTATAATCGCAAAAGGGATGGGCTATTATGAAACCCTAGCAGATAGAGCTCTTCAGAAACCCGTCGCTTACCTCTTCCGGACGAAATGCTCCACAGTGGCAAGAGATGTGGGGGTTCAGCTTGGTCAGAACTTGGCACTCCTTCGCCTAAATCATAATCCTAGACCAAACAAAGTTTAAATATTTCGAGAAGTAATTTCAAATAATTAACGGAAATCATGCAAGGGGATCAAGATTAGCAAGAGAAAACAGCCAGGAACTGGAAGAAGCTGGAAATTTCGTCACCTCGATAAAGATCAGACAGGATATATTTATCCACACTACCATTGTGCAAAATGCGATTCCATAATTGAAAGAGGATATGAATATAGCAAAGCTCGGGTTAAGGAGAAGAAGTACCCCGGCTTTGATTACTTTTGTACTCCACAATGTGCAGAAATCATTCAAAGGAAACACAAATCCAAAAAACGGTATAGTTATTTAATGTGGATCTTGCTGGCTGCCTTGCCGGTTATTTTCATTCTCTTGATGTTCTTCTTACCCTAATTATTAATGGCGCCTTAAAATTAGAAAATGGCGGGCCCACAGGGAATTTCGCAGACTGCGTATTTCAGCCCGATTCGAACCCCGGACTTCAGGCTTTCTTCATAATTCTAGTAGAATTTAATCTTCTATAATTACATCGGAGGCCTGCGCGCTATCCAAACTACGCTATGGGCCCAATAAGTGTTTGATAGTAGATCTCTTTTGGTTTTCACTCATAAAATAATTATAGGAAAAACTAAATTGATAATGCATCTACCAATTATAATAATTATCGTTTGAAGTTCCATGACGTAACATAAATAAATTCATTTAACGGTTAATAAATGGTACTCTGGTGAGTGAATGAAGAGTAAAGACCGCGTGAAACGGGCCCTAACCTTTGATAAACCTGATCACATTCCTATTTTCAAAATGAGTTTCACGCCTCCCTATAATGATGTTTTCCCATTAGTTAATTTGCCATTAAAAAACTGGCAGCCTCGGGAGAAAAATATCTACCCCCACTTTATTTCCGATATCATCCGAAAATTAAGGTTATACAGATGGAAGCGCCCGGATTGGGCGCCTAAAGATTGGTATTTACGTGAACGGGAAGAGATAGACCAGTGGGGTTGCTATTGGAATAGAAACGAAAATGATTTAACGATGGGGCACCCAGGCCGCCCAGCTATCGAAACTTGGGATCAAATGGAGACGTGGAAGGGACCAGATACTGCCAATCCAGAAAGTTATGCCTTTTTTAAATTATTATCTAAGCCTTTTTTTAGAAAATATAAGATGGCAATCATTCATGATGTTATGTATATCATGAATCGGGTATCCATGTTACGAGGTTTCACGAATCTCTTGATTGATCACCATAGAAATCCCAAACAAGTCCATCAGTTGATTGAAAAAGTGACTGATTTTTTCATGAGTAATGTGGAAATGTTAGTAACGAAATATAAGTCAGACGGTATCTGGGCGTGTGATGATCTTGGGACTCAACAAGCCCCGTTTTTCAGCCCAGCATTATTCAAAAAATTTTACGCAGGTCCCTATAAAAGAATAATAGACTTTCTCCACGATCACGATTGTGCCTTTCATTTACATAGCTGTGGTAACATCGGAGATTTAATCCCAACCTTAATTGATATTGGTGTTGATGCGCTTGAGTTTGATTCCCCGCGCCTGAGTGGGTTTGAAAGGCTTCGCGACTTCCGGGGAAAGCTTCCTTTCTGGGCTTGCGTCAACATCCAAACTGTCTATCCGAATGGAACGCCAGAAGAAGTTGAACAAGAAGTCATAGAGATGATTCAAACTTTCAGCACCCAAGAAGGGGGGTTTCTTGCTTACTTCTATCCAGATACGAGAGTCATCAACGTCCCCAAGGAAAATATCAAAGCCTTCTATAAAGCCTTGAAAAAGTGGGGGCAATATCCCCTGAAATGCCTTGCTTGAGAAAGAAACTTTTCTCTGGTGAGTGAATGAAGAGTAAAGAACGCGTAAAACGGGCATTAACCTTTAACAAACCCGATCATGTTCCGATTCATAAATTGAGTTTCACGCCGCCCTACAATGATGTTTTCTCCATATTTAACCTGCCATTAAAAAGCTGGCAGCCGTGCGAGAAAAACGTATACCCTCATGCTATAACTAATCTCATCCAAAAATTAAGGTTATACAGATGGAAGCGTCCGGATTGGGCACCTAAAGATTGGTGGAAATATGCGCGGGAAGAAATAGATCAGTGGGGCTGTTATTGGAATAGAAGTGAAAATGATTTGACAATGGGGCATCCTGGGCGCCCCGCTATCGACACTTGGGATAAGTTAGAGACGTGGGAAGGTCCTGATGCAGCTAATCCAAAAGCATATAGGATTCTTAACTTGTTATCCAAGCCTTTTTTTAGAAAATATAAGGTTGGAGTTATCCATGATCTTATATACCTTCAGAATCGGGTATCCATGTTACGAGGTTTCACGAATCTCTTGATTGATCACCATAGAAATCCCAAACAAGTCCACCAATTGATTGAAAAAGTGACTGACATTTTCATGAGTAATGTGGAAATGCTAGTAACGAAATATAAGCCAGACGGTATCTGGGCGTGTGATGATCTTGGGACCCAACAGGCCCCATTCTTCAGTCCAGCATTATTCAGAAAATTTTACTTCGACCCATATAAAAGAATAATAGACTATCTCCACGATCACGATTGTGCCTTTCATTTACATAGCTGTGGTAACATCGGAGATTTAATCCCAACGCTCATTGATACTGGTATTGATTCGCTCCAGTTTGATTCACCGCGCCTGTCTGGGTTTGAGAGGCTCCGTGAATTCCGCGGTAAATTTCCGTTCTGGGCTTGCGTCAACATCCAAACGGTCTATCCGAATGGAACGCCTGAAGAAGTTGAACAAGAAGTAATAGAGATGATCCGAACTTTTAGCACCCAAGAAGGGGGATTTCTCGCTATCTTCTATGGCGATCTCAGAGTCATTAACATTCCCAAGGCAAATGTCAAAGCCTTCTATAAAGCTGTGAAAAAATGGGGGCAATATCCCCTGAAATGCCTAGCTTGAGAAACTTTTTTTAAGAATATCAAAATTTTTCAAGAATATTACGATGAGAGTCATTCCAAAATTTCAAAATGATATTAAATACAATACTTATTTTTATATAACACTGTTATAGTGATTAATTGTTACATTATTTACCCTATCTTAAAAACGGGTTGAATTTATTATGAAAGATTATGATGTAGTAGTGGTTGGTGGCGGAATAGCGGGTTTAGGTACTGCGACTCTCTTACAAAAAGAGGGATTAAATGTCCTAGTTCTTGAGAAAGAGAATAAAGTTGGTGGCAGAGCAAGAACATTCACGAAAAATGGATGGAAAATCGATATAGGTCTGCATTTCATATCATTGGGCGATGGAAGCACTCTTCATAAGCTATGTAATGAAGTTGGATATATAATTGAATGGGGAAAGTACAATAAAGATGGGTATCTTTACAGCGGAGGCAAATGGAATAAATCTACAGAAGTACTTTTATCAAAAGAGTATAAAGAAATTTTTCAAATTGCACCTAGGATTGCTTCTCTTAAAGATGAAGATATTGCAAAATTTGATAAGATATCACTTCAGGATTGGTTGGATAATAATGTCAAATCAGAGGGATTTAAGCAATTCATCTTAGCTGCAGGGATGATTATTACAACAATAGGAGATCCTAAGGAGATGGCTGCGGGTGAAGTATTGTGGATAATGAGGCGAACCCTCAAGAAGAAAAAATTACTTTTGTCAGCTGCTTATCCAAAAGGTGGATTTCAATCAATTTCTAATGGTTTGAAGGATAAATTTGAGAAAGCTGGAGGTGAATTAAGAACTGATACTTATGTGGATGAAATTGTGATAGAAGATGGGAAAGTAACTGGAGTAAATATAACACAAGATACATTTTTGCCTTTAAAATTTGAAATATCAAATGAGGAATTCATTTCAGCCGATAAGGTAGTTTGTGCAGTTCCATTATGGAATCTACATGATATGATAAATATGAAAAAAATGCCAAATCGGTGGGTAAATAAAATTAATGATTTAAGATATGAAACAACTGGATATTTTGGTTATATTCTAGGTCTTCCGGAAAAAATTTGGAAAGATCTTAGTTTTAGAACAGCTTTAAAAACAAACCATACTGGTCTACCCTTCCAAGCATTTGCCCCAAGTAATTTTGATAGCAGTGTGGCTCCAGAGGGAAAAATGTTACTTATGTGTGGGGCACCTATCGAGTATAAAGATATGACAAAATTCAATATGAAGCGATATTACGAACTTTTATGGTTGGATATAGAAGAATTATTCCCTGAAATTCAGACTCTTGAATTTAAGATAAAATATAGAACTGCCGTAGGTTGCGACGGATTGGCTAGAAAACCTTTTCAAGTCGGAGAGTTTAAACCTGACGTTGTTGGACCGGTTAAAGGTTTATATTTTGCAGGGGATTGTTATAGGGGGAGAGGGTTAGCAATAAACAGTTCAGCCAGTAGCGCAATGCTCTGTGCTGAAAAAATTTTAAGAGATTCAAAATAAAGCAAAATCATTTATACGAGTCGATGAAAGCCAAAGTTTTAAAATTGGTGGGCCTGTCGAAATTTGAACATAAATTTGTTGGCTTTTAATCTCCTTCTAAAAATTCAACTCTTTTTTAGTAGTTTCCTAAAAAAATTTTTGAATTTTTGTGATATCAACAGTTTAGCGGAACTCACAATTTCTGAAAATTGCATCCAAGCAAGGACATCTTTTTTATTATCAATTAAATGATACTTTGCTTTTGATAGGCTGTTCCAAGGTAAAGATTTTGGATTAAAGAGGCCGCTTTTTGGGTCCGTCCACCAATTAACACGTTGCTTTATCACTTCACGCGATACGACGTCCCAGAACTTATAAGTTGTATAGCAATGGAAGGTGTCCATATCTCGCATGAGATAAAAGATTTTATCAAGAATTCCTTCTTTACGTCTTTTAGAATCATGGGTATAATATTTAAAGAGGAGATTTAAAATTGTAATCGCTTCATGTATGCTTTTTAATGGTTCTGGTACATTTTTTTGTTGTTTAATGATCGTTTTTAAAATTTTTTTACATTCTTTTAATTTAGTTTTCTCCAAATTTCTCCAAAAATCCTCAAGTAAAAGGATTGCTCTTGTGATTTGTTCTTTTTCGGTGATATTAGCTGAGAGCAAACCCGCAATTTCGCTAACAAGATCTTCAACCTCAATTTCTGGATTCCAGAGATATCTTCCAAGAGCGTAATCATTAATAAACCGAGCCTTAGGAATGATTCTATACCCAAAAACACCTTTCAATTTCAACCCGAATTCTTGAATTGAACCTGATATTCGTTCTTTTAGCAAATTTAGATGAGGTCTAGGGAAAATCGCTTGGTTTTCCATGCCAGCTTCAGGATCTATAAAAAATATGAAATCAAATATCTCGTAGCCTTGGTCTGCAGCCATTTGTAAAGTTTTTCTATTTACATCTGCGATCTTGACATCTTTTGGAACTTTAGAAAACAACTTATTCCGCAGCCCTTTAATTGCTGGGGTTTCAAAATTCTCTTTAAAATTGGCAAACCATGTGACAAAGAAGAGACGCTCTGGTTCTGCAGTTTCCCTTATCAATTCCAAGTATTTAACAATAAGATCAACAATATTATTCCTACAAAACTCACAATTGCATCCTCCACCCTCGAAGGCAAACAGAGAATTACTCGGAACATTTTTAAATCTATTAAGGGTGTATTTTAGGATTTTTTCCCCAAGTTCTTTGCCTTTTTGGCTGCAATAAGAAATTCCTTGATAACCCCAGAGAGTCGCCCTGATTTCAGGAAATTTAATCCATAAATCGGGGTGGATTTGATTAAAAACAACCAGTAGAGCAATTTCAAGACCGATTTCCGCGGCATGTTGAAATATTTCTTCAGCAAGATCATATTGCCACGAATCTTTTTTCAATTCTTTGATATCAGGATGGAATAGTGTCCATGCACCCATTAAATATTCAACAGATGTGTAGTTAAAAGAACGAATCCTATTCAAGTACTCTTTCCATTGAGAAAGACTCCAGGTATCGGTGGATAATCCTTCTAATCTAAATGGAAAATTTAGCACTATACCACGCGTTTCAAAATGCGGCGTTTGAAAATCATGCCAATTAATAGAAAATGGGTCAAGTATCTGATATTCCTTTAGTTTCATGTGTAAATAGTAGATACCATTTGCAAGTCCTCGGTCGCCTACCGATAAAAGAAAAATTTCCCCTTCTTCATTTTGAACAGCGTTCTTATCAAAAAAAATTAAAAAATCGTCTAATTGTTTAAGTTTATTCGCGTTCTCTAACTTTAATTTTTGAATTTCTTCTGAATTATTTTGCATTGTAAGAAATGTAAAAGTTCTAGTTGAATTTGAATCGGGTTCCCCAATCCAACTTGTTAAAACCTTAACAGCTTGTTCAACTTGCTTGGTCTTATTCTCATTAAAATTTATTTTGTAATTCATTGTTTATTCACTAAATTAAGAGCTCTTTTCCTCTTTATTCATCAGTTTCATAACTTTTTGTAACTGACCGAAGTAATCGGATGAGTTTCCCACAATCTAGCTGTTTTTATACAATTTTTCGATAATATCCACGCTGATATTATCGAAATGGGTATCAATCTATAGCACCTTTCCTTGGAAATAAGCTATAGATCACCTCGCCATTTTTATACCCACTCATCATACATTGTGTTTCTTCACAATTTACATCATATTGCAGTCCCAAATAATCCACAACTCCTTGCATTATTCCTTCCAAAAGTTTTGCAAACCAAGTGCCATGTGTCACTCCTGGCTCCAATTCACTAACATCTACTTTCTCCTTCGTAATATTGTAACAAAAAGGGCAGTGCAAGAGTTTTAATATATATTGAGGTACTTTTTTCGCGGATAGTTCAGCTGTAATATATTCAGGTTTTGCTAAAAAATAAGACCATTTACTCCCTAAAACAATATGAAATATCATTTCTATCACAAATGGAAAATCTTTAAGGTTTTTTGATAGGAAGGATTTGAATGAAATACCAAAGAGAATAGGTGTTTCAATTATATCTGCTATTATTTGAATTGACTCTTCTTTACATATTTCGGCAAATTTCTTTATGCCTGCGGAACGAGACCCGTATAACTCACTGAATTTATCTATTACAACATTACAAAGATCTGCTATTAACAAAAAACTGGTTTTTTTCATTTTTCTGTACGCTAACCTTTTCCCCACACCTGCAACTCTTTTTCTAATCCCAGATAATTTTTCTTTTACCATTCTACCCCCTCATCTTATTATTTTTACCTCATAAATGCAACTATCTGCCCCGGTACCTTTCGATTGTAATGTTTTAGCTGAGATCTCACTATAATTGAATAGGTTGTGTTCTTTTAATAATTCAAAATATCCAATTAGGAAACCTTCGAGAGGAAAGCAATTATGCAACCCTTCTACGTCAAAGGGGGGCAAATCCTCACATAATGGGCAGGATCTAGGCTTGATTAGATAACTTTTTTTTGTTTTATCGAATTTAATTTTAAATGTGGTTCCCCATATTTTTTTACCAAATTCCTCAATTATTTTTACAAATTTGTTAGATTTTGGAATGAAATAATTAAAAATATATCTTGAAACCCTATATCCGAGATCCCACATAAGTCTTTTAGCAGTTTCAAAGTCATTTTCTGTCAAAAATCTTGTTATAACTCCAGGATAAACCATTCTTAAGAATACAGTGTTTAATTTCATCTTAAAAAATTTTTGAACGTCTCCTCTTAAGGGTATATTTGAATCTTGATCAAAATTTTTGTTTTCTATAATTGACTTTTTTTTTTCAAATCCCATTCACATCTCACTTTCCTGTTACTTCATTTAAAAATGGAATTCCCTAGTAACCTCGATCCAGCATTACTATTGTCAGTAATATATTTTCTCTTTTTAAAATTATTTAGAGAAGTATACTATCATTTTTTTTCCTACTCGTTAAGAGTAAGTTTAAATTTTTCAGAATGAGGAAAAGGATGGTTTTTTTCATTTGTGTTATCTTTTGCTCATTTAATTTAAATGGAAAATAGGAAATTAGAAGGTAGGAGTGACAGTAAAATATAAGTCAAATTAAAGCCAAGACTGAAAAAATTGAGCTAAAATAAAAGGTTTTCACGGCGTTAATAAGTTTTTTTCGAGACACTAAAAAAAATTTTTATTATTTTCGTTTAGATTTAAACCTTTTATGGAAAAAAATGGTGGGCCTGTCGAGATTTGAACTCGAGATCTCCTGCTCCGCAGGCAGGTGCCCTATTTGTTCGAGAAACTACTTAATTTCGCCCCAAACTAGGCCACAGGCCCAATCGGTTTTTCAAATTATGATATAGAATGTAATGATCTAATTGAGAAATGAAAAAAGGGGTATTTAAAAAAAGCGTTTAGTCTTTAACGTTGACAACCCAATCGTAGTGAGTCTCGATTTCCATGAGTTGAATGCCAGTCAAGAGGTCGTAGAGTTTCTGGGTAACTTCGGCGACTTTGAAATCGTTGAAGACGTATTCCTTGCCTTCGAACATGATGGATCCGATGGGGGTAATGACGGCAGCGGTTCCAGTGCAGAAGACTTCGGAGGCTTTGAGAACTTCTTCATAGCTCACGTTACGTTCTTCGACGGTCATCCCGAGTTTTTCTTTGGCAAGTTGGATGACCGACTTGCGCGTGATTCCTGGGAGAATTGATCCAAGTTTGGGAGTCAGCAATTTCCCATCGACAACACAGAAGAAGTTTGCGGTCCCAACCTCTTCGATGTATTTCTCCTGAGCCGCATCTAAATAGATTATCTGGGCAAACCCAGCCGCGTGGGTTTCCTCGGAGGGCAGCATGGTCCCAGCGTAGTTGCCTACGTATTTAATATGCCCAGTTCCCTTGGGGGCTGCCCGATGGTATTTCTTCGAAATTTCGAGTTTGATTGGGTTGAAACCCTCTTTAAAATAGGGTCCAACGGGAATAACAAAGATAATCATAGTATAGGCGGGTGCTGGAGCCACACCGAGAATTGGTCCTGTGCCAATAATAATTGGTCTAATGTATAGGGCCCCTTTGCCATAGGGCGGCACGTAATCTTTATTGGCCTTAACGACTTCCTTCACCCAATATACGAACCTCTCAGGATCATACGGAGGAATACACAGGCGTTCGCAACTATCGCTCATGCGTTTCCCGTTCTCGAGAGGACGGAAAAGTACGATTTGATCGTTTTTTGTCCGTTGTGCTTTCATGCCCTCAAAAACACCTTGTCCATAATTGAGGACGCAGGCTGAAGGATTGATTTCGAACGTGCCAAACGGTCTTAATTCTCCATCTGTCCAAGATTTTCCATCATGCGTTGCCCAAAACATCGTTTTGGTCGCCATATAGTCGAACCCGAGGTTATCAAAATCTATTTCGTCAGGTTTCATTCTTTTCATCCCTTGTTCTATGTAGTATCATCTCTTCTTTAGAGTTATAGATTTTTACAGAGAGAATGTTATTTAAATTTTTACTCTTATTTTATCTCATGGATTCAACGTTTAATAAGCTTTTAAATAAAGTCAAAGAATTTTCAATGACTCAGTTCGATAAAGAGTATCCCGTGGGAAGTTGGGGTAAAGGGCTACTGCTTTGGGGCTTGCTTGCTAAATTCATGTATGACCAAGATAATGATGCATTAGATTTCGTTAGGAAGTGGGTGGATCAATCAGTTAAAACTCAAACTCCCGATGGAGAATTAAGTGGCGGCGATCCATCTCAAGGAAATTTTGCATTAATTGGCTTATCCGCTTTATATTTTGCGGAATTAGAAAAGAAAGAATCAATGTTTTCTGAAAGCATTCAAAAACAAGCTGATTATCTGTTACATCCCTCTTTAAAGCGTTCAGATAAAGGAGCTATTTATTACTTGAAAGTTCTCCCCCAAATATGGGTAGATATGGTAATAATGATATGTCCATTCTTAGCACGAGCGAGTAACTTCTTAAAAGCGCCTAAATATGCTGATGAAGCAATTAAACAACTGTTACTCCATGTAGATTATCTCAAAGATCCCGGTACAAACTTATATCGACATATTTGGGATGAGAAAAAGAAAAAATTCTATGAAGGGTCACTCTGGGGAAGGGGGAATGGATGGATGTTAGCAAGCCTTGTTGAGGTAGCGGAGCAGCTTTCAGATGATCATCCAAAAAAAGGGCAATTAATCAAGGAAATCCAATGGTTGGCCGAGTCTCTAATGCTTTGTCAAGATGAATCTGGTCTGTGGAGGACACTTTTAGACGATGTCTCTGAAAAGTCGAAGGTGGAAACTGCAGACACTTTGATAATAACATATGGCTTGTCCAAGGCGATCAGAAATGGATGGATAGATGCAGAATTTTCTGAGTTTGTCCAAAAAGCGTTCGATGCGGTGATTGTATGCGTTAGCGAAGACGGAATGGTAACTAAAGCATCAGGGCAAACAATAGATCCCAAACGTACGCCCTATAATAAGCCTTACCCTCACGCCCAAGGATTTTTTTTAATTACAACGCTAGAAATTGCAAAATTAATGCATTTTTTAAAAGAAAAAGATAAACTCTAACATGATAGCAAAGAGTTGAAGAAAAACATTGAGAAATTTTAAGGGTATTGCAAAATTCAATTCTAATTTTTAAAATTAACTTTATTTTTAAATAATGAAAAATATATTATACCTAATTTATAGAACACTTATACACACATTAATTCATTTAATTACTCATCCCTATAGGAGGAATAACAGACGTGATCAAAGAGATAGACGTGATCGAAGAAACTATTGATACTGAAATAGGGAAATTTAAAATTATGAACCATCCGAAAAAATCGAACTTAATTTTCGTTCAAACACACCTTCCTGTTACTCCTGAAGGTGAATGGGAGGAATTAGGATGGATGAAGAAAAAGGATTTTTTTAAAATGATCAAACCTCATAATCCTAAATTGATAATAATTCCAAGTTATTCCACAGACGTGTCAAAAAAGTCTCAAGAAGTATCATGGAAAACCTCTAATTCAAAGGGAGAGACAAAAACTCCATTCTCTGAACCCGAAATTCAAAATGCACTTCCTGAAATAACACCTGAAATTGTGATTCAATCTACTGAAACCCCAACGAAAACGATAAAGAAAGGAGTAAAGATGGTTCCAATATTAAAAAAGGAACTGTTAAGTAAAGAAAAATTTTCTGTTGAAGCTGCACGAATCTTGGGTTTATGCGACGGTAGACATTCTGTAGATGATATTTGTGAAGAAACAAAATATAGCCGATTAAAAGTCACTGATGTAATAAAAAAATATCAAAAGAAAAACTGGATTGAGATAAAAAGGACATTAATTGTATAATATGAAATAATATTCTGATTTACGTTACCGTTTCATATAGTAAAAAGATTAACTCTAATATGATAGTAAAGAGTAAATGAAGAGCGGTTCCGCCTGCCTTGGCGGCAAATCAGAAATAGACTCTATTTTTTTTCCATTCCTTCATTTTCATACCGCTTTAATTTGAAGAATTTCAGGAGAGTCTGCTAATTGAACCTTACCAGTCCCAGAAAGTACCTTTCCAATATGGTACGCTGGAATTTTTTTCTTTTTTAATTCAGAATCGATGACATCTATTTTTTCGGGGGGAACGGAGAGTAATAAACCGCCCGCCGTTTCCGCTGCGGTTCCATTTTCGAGCCCATAACCCAATATTTTAGATACTTCTATAGTTCTGTTAAATACGGGAATCCTTTCTATCAAGATATCAACGTTACTACGTTCTGCCATTTCTTGCGCGTGACCGACAAGTCCGAAGCCAGTTATATCGGTTGCAGCATTGATGGAAATTTCGCGAATGATTTCTGCAACCGGTTTTTCGCTTATTAACATCGCTTTTATGGCTAATTCCGGCAGATTTTCTAATTCTTTTCGTGAAAAATCGGGAAAAATTTCTTCAACCGATACTTCAGAATCTCGGAGGATGCGATAAACTGCCATGGCCGGTTGTGTTCCAAGTGCTTTGGTTAGAATCAGCGTATCACCAGGGCGTGCTCCAGATGAGTAGGTGATTTTATCAGGATGTGAAATCCCTATAGCACATCCACCCAGTAGTGGCCAAGGATTTATAATTGTGTGTCCCCCTAATATGGGAGCTTTCAGTTGTTTTGAGAAATCAGAGAAACCTTTAAGTAAATTGACGGTGATTTCGTGGGGCATGTCGTATGGGAAGGCTTCAAATACCAGAATCCCGGTGATATTTGTTACAGCCATTGCATAAATATCGTTCGTGACGTTACAAGCGGTAATCTGCCCTTGAAGATATCCATCATCAACGAGCGGAGTGAAAATGTCGATGGTCTTCACGAGTGCTAAATCCTCGCTGATCTTAATGACTGCTGAATCTTCTCCGATGCCTGCAATAACTCTATCATTTAAAGGGATCTGAATATTTGCATCCTTTAACAAAGCAAAAAGTTCTTTCTGTGGTAATTTACAGCTTCATCCGTGAATATCCACTGCCTTGGTTAAACGGTATTCATCAGACAGTTACTGATCACCTCCATTAAATGAGAAATTAATCATACAATTTGACTAAAGACTATTTATTATTTAAAAATAGCAGAAAAATTATTGATATTTATAAGTAAATCTTATGCTTACTAATTAATACGTTGAGAAAAAACGTTTTTTTAATGCATGAATGAATATTAGAGAAAAAAATTAAAATTTTATGAGGAGGGGTTCAATTAAACCTCTTGTTCATTCGTCTATTTTTTTAATCTCTTCTTCAGCCCAGGGAATTACATCATCGCCGTGTTTTAGCGTTTTTATTTCTTCATCTAGGTTAGTGGGGGCCATTTTTATAATCCAACCCTCGCCATAAGGGTCATTATTAAGTAGATCGACATTTCTTTTATCTACTTTTGGGTTGTTTTCAATTATTTCACCTGAGACAGGTGCACGTAGAGGAATTACTCCTTTTCCAGCTTCTGCCGTTCCAAACGACTTTCCCTGTGTAATGGTTTTTCCCTTTTTGACGCGTATGAAAACAATTTTTCCAGCTCTTGCTAAGCCAATGGTGTCTAGACCAACCCGGACAACCTCGCCCTCAAGTTTCACCCAAGTGTGCTGCTCATAATAATACAAATCATCCGGTAATTCATAATCGCCTACCTTTACCATGTCCATCACCACCAAAACTGAACCATATTCAAATTTTAAAGGTTACTGAATTTTTGACTAATCAATTTAGTTTAGAAGGTAAATTTTTATTAATGCCATTTATTTATTTGATATAAGATTGTAAAATTTTAAAATTCCAAGGTTGTTTAGCAGTTAGATC
>JABXJT010000115.1 GCA_013375455.1 Candidatus Helarchaeota archaeon | reverse complement strand
CGCTTGCTCGTGCATTTAGCAATATGGATGATGGCTTTTTTGTCGCCATAATCAATGCCTGTGATGCATTTTATTGGAATCATGTATTGTGCATTCTTTATTAGTTGATTTATAAAAACGTCAAAAAATTTCTGGATGCTTAGAGTTTTTATTACTTTCGCGCCAATTTTTACTGTTTTCCCGATTTTAACTTTGAACTGCATCTCATTTTTAGTGTTATAATATTTCTCAATGGCATTTTTTCCGAAGTTGTCTTCTAGGAATTTCATGAGAATTACATGGTTCTCTACTAAATTTTCTAAGGTTACATCATACTTCTGCTTATCTGTCCATTCTTTTTCCAATTAACTGTCACTCCCACTTGAAGTTTCTATAATAATTTTGATACTATTGAGTGTTTAAAGTTTTTCAATTAACAAAAAATAGAGGTTTAAATTCCCTCAGAAAAATAACAAGAGGAGGGATAGGATAAAAGAATTGAGTGATATTGTTTAGTGGGCTATCTGTTTGATACTTTCACCTGATCGAGGTGGGGCTTCATCTTTTTTGCCAGGTATAAATCCAAAAGTAGCCTTGATTTCGTCCAAGAATACTAAATGGATGAATGGTAGAGGAATCTTTGCTGGACAATTTTGGCCACATTTCCCACACTGAACGCAGGAATCGCCCATATGCCCAAGTCTAGTAAGACAATAGAGGACAGGATCAAGTTCTTTTTTCTTTCCAATAACGATGCAATCCTTACAAAAACAGACAATACAAGACCGCGTGCAAACACCACAACGACGGCAGTTCTCGTAACTTTCAATAACCGTTTTGAATCGCTCTTCGGGAGATAATTTTATGAATCCTGCGATAATAGCCTCTCGTAAATTGGTGCCTTTTTCGATGAGCTTTCCCATTAATGTGTCCTTTTTCTTGATAGTTGCCTCATCAGCTTTTTGAAGAGAAACTGCCTTTGCATTAAGTGCCTTCTTTAAGACATCCTTTCCCTTATCGCTTTGTGTCGTTAGAATATATGTCCCTTCAAGGTTTGCTAAAGTTAAATCGGCGCTTTTAGGAATTTTATCAGGACATCTATTACAGCTTTCCCACCGGTCTAACTCCTTATCAAATGTAATGGTTTTCGTTTTTCCGCCATCCAACCAGAGAGTTACTGAATTTTCAGATAAAGACTCTTTCGTGACTTTGGCGAAGTCTATTTTTTGTGCAGTATATGCTTTGGGTGCGTCTTGGAACGATAATGTTCCATAACATTCAGTACCAATGAGAAATAGATTATCCAAATTGACTTGCAACCGCTTAGAAATTTCTTCTAAACCTCGAATATCACAAGGGCGAGCGATTAGGGCTACTTTTTTATCTTTTGCGCCATTTAGCTTTTTATGCAAGAAATTTGCAGCAGAATTCATCCTGGCAAAGTTATATACCATATAAACGCTCAAGGGAACATCAGTAATTTTCTTAGGATCTTCAATGGCGACAGGGGCAATTTGATACCGGGTTTTTTTTGTTTCAAACCCGATAACGGCATCTACGATTTTTTCTTTTAGCATCCATTTGAAGAGATCTCGGATTGTATCTCCTGAGTCGAACTTGTAACTCTCACTCAATATATTTCCTTCCTATAAAGTTTAATTTGCTGCCGAAACCCTTTGCAGAGGGCAGTCCCTTCATAGCCAAGCTTTCCTATGAAGATCCTTCTTCTTCGGCAGTGGGTTTTAATTTTAGGGGATTTGGTCCCAAGTCCACGATTTGTGCGGTTACTTCCTTGACTAGGTCTGAGAATTTTGCGCCTTCAGCAGCAGTACAAAAGTGCATTTGTACGCGGTCTCCGCCAATTCCAATAAGATCGAGCATCTGTTTCACGTATTTTACGTTAGTGATAGCTAAGAGGTTCCCGGTTTCGTATTCGCATTCACCTTCATATCATCCGACGACTACAACAGCATCCGCACCCTTCCGTAATGCACGCAATATTAAATCCGTGCTTATGCGTCCCGTGCATGGCACGCGAATTGTCCGGAAACTTGCAGGATACTGGGACCTGATGGTACCGGCCATATCCGCGGCACCATACCCTCATTTCCAACAAAGAAATGCTGCAATTTTTGGTAGAAACGACATTAAATTACCTCCTTGTTTAATCCTCGATCGGTGCTAATAACGCATCGATATAAGATTCGAAGGCGATATCGCGGAAATACCGAAGCGTTATTGATTTTGATTTACAGATGGCTGCGCATGCGCCGCATCCACGACAAGCGATTTCGTCAACGATTAACATATCATTCTCGATACTTAATGCGTTAAAAGGGCACGCCTCAACGCATTCACCGCAGCGCGAGCAGCGCTCGTTATCCGCTATTGCCCGTATTAGTTCAATTTCAAATTTTCTGTCGTGCATCGGGATGGATGCGCTCGAAGCAGCGCCTCGTCCTTGAGAAACCGAGTAATCAATGGGTTTAGGCCCTTGTGCCATACCGGCTATGTAGATACCGTAAGTCTTGGTATCCAAAGGATTCAAACGAGCATGATATTCCTTCAGGTAACCATCAGCACTTCGTTCTAGACGCATTACCTCAGCTATTTCCTCAGTTCCCTTGGAAGCTATTGGAGCAGTTGATAGAACGACCATCTCGACTTCTAATTCTTTGAGTTCCCCTGTGAGAATGTTTTCCACTTGACATATGAGATTTTTTGTAATCGGATCCTCTTCCACCGAACCAACCATTCCCTTGATGTAGTTAATTCCGGATTCACGCGAACGCCTATAATATTCTTCATAATCCTTTCCTGGACTTCGAATGTCTATTGCGCTAATTATTATCTCCGAATCGGGATATTCTGAAATGATCAGCTTTGCATTCTTGATAGATACTAAACAGCAAACACCCGGGCAGAACTCGCAATTATTGAGATCGCGACTTCCAACGCAATTAATCATCAACACGCTTTTGGGACGCTTCCCATCCGAAGGCCGGACTAGATGTCCTAGTGTGGGTCCATTTGGGGCGAGTATCCGCTCCAGCTGAAGTTGATTGATGACGTTTTCGTATTCGCTATAGCCATAGAGTTTCGGTTCATTGATATCCCATCCAGTTGTGATAATTATAGTTCCGACATTTAATATGTATTCTTTAGGTTCTTCACTAAAATCAATGCAATATACCGGACAGACAGAAACACAGTAGTAGCATTTAACACAAGTATCCATATCGATCGCGTATACTGTCGGAACTGCCTGGGGGAAGGGAAGATCGATCGCTTTTCGTGGGGAAAATCCCATGTCAAATGTATTGGGTAATGAAACAGGGCATTCTTCGCGGCATAGCCCACAGTTGGTACAAACTATAGCATCGACATAGCGTGGATTTTGTCTAACTTTTGCAGTAAAATTTCCGATATAACCCGTTACTTCTAAAATATCGCAATAGCTCATGATTTGAATATTCGGGTGGCGTCCGGCTTCAAGCATTTTCGGACCCAAGATTCAGATGGCGCAGTCGTCGGTTGGAAACACGCGATCCATTTGAGACATTCGACCACCGATTGTGAGCTCTTTCTCCACGAGATATACTTTAAATCCTTGATTCGCTAAATCCAAAGCAGCGGAAAGTCCTGCAATGCCTCCGCCTACCACCATAGCTTCCGGTATTACATCTACAGTCTTAGTGGGGACAGCCTCTAAATACAAGGCGCGCTGAACCGCAGCACGAATTAAATTCTTCGCTTGAAGAAGTGCGGCTTCCGGCTCATTCATATGCACGAATGAACAGTGCTCTCTGATATTAACGAATTCTAACATCCGTGGTGGCAGTCCTGCATCTTTTAAAACAGCGTGAAAGACAGGTTCGTGTGTTTTAGGCGAACAGGCGGCGACGATTACCCGATTAAGATTATTTTCTTCGATCTTTTCCATAATAAACACAGCGCCAGGCTCAGTGCACATCGATAGATATTCATCAGCCACAGCAACATTCTCAAGTTTCTTCGCATACTCTACTAGCTTCGGGACATTGACAATCCCAGCAATATTGATACCTCAGCGGCAAACAAAAATTCCAATGCGGGGTTCTTCCATTTTTTTCACCTTTTGTGACATCACTCCTTAGTGTAATCATTAATTAGCTTATATAATCGCGTATTTTAATTCTGATTTTCTAATTCTTGAAAATCCAATTAACGATAAAACAGTAATTATAAAAGATTTGTGGAAGTCGTTTAGTCAAAAAACATATACTGTTCCTGAATCTCGCTTGATGACCCATTTAATGAGAGGTGGCTTGCTAAATAACAACACATGAATAGAGAAATGAATAAAATGCAGATAATAAATCTAGGTGAAATTTTCAAAGTTGCCACCTGTTTGATATTTGAAAAAAAGTATTAATTAGTGACTATTAACAAATGCGATTGTTTAAAGAAAAAGGGAAGGAAATTAAAGGGGAAAAAATAGAAAAAAAATTAGAGTCTTTCCATTAGTTCGACAAGCCGATTGCTGTAGCCATATTCGTTGTCGTACCAGGAAATGACTTTTGCAGTCGTGGGTGATATCATTTGCGTCATTGGAGAATCGAAGATCGATGAATAAGGGTTACCAATGATATCTTGAGATACGATTGGTTCTGTACTATATTCTAAAATTCCTTTTAATGGACCATCTGCGGCTGCTTTCATCGCTGCATTTATTCCCTCTTCGGTTGTATCTTTTGACAGGTTAACGACCAAGTCCACGACAGAACCATCTGGAACTGGTACGCGCATGGCTTTACCGTTAAGTTTTCCTTTCAAACTAGGGAGAACTAGTCCAACTGCGATTGCAGCTCCTGTGGTGGTTGGAATGATGTTTAGAGCAGCACTCCGAGCCCTGCGCATATCTTTATGTGGCGTATCAACTAATCTCTGATCACCGGTATAGCCATGAACCGTGGTCATCAATCCATTCACGATAACAAAATTATCATGCAATACTTTTGCTACAGGAGCAAGGCAATTAGTGGTACAAGATGCATTAGAAATGATCTTATGCTCCGGTTTCAGCATATCATCGTTAACACCTAAAACCAGTGTAACATCTGCATCACCTGCAGGTGCTGAAATGACAACTTTCTTCGCTCCCGCATCAAGATGCAACTTCGCCTTCTCCCGCTTCCTGAAGAGACCAGTGGATTCTAAGGCAATATCAACTCCTTTTTGACTCCATGGAAGTTCGGCGGGATTTCTAATCGCAGTGACAGTAATCTCCTTTCCATTAATGATTATTGAATTTTCGGTTGACGAAATATCAGCGTCCAATTTACCGAAGACTGAATCATACTTCAGCAAGTGAGCAAGTTGATTCGGCTTGAACAGGTCATTAATGGCTACGAGATTTAAGGGACTCTTCTTCTCAATCCACGCCTTAGTAAAGTTCCTTCCGATCCTACCAAATCCATTAATAGCTATGTTTACCATTCATAAAACCTCTTTAATTCAAGTGAATCGTACTATTTTTCTAAGTGTTATTAAGTTTTTCTTGAGTTGAATTAAGTATGTTCAAAGGTTGAACTTTTGGGATGTGCGGAGAATGATACCTAATTGTTGAAAAATAATTATTTTCTAATAAAAAGGAATTATATTACGGAACTTCTATTAAGAAGCCCAAAATTTCCTTTTTCTCAAATATTTACCAAGATAAACCAGCGATAACATTATTGGTACTTCCCAAAAGAGACCCATTGTCGTACCCAACGCGGCGACAGAAGCCACCCCGTATAAGGCTGTAGCTGTGGCGATTGCAATTTCAAAATGGCTGGATGAACCGATAATAATGGTGATGATTGCTTCCCGGTATTTCATTTTAAAAATTTTTGTAATTAAAATATTATAGCCAACGACAATGACGAAACCCAACAACAATGGTATCGAAACTAAGAGCAAGAGGTCTGGGCTTTCAATCATTTTAGTTCCGTTTAATGAAAAGAGCACGATTAACGTCGTTAATAGGGCAACAATAGCAACTTTCCCCACAAAAGGGCGATATACTTTGTCAAACCAATCTTCACCTTTGCTTCTAACAATTACTTTTCTGCTAATTATACCCAATGCTAAAGGCAGTCCTATAAAAACCGCTGCAGAAATCAAAAGTAGTAGGCGATCGATATCTATATTTGAAATTCCGGTCAAGAGCGCGACCATACCCACGTATCCAAGAATTATTGTTATCGTATTAATAGAGGTTGTAATGACATTTTGCTCCTGGTTGCCTTTTGCTAAGTATCCCCACACCAGAACCATAGCGGTACAAGGAGATGCCGCTAGTAATATTACTGCTACGATTAATTGCTCATTTCCAGGTAAAAATACCGTTGCTAAACCCCATCCTACAAATGGAGCCACGGCCCAGTTGGATACGAGTGTTAAAATTATGGGCTTTGGATCTTTACTCAGCTTCTTTAATTCAGAGGTTTGCAAGTTGAGCATTGCAGGATACATCATGAGAAACAAGCATATTCCAATGGGTACCGAAATTTGCCCAACACTCAAGGAATTGATTGCTTCGCCTATTCCTGGTATAGTTTGTGAAAGGAGAATCCCGATGGCAATGCAAATTGTAACCCAGACAAATAAAAGTTTTTCAAATTTACCCAAACCTTTACTTTCTTCATCGGTTTCTGGTTCGGCAACTTTAATTTCAGTTTCCATTTGCTTCCACCATCATCAAAACTGACATTTCTAATCAGACGATTGTTTTTCAAATTATGTTTTTCAAGTACATATTAAACTTTTTCGATACAAAACAATATTTTTTAATATAAAAGTTGAAATTGTATTATAGATGATGACAATGGAATTAAAAGAAAGAGAGGAAAAAATAATTGAAACGCTCTCTCATTGTAGTGATTTTGGCGATCCAAGGGAATACTATAAGGAATTGATTGAACTTCGCAAACAAGCTAAAATGAACAAAAATTTTGAATTTTTAACTGAAATTATGAGAGCTTTAGGTAATAAAGACAGGTTCATTATTGTTGATATGTTGAGACAGAAGGATCGTTGTATATGTGAGCTTGAAGTCTTATTGGATAAATCCCAAGGAGCAGTCTCTCGTCAACTTAAAATACTCGAAGAATCTAATTTAATTAAAGGATGGAAGCAAGGAAAATTTACTCATTATTCTCTCGTTAAACCAATTTTTGAGAAATTTTTAAATATAATCAGTAATTGGTCAGAAAAAACAACAAATTGGTTCGGCGAATTACCAGTTGTTTCTGAAATTTAACATTCTGAGGGTGAATAATAAAATATGAAAATTTCCGATTTGAAGCTTGAAGCTGAGGTCAGTACTTCTAAAACTGACTGCCTACTAATTGTTGACGTCCAAAACGATTTTGTTCCCGGAGGAAATTTGCCCGTTGAGCAGGGAAACGAGATAATTGATGGGATTAATGAAGTAGCCGTGGCTTTCAAGAAAAAGAATGGATTAATTGTTCTCACGCAAGATTGGCATCCGCCAAACCATAAGTCATTTGCAAGTGCGCATTCAGGAAAGAATCCGTTTGATGAATACACGGCTAATGGGATAGGTCCGGTACTTTGGCCAGATCACTGTGTTCAAGGAGAAAAAGGAGCTGATTTTCACCCAGCACTAAACATCAACCTCGCAGATAAAATCATACAGAAGGGGATCAATCCTGAAATTGATAGCTATTCTGGGTTTCTCGAAAATGATAAAAAAACAGAAACTGGGCTCGCAAACTATTTAAAATCAGTAGGGGTAACGCGGGTATTCGTATGCGGACTCGCTTTAGATTATTGCGTTTATTTTACAGCGATAGATGGAAAAACTCTAGGCTTTGATGTCTGGTTCATCATCGATCTGACCCGAGGCATTGACGCGCCTGAGGGGAATATCTCGAATGCCCTGGAAACGATGGCAAAAAACGGAATAAAGTTCGTGAAGGCCAAGACTCTTTTAACTCAAAAGTAAATAACTCACTTCTTTACAGCAATATGGGCTGAGTTACAATGCAAAAACTGAAAGTTCTCTTTTTATGTACGGGAAATTCTTGTCGAAGTCAAATGTCAGAGGGTATGTTGCGATTTTTTGCCAGCGACCAATTCGAGATTTTCAGTGCTGGTATAGAACCTGCACCAAGGGTCAATCCTTTAGCCGTAAGGGTCATGAAAGAACTTGGTATAGACATATCAGACCAGTATCCAAAACATGTAAGAGAGTTTTTGAACCAATCGTTTGATTTTGTAATTACAACCTGCAGCAATGCCAAAAAAGCGTGTCCTGTTTTTCCGGGGAAGACGACCAATATTTATTGGGACCTCAAAGATCCTACGGAAGCACGAGGGACGAAAGCAGAGCGGCTTATGGTATTCCGTGAGACGAGAAACTTAATTTATCTGAATATAATGGCTTTTTTAAAGAAATATGGAAAGAGTTAGATTCTATAAAACGGAAATAAATGTGATTGTCTTTTTATAGTTCTTTTTTTAATTATTTTAATTGATGAGTGCCTCAGCATCAGCGACTCCTGTGACGAAAAGATCACATCTCGATTTGCCATTTCACTCACGAACCCTCGACACGGTATTAGAGGATCTTGTTTCAGGGTTGGGCGGGCTTTCAGACGAGGATGCTGAGAATCGTTTGCAGATTTATGGCCCAAATGAACTTCCTGAGAAAAAGGGGAAGCATCCTGTACTTATTTTTCTCCGGCAGTTCAATAACATATTAACGTATGTTCTTATTCTTGCTGCTGTTATATCCTATATCTCAGACCCCCACTATTTGATAGATGTTTATATCATTACAGCAGTAATTGTCATCAATAGTATCATGGGGTTCATTCAGGAAAATAAAGCGGAACGTGCTATTCAAGCCTTAAAAAAGTTAATCGTGCCATTTGCAAAGGTTTATCGTGAGGGAAAATTAAAGCGCATTAAATCAAGAGAGTTGGTGCCAGGAGACATTATTCTACTCGAGGACGGAGATAAAATTCCTGCAGATGCTCGATTAATGGAGATAAAAAATTTTCGGACAATAGAAGCGTCGCAAACGGGGGAATCATTTCCAATTGATAAAAATACCGAAATACTACCAGTTAATACTCTTCTTGCGGATCGGAAAAATATGGTGTGGATGGGGACTTATGTTGCCAGTGGTGAGGCGAAAGCAATCGTCTCTGGCACGGGCATCCATACTTCTATAAGTAAAATTGCACTAGCAATCGAGAAAATAAAACGTGGGAAGGGGCATTTAGAACAGAAAGTATCACGCTTAGTTAAGCAAATAGGTATAATTGCAGTTACAGGTGCAATTTTAACATTTTTAATCGCCTTTTTTATCAGAGGATATTATTTTTTTGAAACTTTTTCATTCACGCTTGCTTCTCTAGTTTCGGGGATTCCAGAAGGCTTACCGATAGTTCTTGTTATTGTTTTATCTATTGGAGCAACCCGAATGGCCCGAAAATGTGCCATTGTAAGACGACTGCCCGCGGTGGAAACCCTCGATGCCACAACACTCATTGCGACGGATAAGACAGGGACTCTCACTCAAAATACGATGAATATTCAGAAGATATTGTTACTCAATGAAGAAGAAATCTCAGTTACAGGGATTGGATGGGAGCCGGTTGGGGAATTTTTTCAGAAGAACAAGGAAATTAAACCATTTGAGAATCCGCGCTTATTTAAACTTCTGCACATTGCCGCAATCTGCAATAATGCCCGACTTTTGAAGGGTGATGAAGATAATGAGGATAATGACTGCTTTGTAGAAGTTTGTTCCTGTATGGGTGCTCAAGATCTAGAGCATAAAGAGGGTTACCGTGTGATAGGGGATCCCACCGAAGCAGCTCTTGTGGTAGTAGGGGAAAAGGCAGGGCTTTATAAAGACGATTTATTTAAAAAGGTAAGGCTCCTCGATAGTATGCCTTTCAATCCAAATTTAAAATATCGCGCGTCTCTTATATCCGGTGAGGCGCAAAAACGGGAGATATACGTGGTAGGTGCCCCTGAAGTAGTTCTATCGTACTCTTCAGGTCTCCTGAAAAATGATGGAATGTCGGAATTGACGAACCACGAGCGGCAAGAAATTTCACTCCAAATGGAATCGTTGGCAGAGGGGGCAATGAGAGTTCTTGGATTAGCATATAAAGAGGTATCAGAAGAGATTAAAAATTTAAAAGAAGAATTAATTAATGATCTTGTATTTGTTGGAATTGTTGGAATAATAGATCCACCGCGGGTTGGAGTAGAGGAAGCAATTGCTAGAACGAGAAAAGCGGGTATCAGGGTTATTATGCAGACAGGGGACCACAGAAACACGGCTATAGCAATAGCGAAGAAAATAGGGCTGATTGATGAAAGTAATTTAAGCGGGAAATATCCATTAGCGTTTACTGAAACAGAATTAGCGCAAATGTCAGAGGAGGTCTTCGAAGATGCAGTCCAGCAGGTTTCAGTTTTTGCTCGTATTTCACCCAATATGAAATTAAGAATAGTCAAAACCCTTCAAAAACAAGGGCAAATCGTGGCAATGACGGGTGATGGGGTAAATGATGCTCCTGCTTTGAAGCAAGCAGACATCGGAATTTCAATGGGAATGATAGGAACTGAGGTAGCACGAGAGGCTAGCGAAGTAGTGCTTGCGGATGATAATTTTGCGACTATAGTAGATGCCGTGATCGAAGGACGAATTATTTTCACCAATATAAGGCAGACCACAACACATCTCATCACAACTAGCATCTCCGAAGATGTCACGATAATAAGTTCGCTTCTAATAGGGCTTCCCTTGCCATTATTGCCCATCCATATACTCTGGCTTAATCTTGTTACTGACGGGACAGGAGATATCGCCCTTGCCACTGAACCTGGTCATGAAGACGTTTTAGAAGAACCCCCACGAAAAGGAAAAGAGAATATTCTGTCAAAAGACATGTTTAAACTTATCATAATGTTCGTAATTATTATGTCAGTAGGAGATATTTTCTTATTTTCCTTATATTACAACCCTGCAAACCACGATGCAACAATAAAACTGGCAATGTCAGTTGCCTTTTTATCTATGATGTTTTCGCAACTGTTTAATTTGTGGAATATGAGATCCCTAAAGCAATCAATCTTTAGAATAGGGTTTTTTACTAATAAATACGTTAATTTAGATTTCATCATCTCCATTGGATTCGTTTTGCTACT
>JABXJT010000194.1 GCA_013375455.1 Candidatus Helarchaeota archaeon | reverse complement strand
GAAAAAGGAATGGAATTATGCCGCTTTCCATCTAAAGATGTACGTTTGCGATAAATGTGGAAAATCGACCAGAGCATATTATCGGGAGAATAAACTCAGTCATACGATTCCAAAATCCAAATAAGCATGCAAGCATATCAATATTAATACTATGAAAGTTTCTTTTTTAGGACATGGTCTTAGCTCTGGGGAATCAGTTGGCAGTGCGTTAATAAAATCTTTTTCAGACACTGATTTTAACACATTTAGCTGTCTTGTTGGTTTTGCCAGTTTATCTGGGATCAGTGGAATAAAAGAGAGTATTCAAAAATCAAAACAACACATTAAACATTTCAACGTTTTCATAGGAATTGATCTAAAAGGGACATCTAAAGAAGCACTGGAAGCCTTATTAGGCTTAAACGTTAACACAAATGTCTTCTACACATTTTCACATATTGTCTTTCATCCAAAAATATACTTATTTGAAGGAGAGAAAAGATGTCGTATCATTCTCGGCTCATCTAACTTAACCAAACCTGGACTATTCCAAAACATAGAAGCATCTTTCATAATCGATTTTGCGAAACCTGACAAAGAAGGTGAAACACTTCTAAGTCAAATATATGATTACTTCCAGTCATTCTTCACTAGGAAAGTCAAAAACCTTCACAAATTAACTCAAGAACTTATTCAGGACTTATTGGAGGGTGGGATAATTCCTGATGAAACTGAGAGAATAAAAATACAAGGAAAAGAAAAGGCACCTGAAAAGGTAACAAGAAAAAAAGATGTTTTGAAGAAATTAAAAAAGTTATTTCCTTCAATCAAGATTCAGAAGCCACCCTCTGGGTTTAAAACAATACGAGTCATTAAAAAGAAACCCGTTGTAACAACTGTAAAGAAAAACGCATGGGATTTCAAAGGTCAATTGTTGTGGAAAAAAACAAGCTTACCCGCCTCAGATGTTCAATACCAAAAAGAGGGAACAAACCCCACAGGCGGACTTAGACTGACTCAAGCACGTTGGAAAGTCAATGGTAAGGTTATAGACCAAACAACATATTTTAGACAAAACGTGTTTGGAAAATTGGCATGGAAAAAGGAGAAAACAGTTCCTTACGTAGAAGTTTCAGAAGTCTTGTGTAATGTTAGAATTTTAGGAGAGGATAAAGGTCAACATCGATTTATACTGAGGCATAAGCCAAGCGGAGAAGCTGGACAAGGTAACTACACTACGCTATTGTCTTGGGGAAAATTTGGAGAAGAAATTACAAAAAACGATTTGAGGGGAAAGGATTTTTACTTGTATGCACCACCTAAGGGGCAAAATGAACCTTTTTATGTTGAGATAAAAGGGTCTCGTACTTTCGCCGATTTATTTGCATGAACTATATTAATGTCGTTTTCTGCTCAATCGTCTATTCCGAAGTTTATTCAGAATATTGT
>JABXJT010000114.1 GCA_013375455.1 Candidatus Helarchaeota archaeon | reverse complement strand
ATTAATTGGATTCTGGAGTCGTTTAACATGACTGCCGATGATTTAGAACAAAAAGAAATTCCGCACATCATGCCGATCCTGTTTCATCGGTTTCTCGTCATAGATCGCTGTGATAGGAACCCAGTTTTGTCAATGTATGGGGATGACGTGATCCTCTATACGTCCTCCTTACGAAATCTCTTACTTTACAACATCTTCCATGAGTGGGATCCCAAGAAGGTATTTGCAAATTTTGAAGTGGAAACGGAGAAACAGGATCAATTACTTGGGTTAAAGGAATTGCCCGCCAATTTTAAAGTAAAATTTTGGCTCGAATGAGTGGTATTTACTAGAACTAGCTTCTATCCCCCGTCAGGTATTCATAGTGCCGGTTTAGGTACCATTTTGCAATCCTGCGGAGTATCCCACGCCCTATACGCTTGAATATGTTCGGTTTTTTTTGCATTGCATGGTGTTTTGCCGCCTCTTCTGGAGGTAGCACGATAAGATTCCCATTGGCGTCTTTTACCACGCACCCTGATTTAGTAAGGATACCGTAATTGATACGGGTTTCCTCGGGATCACCCCAGCATACAAGCTGACAGTTGCCACATGTTAATGTCGTGTTCTTTATCATCTTGATCGTCCTTTTAATTCCCTTACCTTTAAGTGGTTCTTGGAATTCGGGGTCTTTGATATGTTCTTTGTAATTAAAACCCTCTTTCTCTCCTGCAATTTTAACTTCATTGGAGAATTGAAAGCTATCTGCAAGGGTCTCAATGACTTCCTCGTCGGTCTCCGGGTAAGGGTGTCGTCCTAACGACCAAGTGGACCATTTCTCAGTTTTATCCAGTCCTGAGAAGCCGCCACAACTGATAAAACAGCGCATTAAATTGCGTCGTTTTGAAAAATTGAATTTGTACCCACCTAGTTTCACGGATTCCTCTTCATTCCCAGAAAACATTCGCATCGGGCAGACTTGCACGCATAACTTACATTGATTGCAGAAGGATTCGTCTGGAGAAACTGGATCAGTCGGTTCCAATGTCGCGGAAGTGACCAACCCACCTAGAATAATTGCAGTTCCGTAACCCTTTGTTCCAATGTTGCCAGACCAGCCATAAGACCCTACGCCCGAACGAACGGCAAGATACCGCAAAGAAACGGGGGGGATGCTTCGCAATCGCCACCCAGGCACATCCCTGCGATATTTAAAATTCGGGATGAGCACCTCCGCCTTATATCCTTTCTCGCGTAGGAATTGAACAATCAAATAACTAATTTGATAAGCTTTTAAATAAGCCTCAATATTGTCTGTTTCGTGCTCGATCCGCCCATTTGGTAGGTCTTTTCTGAAGAATGCGCGAATTTTATCTCGGTCCAGCGGAACAGCCAAGCAAACAGCCGACTGCGCGTCTTCAAATATATAAGTGATATCAGCACTTGGCGGTCCGCCGGCTAAGCTCTCGTTGGTGGCAAATCCTACCTTGATAGCACCCTGTTCAAGCATTAATTGTTCAATTTGGTCGTTAAGCGAAATTTTAAATCACCTAATTTTTACTTACATACTGAAAATATATATAATCCCGTGGATGATTGATACAATTTATGCAAGAGTGGAATTCGTTTCGTCGAGTAGAGGCAGCGTTTAATCATGACATTCCAGATAGGGTTCCAAAATACGAGGGATCAATTGAAATCAAGGAATTCAATCCATTCATAGATGGACAAACCGCTCCATTGGCGTTGCTCCTTTTTCCTCCACAATTGCTTAATATCTTTCATAAGGCACCACCTATCGTATCAATACTTAGAAAATTGATAAAACATCCTCGACTTTTTCACCCTATTGCAAGCGTGTTGCCCCGAATTGTTAGCAAGCTTCATAGACAATTCAATTATGATATTTTCACCTACCCATCAGGTGTTCCAATGATATATACGGATCAAATATTCCGAGATTTTTACACGGAAGATAAGAATAAGGTAATCCGACACCGAGATGGCAGAGTTGTGTGGAAAGTTAGTCTAGAGGGGGCCCATGCAAGGTATGGATTTATTCAATCACCCACAGAGTGGGATAAATACTTGCAATTTGATGCAGACCATCCTGGTAATTATATAACAACAGATACAGGCGTCAAAGCGTGCAAGAAACTGGATATAGTCCCCCAATTTATCGTGTGGGGTGCCGTAGCCTTCGAGGAACTCTGCAGTATTTTCGGGTTTGAAAAATTGTTTAATCTCTTAATCACGGATAAGAATTTCGTTCGGAGTGCAGTGAAAGAGATGAACGACTATGCCCTTGCAGTCGCAGAGGGAATTCTCCAAAGAGGTGGGAAATACATCTATTTTACGGGCGATTTAGGATATACAGGGAGGAGTCTGATTTCGCCGCGTATGTTTCGCGAATTCTTCAAACCGGGCATGAAAAAAATAAGCAGGCGTATCCATCAACTTGGAGGCAAGGTCATGTTCCATTCTTGTGGAAATGTGGTTAAATTGGTGCCTGATTTCGTTGAGACTGGAATAGATGCATTACATCCAATTGAAAAAACTGCCGGCAACGATATTGTGGAGTTTAAACAGCGATACGGGAAAGATATTACCCTTGTTGGAAACGTGCCAATTCCTTTATTAACTCACGGAACTCCCCGAGAGAATTACAATTACGTTAAGTACCTACTAAAAAATGTTTCAAAAGATGGGGGACATATCATCTCATCCTCGCATTCGGTGACGCAATGGTGTAAATTAAAGAATTTCTATGCTTATTATCAAGCGGTAGAAGATTTCGGAAGATATCCAATAAAATTATGAAATATTGCTTGGGAAATTAGAAGAAAAATCGATTTTTCAGTCTTGATTCATTGAAAAGTGATTAAAAAGAAAATTGTTAAATACAAATATAATGTAATAAATTTTCATAAATAGAGAAATCACAAAGAGAAGGATGAAAATGGATTCAGAAATAGAAAACGACTTTCAAAGGCGACCTTTTTTAATGATTCTTATTGGGACTGCGATAGCCATCGGTCTAGTGGGCATCCACGCATATATTATCTATTCATTATGGGATGTTGCAGGCTGGCCATTGACTAGCTCCAAGTTCCAGACTGGAATATTAATAGTAGGAGCTGCAGTAGTGATAGGTTTAGTCATCATTGTGTTAACCCTTTTCGCGTGGAGATCTCGTCAAAAATCATATGAAGATAGCATGAAATCTGTTCGATCTCTCGGTTTCATTATTATTATCTTAAGCCTCATTGGAGTGATAATGGCAATATATTATGGGATTGTTTCTTTAGGGAATATAACAGATTTTCCTGAATACGCGGGCTATTTTATTGGGCGGACAGTTTGCCTCTGGGCGGCCAGTGGAGCTTTATTCTTGAATGTGGTGGGAGTAATTCAGGTAATCAGGGACTGAGAACAAATAGAAGAGAAGATTATTTAGTTTGAATAGAAAAACTCAAAGCGGTCGAAGATCACGGAAAATATCCCATAAAAATCAGTTAGTTCCTGAGTTCATCTGATTGGGTTTCGGCTAAGGCCTTAAATTCATCGAGTTTTTTCTTATGGAGTTTAGCTATCTCTGCTTTAATCTTCTGGAGATACGCCCCACGGATTGGAAAGAAATAAATAATGGCCGCTCCGATGAGCATCAATAACGCAGGTATCCCAAAAGTGGCTAGTTTTATTCCGAATTGTACCATAGGAGATTGCGTAGGAGATCCTTGAACAAATCCAGTAATTGCCAAAATCTGCGTGAGGATGATGAAACCTAATGATATGCAAGGTTTAAAGCTGAAATTATTTACTCCATAGAATGTTCCTTCTCGCCTAATGCCCGTTTTCATCTCATCTTCATCAATAATTTCGCCCATGGCAACATCATAGAGGATATACACCGTTGGGAAGGCTGCTCCCAAAAGGAAAAATCCAATAATCGTGGTAGCTAGATGATTAATAAACGTGAATAAGAGTCCGCCTATCCCAATACAAATCGCTGTCAAGAGAAATGGTTTCCTTACCCCTTGTCCGCGGACTTTAATGATGTAGTAAACGCTAACCAGTAATCCTGCTAGACCGCTCGAACTTGCGAGTATCTTTGCTAGACTACCAATTAAAACATACTTTATTATATAAGGGAGTCCTGGTAAGATGAGCGCTAATGTCGTTTGGATGAGAAAGTTAAAGAATATAAATATCAGAAATGATTTACTTTTAATTGTATACTTCATTGCTTTGATCAAATTGAGTGGTTTATCAACTTCCATGAAAACCCGGGTTTCTCGAATTTTTTTCGCTAATATTATCCAAGAAAATAATGTAAAAAACGCAACCCCCGTCATAAAGTATTTAAAGAGAGTTGCATTGCCATAGAAAAAATTTGGGGCAACCAAAGCAACCCCCATACAAGGTACCGTTATGATCGTTGCTACAAATGAAAGATTTGTTCGTTGTTCCTCACTCATCGACATTTCTGGGAACAGAGATGATTTAGCAATTGTTATGAATGTTAAAGCAGTATCAAAAATGAAAAGCATTAATATCAAATAAGCAATGGTGATTAAATCTTGGGCAGGAGATGCTGGAATTGGGGGTGTCCATAAAAATATAAAGGAAACTGTTAAAATGGGGGCAAAAAAGATAACGTATGGGATGCGGCGTCCCCATTTTGTTTTAGTTCGATCCATTAGATAACCGAAGAGCGGATCGTTAATCATGTTCCACGCCATAAATATAAGGAAGGCGTATCCAAAGAGGCTTAGATCCACTTTGATGATTCCAGTGTAGTAAATTGGGAGCCACGTGTTAAAAATCATCATTAATAGAACGACTGACGCGGCTCCCAAGCTAAAGGCTAGTTTCTTGCCCCAAGGTATTCTGATAGAAAATGGGTCTGCGTCCTGCATGGCGATCAGTTTCTTGAAATGACTTAACTACATTTGGTACTTTCATTATAAAAAAATTCTTTCGAGATAATTAAATCAGATATATTTAACCTCAATTACTCCTTTGCATTCCCTTAGTTCATTGCATTCCCTTAGTCTACGGTTCTCATTTCTTTTATGACATTCTCTTAGCTCGTTGTCTAATTTTTTCTGCTTTCTTTGCAGGATGCCAGAGATCATCGGGAGTGATAATAAGGCCGGTTGAACCTAGAAATATTTCCTCTAAATACTTGTTATGAATAATCCATTCTTCTGGATCCACCGGTAACTGTATTAATTCCTCTAAAATTAATTCTCTAAGAGAGGGTTTCATCTCGCCCATTACTCCGATCTCTTTAATGCTTAAAATAAGAAGACAATACACCATGTATTCATCTCGTAGTAATTGATATTTATTTGACTTTCTTCTGATGGGGGCTGTTTCTGTTTGTAATCTATTATATAATATGGAAAACCTTTTTTTTTCATCTTGACCCAGCGAACGCCCTAGCAATTCTGATATCTTTTCGTCAGCCGATATTATTTTTTTGCCAGAAGAGCTTTGAGAACTACTTCGAATTTCTCTTTGCCATAAAAAAAACAATGCCGCCCCTATGCCAGCTGTAGCCATAGTTAAGATATCTGCAACTAACCCTCTTAGAAATATTCGAATAAGAATGATAACAATTACTACTAGGATTGATATACAGATTGAAGCAGATATGATATTTCTTCTTTCTTGTTCAAATTTTAGAGATGTTTGATCTGAATCCGTACTCAAGGATTGTACCCTCCTTTGTCGTTATTAATAAATTAATGAATGCAATTAGATCTTAGAAATACTAGCTAATAAAGATATAGATTTGCCTATGGCAAGAGATGTATAGGGATCACTCCTACGTTACAATTAAATAGACGTAAAGGGAAACTTGTTTTGAAGGGAAATTTGTATGACCCAACCAAAGCGAAAATTGTTAGTAATTGGCGTGGATCAAATGATCCCTTATTTGATGGAGAAATATGTCGCTACAGGGGATCTTCCAAATATTGCGTCACTCTTAAAAAAAGGAGTCTATGGAAAGGCGCTCTCAAGTCCGCCATGCGATACTCCCACTAATTGGACCGTTATTGCAACTGGCGCACCTACTTTCATTCATGGCGCAACAAGTTTTTATCTACATGTACCTGGGGAACCTCTTGATTTGGGCTTATCATTACGTGGTCGGACTCAATTATCCAAATACTGTAATGCAGAATATTTTTGGGATGTTGCAGCTCGGCATGGAAAAATTCCGTTTGTTATTAATTATCCGGCAGGATGGCCAAGTAATTTCGAAAAGGGAGCAATGGTAATCTATACATGGCCAACACCAGAAACGCTTCCAAGGCAAATCATATTTAAATCAACAGTTGAATATTCTCAAGCATCATCGAACTCAGAGTTACAACTTCAAGTCCAAGGAAATGATTCAATTACCGCATCACTTAATGTTCTTGAAAGCTCAAGAGCATCCCCTAAATTGTTGTTCACTCTCTTAAAATCCAGTACTGCCGATTTTGATACACTTCAAATCCAGGTCGAAGGGGAGAGCACGTTACATAGAATCAAAGTGGGTGAAATTAGTGAATGGTTAGCAATCAAGATGGAGACGAAACATAGAGAACTACCGTGCATTTTCCGAATTAAGTTAGTTGAAATAGATTCTGCCGGAAAAACAATGAAAATTGAACGATCTCCCGTTTTAAATACTAAAGGATGGTCTCAACCGGATGATTTCGGGGAAAAGTTACTCAAAAATAGGCTCACATTAGAAGCGATGAAAACAGAAACGGTACCGTACATGATGCCGGGGACCGTTGATGCCCATTTAATATATGCACGGCAAGAGGTGATGACCCTTGCGAAAGCTATTGAATTTGCTAAAAAAGAATTAGATTGGGACTTATGTTTTTTCCACATTCATCACCTTGATACCCTTAACCATAAGAGATTGGCCGCAATGTTTGAACCCAGTCCAAATTATTCTGAAAAGGCAGCGATAAAGGCAGAACGTAATGTTCGGGTGGCTTATAAAATCGTTGATGAAATGGTCGGATATTTATTGGAAACTTGCGTAGATGAAAATACGACAGTCGTATTGGTTGCAGACCATGGTGCAATTCCAGCCTGGCGAATCGTGAACATACCTTTGGCGCTTTATGATGCAGGATTATTGCATTATGATTGGAATGAAAAGAAAAAAAGATTTATTATTGACTGGAGTAAGACGAAAGCGTTTCCATATCTTGAACCTACTTATATTTGGGTCAATCTCAAAGGAAGAGACCCCGAAGGAATTGTCGAACCAGAAGAGTATGAACAAATACGCGATGAAGTCATTAAAGCCTTGGAGGCAATCAGGGACCCAGATACTGGTAATCCGATTATAGAACTTGCCATGCGAAAAGAAGATCACCCTGAACTTGCACAAAACGGCGAACGAATTGGTGATATCGTCTATTTCTTAAAACCCCCGTACCAAATTTTTGATGATGATTTGGATGCCCTTGATCCCACCTTTCTTTCCAAACGTATCATGAAAAAAGGGCACGCATATGAAGCAAAACATTGTTTTGGTGCTCACGCATATTATCTCCCACAGACGACATTCGGGGATTATTCTATTGCGGTTCCTCTGGTTATAGCAGGTCCCGGAATAAAAGAAGGGGTGAAATTAGAAACCACTGTTAATCTTATTGATCTCGCGCCAACCTTCGCAAGAATTATGAGCCTCCCCAAACCGAAACACAGCACTGGACGGATTATAGCAGAAATTTTTAAATAAGTTACCATTTTGACCTTCCCTACAAAAGAGATATTTAGTGGTTTTAGGTCATTAAAATCCGTCAGTTACGACGCATTTCATTTAACTCAATGTCAAATGATCATAGAGTACGGGTGTAACCCGACACCCTCTATCCCATCCGCCCTGAAAGCATTTGGGACTGCTTTTTGTCCAATATTATAGCCACCGTTCACGTCCGCGTTGATGAGCGTGCCATCACTCGCCTGAAACAACCCGCGACTGATTCTTCGCCCCAGATACGTATCGTGGTGTCTAATCGGTTCCTGATCTAAGAAACTGCATTTGGACGTATGCCCTTCCTCTTCCAAGATGACTTCAATGCCTACGAGTCTTGCCTTGTATTGAATCTGCTGGATCAATTGATGGAACGGCACGCTCACGAAGTTTTGATTGTTTCGACGCCCAATGTGAATTTTTTGTTTCCATCCGGCATTGTAGCCGACGATAATCGTTCCCAATTCATTGTCAACGCAATACCCGATGATTGTCCTCGAGGTTTTATGGAAGTAATCCCGGATTTTATTATTCCGCTTCAATGTCAAGCGCTTCAGTCGTTTGGTTTGCCCCTTTAATCCTTGCTTGTCCTTCAATGCGGAGAGACGCGCCCGCTCCTTATTGTAAAATTGATTGATGGACTTGACCACCCCGCCTTTAATAACGAACGGGGGCAACCCTGCGTTATTTACGGCAGTTACGAGGTTGTTCAAACCCAAATCAATCGTTAAGATGCGGTTCTTGGGTAGGTCCAAGTAGATGGGAGTGCAATCATAAACGACCTCCACGATGTAATGGTCCCCTCGCGGGAGAATACGCACGTGCTGGAAGGCTCCCGTCATCCGAATTTTAAGCGGAGGCAGAACTTTCTTAGGGAAATGAAGGCATCCGCGTTTAATGCGGCATTGCTGGTTCGTAAAGAGGACGATTGATTCCCCATCTTTTGGTTTGTAGCGCGGGATGCACGGTCGACAACGGTATTTCTCGGGATGGTCTTGCCAATCCCTCAACCCCCGAAAAAAGGACTTCCAATTCCTGTCCACCAAGCGAAGAATTTGTTGGGAGGTCTGAATGGGCAACGCCCGGTACGCAGGGTCCTGCTTCAACAGCCGATTCAGGTCATAGTAGCGGTACCACTTCCGATCTCTAAAGAAACGTTGACGAACCATATAATTAGCCACGTTGTAGAGATTCTTCCCCTTATGGCAGAGGGAGGACAATTCTGCAGATTTTTTCAATTGCATCCGTTCAGTGAGCCGCATTAATTGTTAGACTGAGTGCGTCTCATATAAAGTTGACTGGCTATAAATGTATGTTTGAACTGACGGTTATTGGGAATTCATTCCGATTTCACGTCGAAAGAGTTAACGTTAATTCATTCTTTCATCGAATTATGGGGCTCTTTCGTCAAGGATCAGATGCATCGCCTCCGCTTCTTGGAGACTGTCACCGCGCGAGTCCCCGCCGCGGGAGCCTTGGACGCAGTGATCATGTACTACGCGGTCGAGGCATCGGACGCTGGCGACGTGCAATTAGCAAGCTTAGCGACTTCCGAAAGGTGGGCAGATAATTTTCTTTTCGACTGCCGTCACGTACACCTTATTCTCGACGGTGTATTTTCGTTATTGGGGTGGGGGGGTCGCCAAGAAATTAACTAAAGATTAATTTACTAATTCGATGGGATAGTGAGATAGACAAATGCCCATTCTTGGAATTGATCGGAGTATATTTGAAGATGATAACAAGATCACATTCAGAGCAAGGAGAAGAATTAAAATGAGTTATTTAGGCAGGAATATTTCATACAAAATTGATGGAGATAAGTTAACGTTAGAGATTAACTTAAATCCAAAGGAGAAACCACCTTCAAAAAGCGGAAAGAGTCTAATTATAGCAAGTACTCACGGGAATAAGCGGATTTTACAAGATAAAGAGGTTTTTTTAGGTCTAAACTTGTATGAAAAAGTTAAGAAAGATGAAGAGGAATAAGTGGAGTTTTAGGTAACTCCTTTCACAATTTTTTCTATTTATTTTCTACTTTGGTTTATTTTGTTAATAGCTTTTTCTTACACCAACTCAGATAGAAATCCAAATATATCAAAACGAGGGCTATTTTATCACCAGATAGTAAGGAGCGATGGGCATATTTTTTGGTGGAGGGGGTGTAATATTTAGCGCTATTGAAGACTATCCGGCTTATTGATTCCGGTAGTCCTTTTTTATTAAAAATCTTTATGAAAATATCGGCTGATTTATCGATTACCTCGCCTTTAATACGTTTTCTAAACTCGTTCTCTTGTTCTAATAAAAGTACGTTCAACCCTTGCCTCTTGAAGCTAATGGCAACCGATAACCCGGCGACTCCGCCACCAATAACCGCAACATCAATGGTCTGTGAATTCATCATCATTCCAAAAAACTATATTAGTATGATTTGGGATAACTGCTTAGCAATTAAATTTTTAGATGTGAAATAAAGATGAACAAAAATAATTACAAAACGAAACTTGGTTTTCTTAGTTTGATAATAATATTTGTAACGATTATTCCAATTGCAGGCATGAATTTAATGATGGCGACGAGCAGCGTTCCATGCGACCAAGAGGGGAAACTAGATACTGCTGGAACAATGACACTTTACGATGCTTCAATTAATGTAACCCACGTTGAAGTATGGATAAATGGAACCTTTGATTTTTTCTATGCGCAGTGTATTAACGTGACTATAAAGCAATTAACAGCAGAGGCTATCACAGTAATTATTGCGGCAGGAACAAAGTTGATACCTGGAGATTCTGGTACTCAAACCATGGTGGTTGCAAATACAACGGTTCTTTCAACTAGCGTGCTCGATGAAATGAATTCTACCCTACTCTGGGGATTCTGTTGTGAATCAGACGATGCAGGTCCGGGGGATTCGGACACATTTACTGTAAGCCCCACGCCATACGGCCCAACGTCTTGTGTTGGCAAAATTATGATCTTCTTTGACACTGTTAATGCCACGTTCATAGGTACAATGATAGGGCAACTCGCCGTATGGGCTTGTATCGATGGCCCTGCTTCAGTTACCACTATGGCGGAGATTGTTGGGTGGACTGATGAGGTAAATGCAATTTTATTGCAAGCCGGCACAGGAATACAATTAGGAGAGGATGGAATCCCGGGATTCGAGATTTTACCCATTCTGCTGGTAGTTTTCTTGATAGTCATCTTGACAAGGATTGCGCACAAAAGAAGCAATAACAAATACCTGGACATTATTTAATCGTTTAATTTTTTTCTTTTTTCTTCTTTTAATCACTTTTCCGTTAGACCAACTCAGGAATCTGTGAATCCCGTAATTCACCATTTGGGCAGGATTATCTGCATGATTTAGTAGATAGAAATCCAAATATATCAAAACGAGGATAATTTTATCCGATTCCCTTGACAAAAAAAACCATCACAATTTTTTGTGGAGTCATAATTGCGGTCATTTGTATAGGCGTACTGCCTGTTTTAGGACCCCCCTATCTTATGGATGGTACATACATTAACTGGAATGGCCGTGATTTGTCAGAGGGTATTACGGGTGATAGTTCACATTTTAATGAGACTTATCCTGCATTTAATAATACAGGT
>JABXJT010000113.1 GCA_013375455.1 Candidatus Helarchaeota archaeon | reverse complement strand
AAGGTACACTTCATGGGACCTTTAGCCGATTTCACGGGCGAAAAGGAAGCCACGATTGAACTTCCTGAAGGTAGTAAATTAAGAGATTTGTTAAAAAGAATCGATGAACGATTTGGAAAGAAATTGCCAGAAATGTTCTATGCTAATGGTCAGTATAAAATGCTGCTTTTAATGCTTAACCTGCGAGACATTCATCCAGAGAAAGATGTAGAACGTCCTCTCGCTGATGGTGATTCACTGCACGTGATTCCGCCCGTTGGTGGAGGTTAATTTTTAATCTTATGATTTTTTAATAGAAAATCATGACGATGCCAAATACCATAATTATCAAGCCTAAAGCGAAAGTGAGATGCTTTTCAGAGAGTTTGTGGGCAGCTTGCGTACCTATGAAGGCGCCAATAATACTAAATACTCCAATTAGGCCACCAAAACCGAAATCAATGGAGAACTGCGTTGAATAGTATAGAACCGCTCCCGCCGTGGTAAAAAGCATTACAAAACAAGCAGTACCAACAGCTTTGTGGCTCTCTAATGATAAAAGGAATATTAGAATAAAAGTTATAACAAATCCGCCCCCTGCCCCTAACAAACCACCTATAAAACCGAGAATCACAGAGGCAATAATAATAATAAATTTCTTATAATTATCTGGTATTTTATCAAACCAAATAGCTACCCTCGTTTTTGTCATCTCTCCAGATTCCGTACTCTCAGATTTCTTTAATCCACGATAAATAAATGCAACTCCGATAAAAAGTTGGAGGATACCAAATGAACCAGCTAAGAAATCCTCAGAAGCAGATGCAATAATAAAAGCAACATGAGCCCCAAGAATTGCGAACATGAATGATATAATTCCCATCATAAGCCCTATTTTAAAATCAACATTTGCATATCTCGCATAAAAAAGCGCCACGATTGCTGAATTAATCATATCAATAAAAAGACTTGTTCCTATCGCCATTAAAATACCAAATGAAAACACTGTATAAAGAATGGGAAGTATTAGATTTACAGCTGACAGCCCGGTCATGCCAGATCCAATCCCAAAAAAAAGACCAATTGCTAACCAGAATAAAATAAACCAAATTTCCATTTTTCATCCTTCGACTAACTGTCCGTTTTGACCAGTACAGTCACGGCGGCCGTTGCAATAATCATTTCATTCGATGAATCACCTAATTCGGGAATCTGAATGCCCGGCACGACCATCCCTCCCTTCTCCACGACCAACTCTTTATTCCCAAATGGGACTGCTTTTAAAAGGCGTTTCTCATTAATTTGTTCAGGATAAGGGACAGCAATCCGAACGTGCACGTAAAAATTCCTTAAATCCGTAAGATTACAAATTTCAGTCAATCCTACTAAGCAATTATTGGAAATCGCATTTTTAATTGCCTTCTGCGCAGCCTTTGTAACGTCCTGTCCGTGTTGATCAACACCCATCCCTATCTGAATTATAAATTTTCTCAAATTTTCCTCTTGCATTTTAGATTAGCCTCCTAGAAGTACTTGAGTGATAAGAGAAAAAATCCTATTAATAGTTTTGTCTTTACTATTTTAAAAAAGATAATAGACTTTTTAGAATTTTCCGAAGGTTCTCCCGATGCGTATGAGCGTTTCAATGTTTTCAGGAGGGGTTCCGGGTGCAATGTCGCAACCAGTTGAAAGAATGAACTTTCCACCAAGCATTGCTTCTCCAATACAAGCCTTTGTCGCCGCCTCAACTTCTGCAATAGTACCACGGCGCATGATGCCCGTGGAAACATTTCCCAATAAAATGAGAAATTTTTTACCAAGTTCCTCTTTCGCAGCCCGTAAATCAATTTGATCTACGCTAAAAATCAAGATATTAGTAATCTTACTTACCAATTTAACGAGTTTTTGGGATTCACCGCATACGTGAAGCAGAAATGCGGGCGAATTTACTTTCCGGGTGATTTTTTTCAAGTAGGGCACGGCAAATTCTTGAAAAAATTGAGGAGAAATGCAGGTCGAGGAAGCGGTAGGTTCTGCAAGACCAATCGCTTGGACACCCGCATCGATTTGGGCATTACAAAAATCTATTATCGTGTCAGTGCAAGCAGCGAGGACTTTGTGTACGAGATTTGGATTCTTTATCATGTTTCGCATTAAATTTTCCACTCCCCAAACGGATCCCGCTGCAGTAATAGGTCCTTCGCACCCACCAAAATTTAATTCCCCCTGTGCGCTAAAATTTTGCCCAAAGCGTTCCGCGGCTTTAATTACTTGGGGCATTCGCCCATCACGTCGGGGATCTTTTGGTTCTATATCATCAATTCCTTCAAGACCTTCAATTGCAGGATGTTCATGAACTGGGATGACGTCGGGCATATAGGTCAGCGTGGCACCAAAAGCTTCCCCAATAACATTTAGATCAATGATGGTAATGACAAAAGGAATATTGAAACGGCGTGCAATATATATTTGAGCCTCAGCTATTTTATCCCCGTCGCGCATGATATCCGGAGCAGGAATTCCAGTATGGTTGTGATATTCATTAATGGAATATCCTAAAATAATTGGAAATGTTGGAACCGTTGATCCGGGTTTTGCCATGAGACCTTCTAAAATATCGGGTACCTTTTCGAGTAATTCCAACCCTATTTCCCTCCTGAAAAATGAGCATTCAAAAATTTTATCGCGGAATTCGCATCTTCTAGATAAGTTGCCCCAATTTCTTCTGCAAATTTTTCATCCGTGGCTGCACCACCAATGATGACGTTCACTTTTTCGTGGAGCCCTTGAGATTTTAAAAGATCGACGACTTCAGACATGCTTTCCAAGGTTGGACTCATTAGGGTCGAAAGCGCTAGAACTTCTGCTTGATATTCTTTAACGGCATCAACGAATTTTTCAGCCGGAACATTTCGTCCTAAATCAATGACTTTGTATCCGGACGCTTCTAAGAAGAGCTTCACGACGTTTTTACCGATATCGTGGATGTCCCCACGAACAACGCCACAAATCACCGTTGCTTTGTATTTCTGTGTTGTTTTCAAATGAGGTTTGAATATTTCAAGCGCTTCATAAAGGGCGTCTGCGGCTACAATTATTTCTGGCAGAAAATATTCGCGCTTGTCATATAATTCTCCAACAACCTTCATGCCCTTATTTAAACCGTGAATGATTGCATCGTTTAGATCGATCTTTTTATCTGCAACTATCTGTTTTGCTAAAGCACTCGTCGCCTCTGCATCACCTTTGATGACAGCTTCCGAGATATCATCTAATACATTCATTTGAAAACATGTCCTTTTCTTCTTTTTCTTCTTCCTTTTCCGAAACGATTATTAATAAAACTATTTTTGTACCAAACCTGGATGAGATGACCCATGTGGCATACGTATCACGTTTTACGGAGTCTACGACACGGAGGATTGACCAAGCGATTACTATTCTTCATAATTAACAGAATGAAGAAAAAACGATTGAAGCACATCCAAGAACAGTATGACAACAATGCTATGTATAGGGAAAAATTTGACCGCATCCAAAATGCAATTCAATTAAGACCAGTGGATCGTCCGCCCGTAGCCCTTGAATATGATATTCTGCCGGCGCGCTTTGCTGGAATTACCGCAAGGGAGTATTTTTTTGATCAAAAGTTGGGGAATGAGAAGTATAGGGAAGCGAATAGACATTTCGATTTTGATGGAGTATTCTTTCCTTTTGCAGGGGTTGGAGCCCTTGCTGAAATTGCTGATTTAAAATTATTGAAATTTCCTGGGACTGAGGGTCTCTCTGATGATCAAATGTACCAATTTGTCGAAAGAACTTACATGAATATAAGTGAATATGACGATTTTTTAACGGATGGAAGTAAATATTTTGGGAAAATACTGCTCCCCCAAATGGTAGGGTTATTTCAAAAACGTTGGCCGAAGTTCGTCTATAATTTATTAAAAATCCTCTTTAAGCTCCTCTCCTTTAGTAATAATCTTATGGATTGCCTCAATAAAACGGAGGCGGAAGGTACGGTCATCTTCTGTGGTGCCATCGCTGGATTCAGTGGCGCACCCTATGACTACATTGCTGATTTTTTTAGAGGACTGCGGGGGATCTCACGTGACATTCATAAGATTCCGGAAAAGGTGCAATTGCTTGCGAATAAAATCGAGCCCTATATGGTACTTACGGCACAGCTCATGGCGGATGTGAGTGGGGTGAAAAATATTTTCATGCCTTTACACCGTGGGGACGCAAACTTTCTGAGTTTTCGGCAGTTTGAGGAGATTTATTGGCCATCTTTTAAAAAATTGTTGTTAGATTTAATTGATTTGGATTACGTCCCCATGCCATCCTTTGAGGGTTATTGGACTAAGGAGCATTTTGAGCTCTTCAAAGCGGAACTCCCAAAAGGTAAGATTATTTTTAATTTAGATGGTCCAACCGACATTTTTATGGCGCACGACGTGCTTGCAGGGCATTCGTGCATAATGGGAAACGTGCCCCATCAATTGTTGGTGATATCTTCACCTGATAAAGTAAAAAACTATTGTAGGAAGGTAATCGATTATTTTCCGGAAGGTGGATTGATAATTTCGCCTGGCATTGGATTACCACAGGATTCAAGATTGGAGAACGTTCGAGCCTTGGTGGAAGTCGCTAAAGAAGCGAAGAAATAATGTCAAGAGTTGGGCAAATATTGCAACAATCTTTTTTTGTTATGATATTAGATACTTAGTAGAGCAGGTAGAAGGATGGAAGGGTGATTGATGCACTCTCGGGTTTCTTCGATTACTTTTCCGAAGCTATTTGGTCCACCCCTCCGCGATCAAATACCCGAGTGCTCCACTGCACTTCCATCTTCGTTTATTCATTAAAGATTATCTTTTTCACGACGTTTATAGTTTTAACAGCATCGCCGGTGGCTTGGGCTTCCCAAAATTTCAATTAAGTTAGTACAAAAAATGTCGTAGCTACAAAATTAGAAAAATACTATGCTTTTGCAAAAAATAATTTAGTGCGATTTACTTATATCACTTATCTTCCACTCCCTCTTATTTTAAAAATTAGCGAACTGCTAGTTTATTATGAGATTTTCTTAATCTCTTGACCTAAAAAAATTACGGTTGCAAATATGGCCACAATAAAAATAAATCCAAAAGAGCTTCACAGTTGCCAGCAATTAATGAAGAAATATGAAGCACTGTTTAGGAGAAAAGCCATTTGTGGTTTTAAATTTACACAGTTTTTTAGGCAATGGATTAATGATAATTCCTTTATTAATGAAGATTTAAAACGCAAGCTGCTTGAAAATTGGGATGCTATTGAAAATCAAATTCCTGAAATAAGGTTGAAAGAATTACAAGAAATTGTGGAGTATCAAGGTGGCAAATTGCATTCGACTGAATATGTCAATGCACGCACGAAAGTTGAGGTAGAGTGTAAGAAGGGACACATTTGGAAAGTCACTCCCAATAACATAAAAAATGGTAGATGGTGTCCTAAATGTGCGAAGAAAGAAAAAGGATCAATTGAGGATTTATATGAACTTGTGAAGAACCATGGTGGCAAGTTGCGTTCGAAAATATATGTTAATGCTCATACGAAAGTAGAGGTGGAATGTAAGGAGGGGCATATTTGGGAAACCTCACCAAATAATATAAAAAGAGGTAAGTGGTGCAAGAAATGTGCGAACAAAAAAAATAATCTCAGGAGGAGATTGAAGCTAATTAAAGAAATTAAGAAAATGGCAGAACAACGAGGGGGAAGAATTCGGACTTTCACGAGTTATTTATCAGCTGAAAAGGTCAATTCGGACGCCAAAGTGGAAGTAGTGTGCAAAAAAGGGCATGTCTGGAAAGCAACCCCTTCTAATCTTAAAAGCGGCTCGTGGTGTCCCAAATGTGGGGATAGGGAAGGGAGATTCAAAAGAAGGTTAAAGATGAATAAGGAAGCACAAATTATTATAATGTTGCGAGGCGGTAAATTACATTCGACTGAAATTGTTGATGCGCATACAAAATTAGAGGTAGAGTGCAAGGAAGGGCATATTTGGAAAGTCACTCCAAACAATATTAAAAAAGGAAATTGGTGTGCAAAATGTGCACATGTAGAAAAGGGAACTATTGAAGAGTTACAGGAGCTAATACGTGAGAGAGGTGGAAAACTGCGTTCGACCGAATACGTTAATGCACGCACAAAGGTAGAGGTGGAATGTAAAGAAGGACATATTTGGGAAGCCATTCCAGATAGTATAAAAAGAGGTACTTGGTGTCCTGAGTGTAATTTAGGGAGACATGAACGATTATGTCGTTTAATCTTTGAATCAATTTTTGATAAGCAGTTTCAGAAGAGTCGACCTACATGGCTACTTAATGATTGGGAGAATCAAATGGAGCTGGATGGCTATAATCAAGAATTAAAACTAGCCTTTGAATATCAGGGACGACAACATTATGAGTTGGTTCCATACTTTCATAAATCCATTGAGGAACTCGAGCGAATGAAAGCCAATGACAAAAAGAAATTATATCTCTGTGAAAAAAATGGTGTTACTTTAATCATAATCCCCTATACCATAAGAAGTCGGGAAATGCTAGACTATATCATCAAGATGTGTAAAGAGAAATATCTCAATATACCAAAAAATAGCGCGCAAATAGATTTAGACCAGTTGATTAATAAATCATATTTAGTGGAAGGAAATCCTGAAAGTTGGAGTGACCTTCAAAGTAGAATAGATGATTATTTTTTTGATGGTTAATTTAATAGATAGCTTTACCCATTGTATATAATCTTTTTTACAATATTAAGAGTTTTTATAGCATCACCTGTAGCCTGGGCTTCTTGAAGCTCATCTCTCTTAACGTAAATAAGTAAAGCTTTCTTCATACAATTGCCAAATAACTCTCGGGAGAGCGCCATTGCTTGGATGGGGTCAGTTCTATACTCAAATTGATCTTCACCGAACCATCCGCCATAATTTGTTGAGATAGATGCATAACAGAAGTCAATAAACCGCCAGATATCCCCTGTCCCAGTAATGCGATCTTCATCATTGGAATGTAATTTCGCGTTATTAACGTGGAAGTTCAGGATTGGAACACCAAATCGCTGTAATGTATATAGATTGTCCGCGGGTTCCCCTGCATACATCTGAATATGCCCGTAATCAAGGCAGATCCCCATATTACTACCGCCACAAATATCATTAACTTCCTTGCACACCAAAGCAGCTTTTTCACTGGTTCCGACGATAATATTCCCTTCACGCGGTTCGTGTAATTTGGGTTCTATACCATATTTAATTCCCCTTTGCTTTGCTTCTTTATTGACCTCAGCACATGCGTCGATGAAGTAGTCTAAAATGGTTCTGTAGTTCACTTGAAAGTTATAGTCCCAGCCGTCACTTCCTGGCCAATAATTCATTGAAGCGCAGCCTATCTCTTTTGCAATATCGATAGCTTGAAAAAGAAGTGCTTTGGCATCCTCTCTTACCCCTTTATTCATATTAGCTGCTGCCCCTAATTTCCATTTGGGAGTTCCCCAAAGGTTGACATTCATGTTCGTTGCAACTACATTATTTTTCTCTAATGCACCCTGTACTTGTGTAATTTTATCGTGATCGATTTTTCCATTTTCTAACAAGAAAATATCGTTATGGAATTCAATCCCCTGAATTTTAGCTGCTGCCACTCGTGGAATTTGATCAAGAATATCGGACGAAACGGTTTCGTTATATCCATCAGTGGCGAATCTGTCTACAAAATCACCAGCGCACCAATGACCCGCTGCAAATTTTATTGCAAATACTTCAAACAATTCGGTAACGCGATCATTATCTAAATATCCTCTGAAATTCTCCAACTTTTTAAGCGTATTTTCATCAACTTTCATTATATTTCACTTCAACTATTAATAAACGAATAAATTAATGAAAAATATTTTTATATAATAAATTAATGAAAAATATTTCGCGCGTTCTATCGGTCTATTTTTCACCAACGGGTGGTACTAAGAAGATTTTGAATGAAATATTAGTTGGGACCGAACTTCAGGACGTTACTGAAATTGACCTAACTAAATCTGCAAACCGTAATCAAGGTTATAATGTCTTAGAAGATTTGGTTCTAATAGGAATACCGGTTTATTATCGGGAAATACCAGAAGTCGTTCTCCCATTTTTCAAGAGACTTACTGGAAATAAAAAACCAGTCTTTATAGTTGCTGTCTATGGAAACGTCACTGAAGGAAATACTATAAATCAATTAAAAAATCTCCTTGAAACTAAAAATTTTTATGTAATTGGTGGCGCTTCTTTCATTGCAGAGCATTCATTTTCTCACGAGGAGTTCCCAATTGCTCATGGACGCCCTGATGCCCAAGACCTAAAGATAGCCCATTCAATTGGACAGCAAATCATCAAGAAACTCGTAAATTTCGATAGAATTCTTGATATTCCCAAACCTCCTTTTCCCGAATCAACTGCTATCACACCCTCGCCCCATAAAGGAATGGCTAAGTTTATTGTGGAGCAACCAGTCCTGAATCCTGAATCGTGTATGAAGTGTCAGAACTGCGTAGAAAGTTGTCCGACAGATGCGATTGAGTCTGATACGTTCTTGATAAACGAGAGCGACTGTATTCGATGTTTTGCCTGCGTTAAAAGTTGTCCGAATAACGCCAGACAAATAAAATTTAAGTGGATTCCACCTTTTTTTAAAAAGGCACAAAAGAAACGGCGTGAACCTCAAATCTATCTTTAAGCTGGTGTTGGTGAGCTGAGCAAATTTGGACTTTAAAGAACGACTGTTAACGACAATGAACCATCAAGAGCCGGATCGGGTTCCCGTGATGGGGCTCATGGTTAATCCTTCATTGGTTGATAAGATCCTAAATAGAGAAACCCTGAATTTTGTTAAATTACTCAAGAAGCCAATAATAAAACATATCATAAAATTTTTAGTGAATAGGGAGGGCTTCATGAATAAACAGCTCGCTAAAAACTTTGGGAATTGCTTGCAAGCCGCGATAAAACTAGGATTTGACGCGAATTGGATAATGTATCAAAGTATGAAGATGGGTAAAGATTATTGGTATGATATTAATGGGAGGATTTGGGACATTACTAGATACGCAGATGGGGTCTTAACTTCGAATTATATTAATGGGCGCTTGAAAACAAAAAGAGATTGGCGGGATTGGATCGAGGAAAACGAGAATTGGTTCCAAAGAAACTTAAAATATCTTGAGAATTTTCATAAAACCCTCTTTGAGCGATATAAGGATAAAATTTTCCCTATCACTCATATTGCACCCGGCCCCTGGGAAAATTGTTGGCAACCAATCGGTTTTGAAAGATTTACGAAATACATCTATCAGGATAAGGCTTTCTTAAAGGAGGTTGTCGATTTCCAAACCGATTACTATCTTAAAATGGTGGAAGCAGTGCTAAGGGCAGGAGCTGAACTCATCGCCGGGTGTGACGATTTAGGGCATAAAACAGGTCTGTTGTTACGACCCAAATTAATTGATGAGTTGTACGGTGATTGTTATCGGCAAGTTTCCGAGATGGTCCATTCACAGAATAAAAAAATTCTTTGGCACTCGTGTGGGCGGATTTACAAGCTTCTAGACTACTTCATCAAGTGGGGATTTGATGGGGCTATAACTTTAGAGCCCACTGCGGGAATGGACCTCGGAAAAGTCAGAGAACAAGTTGGCCATGATTTAGTTTTGGTTGGAAATCTCGATGTGAGCTATTTACTGGTGAGAGGAAGCAAAAAAGAAATTGAAGATGAAGTTAAGAATTGTATAAGAAAGGCTGCACGAGGCGGAGGTTATATCTTAGCCCCCTGCCACTCGCATGGTCATATAGACCCTACCCGCCTCAAATGGATGATTGAGGCTGCCCACGAATTTGGGCAATATCCAATCAATGTATAAAGATTTCATTTTTTTCCCAATAGCAAAGGATATAACAGTAAAGAACAAGATCAGCTAAAGAAATGTGATTTTTAATCTAATTAGAACTATAATCCGATGCCCCTTGCTTGCTACAGTTTGCTTAGAACCGTAATCCGACATTTCCTCAACTTTTGAAATATCGTCATTTTAGGAGCAAGGGTATAAATGGTATGAGACAAAGTCATCCGTCACTAGACCCGCCATCGCCAGCGAAACGTATCGCGATAATGGTGATCACTATGGCGAGGGTTGCGATAACACTTAGTCCAATGATTAATTGCTTATTCAATTTAAACCTCATTCAGTTATTAGGCGTTCTTATATTTTTATTTTCCCACAATTATTATCAAAAAATTATAATTGGACAACAATGCATATTTTGAAAAGAAATTGATCAATGATTACTGACAAACTCTTGCGAATGAAGGAAGCCGCAATCCTTCTGGGTGTCAAGCCACAGACCCTCCGAAATTGGAGTAATGGAGGCTATATTGATGCGATTATGGGAAAAAAGGGACATCATCGTTTCAAATGAGTGAAGTCAAACAGTTAATTCTCCTCGGAGATCCCCAATCCAACGCGAAAATTTGTCTAATTTACTGCTCACCTTGTTTGGTACTGAGTTGGTTATTGTATTTCGTGTCGAGTCGGATTATAAACAAGAAATCATTGATGATATGATTGCGATCATTGTCCATTTCAGTAGTCGTTTGCATGGAAAACGCCGAGGGGGGAAAAAGACGACCCAAATTAAGCATATTCTCGAGGACACTGAAAATTGATCACTTAACTGGATTTGCGCAAATGGATCATTTGCGCATTTTGCGGGCAAACCTTTATAACGCACCATTGACTGAATTCTGTGAAGCAGTTCATCTTAAATGAATGGGAATGGAGCAATGCTGACTACAACGATTTTTCGCTTACATCCGTCAGAATCCCAAATACCCCAGCTGAATGAAATTTTTACCGTGTATAATCGGATGAAACGGAAGGGGTACCAGCTCGTCTTCCACGGCGCATCAAGAATTCAGCAGACATTGATGCAAGTATGCCAGAACAACCCGTACGTCAATACTATTTTGACCGAGAATAAGACCAAACTCGAACAGCAGAAAACGTGGTTGAAGAAACGCGCGACCAATCTCACGCAGAAACTCGAAGTCGTGGAGCAGCAGATTGCCAAAAATATTGCGAAGAGTCCTAACGATCGGAGCTTGCCAGGGTTATATTCCAAACGGTCATCGCTCCAAAATCGACTGGCGGCCTTGGCACTTAAGCCCGTCGTCTTTGGGACGAAACAGTTGTTTCGGCAACGCATTCGGGGGCGAATTGCCCGCGAGGAATTTCTCTTGCGCCGGGATGCGTCGTTTCGCTGTGATGGGAAGGTACAGGATGGAGTACAGAATAACAATTTGAAGATCTTGCCCAGCAAGGAGTTGCGGATTTCTACGTTCCATAAGACGCAAGGGCGGATTCCGAAACGAATCCGCGTGCCGCTCGCGGTCAATCCCGCCCAAAGAGCGACCTTCCAAGCCCTTCTCCAACTGGACAAATACACCGTGGTCGTCAAAAGGAAATTGGTCAAAGGGGAGGTGCGTTACTACGCCCACGTGTCCTATGACACGCCCGAACCCGACCTACTTCATAGATTCCGGCATGGCGCGATTGGGATGGATTTCAATTACAATTTCGTCACCCTCGTCAATATTGATAAAGCGGGGCAGTTTTTAAGTTATCAGCAGATCCCGTTTCGGAACCTGCACTCCTACCGCAAGGGCCGACGGGACGATTACGCGAGCTTCAAGCTCGATAAAGTCATCAATTATTGTATCAATAAAGGAAAAGGGTTGATTATAGAAGACTTATCCTTCGCCCAATCCTTCTCCTATAACAAGAAACGAAATCGCAAACTCAATCAATTCAAAACCTCGATGCTCCCCTTGCTGGAGCGCAAATGCGCCCGGCACGGGATCGCGGTGCGCAAGGTGCATCCAGCCTACACCACGATCATCGGGGCATTGAAGTATTCCTGGTCATTTAACTTCTCGGATCACGTCTTGGCAAGTTATGTGATAGCTCGGAGAGGCTTAGGGTTCGCGGAACCCCTTCCAGCCTGCTATAAGCGGTTGCTCGCACAAGTCGGGGGCGTTTTAAAACCCCGTTTGAACCCGAGCAGTCCCTACTATCAGTGGGCACAACTCTATGACCTCTTCAAGCACTACGGGGTAACTCCCTTCAGGTCTCCAGACCCTACGACCAACCTCAAGAGAAATCTCTTGGTAGCCCTCGACACCGTGCTGGATGGCTTGAACCCGGCGACGGGCGTACCGCCTGATAACCTTAGGGC
>JABXJT010000112.1 GCA_013375455.1 Candidatus Helarchaeota archaeon | reverse complement strand
CAATGTTTTGTGGAATTTTTCAGGCTTATCAGGTGTATAAATTAAATTTTAAAAGCGGTTCTACTCCTGACAAATCAATTATATCGGAATAATTAATGTGCGCCAATTTATTAAATGTGATTTTTATATTTCATATAAAACATTAATCTCATCAAATGAATTTGAATTGCAGTTTAAAAGCGAAATGTGAGCGTTTTGAATAAAAAAGAGCTAAATCGACGAAAATTTTTAACTCAAATGTTTAAAAATTATTATAATACAAAATTTAATAAAGTGAATTGTCCTTCAGATATCGAACACCGTGAATTTGGGTTTGTTTTTTGGGATTATGACAAATTTGTCAGACATGTGGGGTTTATCAATTTTGAAGATTTAGCAAATCACATAAATTCACAGATTCCTAGGCATATTTACAGCTCAGCAGCTAGATATGAAACTCCCAACGCCCACAATATGAAATTAAAAGAATATATTGATTGTGAATTGATTTTTGATTTAGATATTGATCACATCCCTACCCCTTGTAAAAAAGAGCATGATAAATGGATTTGCAAATCTTGTGGTGCTTCAGACACTGGAACCGCTCCTATTATTTGCCCATCCAAAAAATGTGATTCAAAATCTTTTCAAGAGGAAACCTGGGAATGCGAGAAGTGCATGGGCATTGCAAAATCCGAAATATTTTTCATAATAGAAGACTTTCTTTCTAAAGATTTTGGTCTAAATCCAAAAAAAGATTTATTTATCGTATTTTCTGGGCGGAGAGGATATCATATTCATATCGAAAATGAGAGTCTGAGAACACTCGATTCAAATGCACGGAGAGAGATAGTGGATTATGTCACGGGTAAAGGATTAGTTCCAAGCTATCATGGATTAAATCCAAAAGCTCAGAAAAAGCCGAGCATTTATGAAAGTGGATGGAGAGGGCGAATAGCCCGATTAGTTCTTAAATTATTGGAAGAAAGTTCTATGGATGAAATTCAAAAAATTTTAACTAAAAGCGTTAATATTGAAAGTGCCAGGAGGGAAATCATTTTTCAATTAAATTCTAAAAATCCATCTTGGTCTTTTGAGCGTATTGGAGAAAAATTATGGCATAAACTCATTCAAACTGCAGTTAAAAAATATAGTGGAAAAGTTGATGAACCAGTAACGATTGATATTCATCGATTAATCAGGCTTCCTGGGAGTCTTCACGGGAAAACAGGATTCCTCGTAAAAAAATTGTCCTTAAAAGAACTAGAGAAATTTGATCCATTTTCCCATACTCAAGTCTTCCAAGGCACTAAAAAAATTCGCGTGAAAGAAGTGCCACAATTCAGAATTGGAGAGGAAACTTTCGGAAAATACAAAGATGAATACGTGGAACTACCTATGAGTGCGGCTATTTTACTATTATGCAAAGATTTAGCAACTTTATGATTGTTCATTCTCACGTTCTTTTTCGCGTTGAATTATAAAGATTTTGGCGCGATAATAGCTCAAAGGGTTTTTAAACGGTTTTTTATTAAAAACTTTGCCGATAGCACACCAAGGATCTAGTTCTCTTTTACATACACCATAGGAAATTAATTTTGGGCAACCAAACGATGTGTATTTTGTTCCACTTCCACGTTTTCCTGCAGCAAATTCAACTTGATAACGGGTCATATCTTCTTTAAAATCTGGTTGATTCTTAAAAACATCTACAACTTCAGAGACAGGATGTCCTATATTTAATAGAAAAAATGTTAAGAATAGACGTTCTGTATGAGTTAAATTTTCACCTTTCTCTGCCTTTTTAAGGACGGAATTAATGCAAGGAGGGTAGGCGCTTTTCATTACTTCATCGGAATAAACTCTTTGGGCCTCAAATCTTTTCTTTAAAGCGCCTATTTTTAAATTCAAGTCTTCTAAATATGAATCATAAATTGCTGGTAACTTTGGAATTTCTTCACGGGAAATTTTTCGTCTTAAAACATATGATTTAGTCTTTTCCGCGAGAAGTCGGATAACCTTTTCTTTTGTTAATGAAATCCATCCATTATGCAGTTCTTGATTAATTAATTTCCAATCATTTGCCATTAAGCTGGGTGCAACTTCTAAAAAGTAATTAAATCTCAATTTCCATTCATATTTTCTTGTAGATTCATATTCCTCTTCTAATAATTCCCAATTAAAAGTCTTTGATGCCAATTTCATAATAGTTTTTGAGTCTTTTGTAAGAAGAAGTGTTTCTGTTCGCTTAGAATAAGCTTCTGCAAAACGGTTCCTAAGGAGATCCTCATTAAGAATTTCAATAAAAACACGCATTATGGCGTAAATTAGAATTTCTTGTGAGGTTAAGGATGTATCGACTTTCTCAGGAATTACATTGTTCTCGATTAAATCCTGAACACGTTTATATGCTTCTTTAAACGAAGTTGGAAAATCAATTGGTAAAGTTCGGATATCTATGTCTAGTTCTTTTAAGTGCTCAGCTGCTGTTTTTGAAAACGGAAAGGAATTTTTAAAAATATTTTGCAATTAGGAAACCCAAAGGAAAAAATATTGGATATTTTTATTTTTCTTCATCAATAGATTCTTCAAATTCTGTTTCCTCTTCCCCTATCTCTTCATAATCCTCTTCTTCTTCTTCGACCCGTGGTGCCAAAAGATATGTTATTTTTCCTTCTGCCTCTTGTTCTATGATGGGAAATTCAAATTTTACGGGCATTTCGGTCGAAAATTCGACAGATACATTCTCAGAAACTGAGCTAGCTTTGATTATATCTGCTAAATACTCTAAGGAATATATGGAACTTTGCTTTCCTTTAATAGATAGCTCTGTCAATTCTTCAACTTCAATGGTTACATCCCCACTATCGCCACTAGCATCTAAAGTCAAAGTATCATCTGAAATCGTAAAATTAATATAATCACCGACGATTTGTGCATCTTTAATCGCACGGTGAAGGTCGTTAGTCCTTAAGCTGAATTTAGCATTAAAATCAAGTTTTGGGCTCGGAATTTCTTCCTCTTCATCTTCTGATAAGAGACCTAAACTAAACGTTCGCGTTGATTTAGGCCGCTTGAATCTTAGCTTCAACTTATTAGATTTCTGATCTAATGATAGTTCTAACGAGTCCCCGGCTGACCCTCGTTTCATAAAACGATTCAAATCTGTTAAATTAATACGAATGGGTATGGACTTATCACATTTAAATTCAGTAAAAGCTTTAGGGGGTAGTTCTAGGTTTACCATGGCCACGTGGGAGGGATCCATAGCTTTTACTGACAGTCCTGCTTCACTCACATTAAAAGTCGCAACGTCTATTATCGTTGCTAATGCGTCAACAATTTTAATGAAAGTTCCAGCAGATTCAAGTAAGGCTTTAAACATTTTTATGACCGTTTCATTTTGATTTACTTATTAACTTGATTCTTTTTCAAACAATTAAAATAATTTCCATTTCAACTATTTAAAGATCAAGTTTTTTTTGTCGAAGAGTATTCTACCGACACTATGTTTGGAACGTGCAACATCATTAGAGATGCTAAATTACTTACTGACGCCTACAATTTGTGAGGATTATGAAAGGGTTATTCTTTCTTTGCGTCTTTTCTCGTACCGCGTGACCCTAATATTCCTTGTTAAAAATCATTTAAATCAAAAAAAATTTATAATGAGGTAATCATTCTAGTTTTTGAACGCATTAGCGCGTAATGTCGAGACGAAAGACTATGAAAATCAAGAAAGAGCTTCGAAAATATTGCCCTCGTTGTAAGCAATATACAATGCATACGGTAGGTTTATACAAAAAAGGAAAGGACAGAGCAATGGCACAAGGTGCACGTCGATATGAGAGAAAGAAAAAAGGATATGGAAGCCAACCAAAACCAATTCAAAAGAAATTTGCGAAAGTGACAAAAAAGGCAATGTTTCGCTTACGATGTAAAGACTGCAATTACACTGTACAGACAAAGGGTATTAGATTGAAAAGAGTAGATATTATATAGGAGTTATTATATGAATGAAGATAGGTTAATCCCTCAACCCAAATCACGGTTTTTGAAGGTGAAATGCTTGGATTGCGGAAACGAACAAATTATATTTGGTTGTGCCTCAACAGTTGTCAAGTGTTTGATCTGCTCAAAAGTTTTGGCTATTCCAAAGGGAAGTAAAGCTGAAGTTAAAACAAAAATCTTAGCTGTTTTAGGCTAAAAATTACTAAATTTATTTTTCTGGAAGATTTAAAATGGTAAAAAGTCGGCGTCGTTTTCCTGAAATTGGCGATTTTGTTGTTGGTACTATTTCACGTGTTGAAAATCATGGAGCTTACGCCATATTGGATGAATATGAGAATCGGGAAAGCTTTATTCATATTAGTGAGGTCGCTTCGTCCTGGGTCCGTAATATTCGCAATTTCGTTCGCGAACGCCAGAAGATTGTTGCTAAAGTTCTAAGCATTAATGAAAGAAAAGGTCATGTTGATCTCTCATTACGTAGGGTTACACAACAAATAAAAAAGCGAAAAGTTAAGCAATGGAAGCGCCACCAAAAAGCTGAAAATCTGTTGGATTTAGCTATTAAGAAATATAACGAAATTAATGAGACAAATTTAACATTAGATGATGCATATGATAAAGTCGGCTGGAAGATGCAAGATATCTTTGGTGATATTTTAACCGGATTTGAGGAGGCGAAGCAAAATGGTCCGAATGTTCTTTCGCAGAAGGGGATACCTGCCAAATGGGTGGAAATTCTCGCGGACATTGCTCAAAATTACGTTGAAATTCCTCATGTAAAAATAACGGGAATAATAGAAATACATTGTCACCAGTCAGATGGGATTTTGCAGATTCAAAAAGCTCTCAAAAGTGGAATGAATGTCGTTTCAGGAGATGGAACTAAAATAAATATATATTTGATTGGATCTCCTAAATACCGGATAGAAGTAATGTCCACTGGTTACAAGAATGCTGAATCACTTATTGAAAAAGTATCTACAAAAATAATTAATACCATACGTAAAAATAATGGAAATGCAAAGTTCTACAGAGAAAGAATATAATTTTAAATAATTTTTAGGTCATAAGTGAAAAATTTCAATGAAACAATCTTATATTAAGTATATAGAGAAGCCTATTTTAGATGACCCTGTTTTAATAGTGGGATTACCAGGAGTGGGCAATGTAGGGAAATTGGCAGCAGAACATCTAATTAGTGCGTTAAATGCAAAACTGTTTGCGGTTCTCTTTTCACCTCATTTTCCTTACCACGTCACAATTTCAGAAGAAGGAATAATTCGCCTTTTAAATAACGAGTTTTATTATTTTATCTCTAAGGAACAGGAAAATGATTTAATCATACTTCGTGGAGATTATCAGGCACAAACAATTTCGGGCCAATATGAGATAGCGGGAGTGATAATTGGGCTAAGCAAGGAATTTAATGTTAAAAAGATAATTACAATGGGAGGGTATGCAACAGGGAATTTTGAAGATCTACCAAAAGTCTATGGAGCGATTAATCACCCTAGTTTGAATGTTTGGTTTAATAAATTAGATATACTGCATTGTGAAATTGGATCGCCTATTGTAGGAGCTGCGGGGTTACTGATAGGTTTAGCAAAATTCGAAAAAATCTCTGGGATTTGTTTATTAGGGGAAACTCCCGGATTTCTAACGGATGCCAAGGCTGCTAAAGCCCTTTTAGAAAGAGTTATCGCCTTCTTAGAATTGCAGGTTGATTTATCTAAATTGGATGAAATAGACCAAGAAATGAAAGATAAAGTCAATAAAATAAAAGAAATTGAGAAACAAAAGGGTCTTATCAAACAATTAAAAGAAAAGTTTGCGCCAAGTGATAAAGATTTGAGTTATTTTGGTTAGGATCCTGAATAGACGGGAATTATTAATTGATCCGTTACGGTATTACTGTCATACGTTGCTTGTACATAAATATCAATATATTCACCGGGTATCGGACCATTTAAAATTATTATTTGAAACTCAATAGCTTCCCCTGGTTGCAACGTGGCTGTGCCGGAGGGAGGGTCGTATGCGGTGCCATTTAATCTAGGATATTGATCTAGATTGATTGTCAGAATGGTATCTCCGTAATTTAATAAGGGGACGTTAACACTCGTGGGATTTCCCGGGGTGGTATAATGAAATGCAATCGTGGCATTATTTTCCATTATGGTGATATTAGGCTGATTATGAAGCACTCTAAGTGAAATATTCGCGCTTAAATTGTTACTGGCATCTAGAATTGCATCTGTGGTTATGTTAATTTCAAGAAATTCACCAGCTTCTGCAGAAATATCAAATGGAATTGATCGATTAACATAGGGGATATTAAGAAAATATATTCTCGTTAACTTACAACAATTGTAGTTTCATATAGACCTTGGACTTGAATTTTTACAGAAACTCCGTTTTTAGGTGGAACAGTTTCTATTATTAAAAGTATCCCTAATTCAGATTGTCCTGGGCTTAGTACTACTGTGCCAATTAGATAGTCTACATCGAAATTAAATTCAAAGCCATTTGAGACATTTATGACTTTTATGTCATTTTGTAAATCAATAGATAAAATTGTATTTCCATAATTCGTTAAATTAACAGAAATGTGAGTTTCATCAAAAGCGGGTGGGTAATAGGTTGCATTCGCCAGAACGGTTATATTGGGCTGATTATGAAGTACAAATGTTAAGATTGAAGTGCTTAAATTGTGACTAGCATCTATCACTATATTGGTTGTAACATTTATTTCAAGCAATTCACCAGTATCTGCAGAAATGTCAAAGGCAGTGGAGCGATTTACGTATTTCACGATTTGATAGGGATCTAAAACCATCACGGATTGGTTAGTTGTAGTATTAAATTGGTGGGGAATGAAGGTTATACCGTCATGCAATAGGAAATTAGTAATTGTAAAGGTTATATTTCCGGTGTTCCTAACTGTAAGATACACCGTATCATTATTTGAGGAACTTCCATTATCAAACGCCATAGTATTTGGCCAATCTTCAATGATGGTGATATTTGGCCCATCTTTTAAAATGAAAGGTACTTGAAACGTGCTTGAGACGTTATCCAATGCATTTGTATAGTTAGCTCTTGTTTGGACTTCAAGAATGTTACCAAATTCTAAGGGGGTTCCGGATGTCAATCTTAAAATAGAGCTAGTTCCTGCTGGGGGAGTTATTGAACCGCTAATTACTGTAAAGTTAGTTGATGTAGAATCGAGATAAACATCATTGAGCGTGACGGGGTTTCTTCCGATGTTTTCAAGATATATTGTTACAGTATTATTCGTGAAGGCAAGTACGTTATTGATCTTTGTTGCATAAGCCCAAGTCACATTATGCTCACTAAATGCTCCTTCGTATGTAGTTACATTAATTAAAAGGTAAGCAGTGGGGTCAATAGTGAGGAATTGAGAATACTCCATAGTCACGTTGAAGAATTGATGTTCATAACCTGAGATGGTATTGTAAGTATCTGGTAATGGTTGGAAAGAATCGTCAAGGGGGATAAATTCGAATGCTTCGATCGAATTGATGAGAATGGATTTGATGGTAACGGGGGTACCCATTAAATTAGTAATATTCAGAAAGATCGTTTGATTGTTCGGATAGGCTTCACTCCACGTAACATTAATTCTACCGGAGGGAGCTACTGTTCGATGTATTAAAGCGTATGGTCCTTCAAAGGTACGTACTAGAATTTGGGCACTATCAAGAAAATGTAAATTAAGATTCGAGGTTATATTGAATCTTGTGGTATTTGTTGGGGCTATAACTGGCGATCCGTTTGTGGTAAATGTAGTCGTACTGATATTATTAATCCAAATATCACTTATTTCGATATTTCTTGAACCCACATTTCTGATATTCAGAAATACTGTTTCATTCGAGAAAATTTCATCGGATATTGTTATATTATATGCGTCATAATCGTTAATGATTTGTATGTCTTGTTCATGTTGAGATTCAGGGTCCATTGTTCGAGAATCTAATACGTATGTGATGTTGACGGATAAGGGGGTTGGGTCATATGGGGAGGTAATATTAAGATTTAAAATGGACGGAACAAATTCAAGGTGGAAATCGATTGATTCATTTTTCGTTAGAGAAATTCCATTCGGATTTGGTGAGGAGTAAATATCAAAAATTTCGCCATTTAGCCAGATATGATCGAAGACCTCGTCATAGGCACCCGTATTTTTAACCGAGTATAAAACAGTTTCGTTGGCATATGCCGTGGCATTCAAAACGGTTAAACAACTAGTTGGTGAAAATACTCGGAGATTTGAGAAACTTCGAGTTACATTTTCATTCTCATTGGTCGCGATGGTGAGATTCAATAATTGATTTGGAGCGAGATTTTGGCCGGAGTAAATGTAGAGAGTTTCCGTTTGACCTGTTGGAATGAATTTATAATCCCAACTTTCTGTGATTGTTTTGTATTGAATGGTTAGATTGCCTACGGAATAATCATCGGGAGGCCATAAAATGTTATAGCAATGATAAGGAAACGTTCCATTACGATCTGCCGGAACTGATAGGATTCGTGTTTGCCCATAATTGATTAACATTTCTTGATCGAATTCCGTGATGCCAAAGTTGATGGTGCTTGCAGGAACTAGATTCGTTACGTGGAAATTGACCAAATCTCCTTGAGTCGCTGTTACATTAACTTGTGAAAATCCAGTTTCTGTAAAGTTGCAATAGACGTCAATTTGATTTTCTCCTAATGACGAGTAATAAGTACCAAAGTTGGTACTGGATTGATTATCTATTTGGACAGAGGCAATTTCAAGAGTATCATTACCAGTATTAGTTATGGGGACTAGAATGGTATCGTTTGAGAGGGTTTGAATCTGAGATTCATCAATGCTCATATTTATGAAAGGAGCGATTTCAGCAGTCAATTCTTTAGTGGCCAGATATTTATTACCAGGAAGCAAACTGTCTTTGACCGCTACACTAATTGAATATTCTGTTCCATTTAGAATATCCCCAAGAGCCAAATTTGGACCATAAGCTTTAAGTTGAACTTCATCTCCTGGTTCGATCTTCGTAGTAGAACCTGAAGTAACATAGTGATCTACAGATTTGTCATCGATCCACACCTCAGTGATGTCTAAATTTCGCTTTCCATTATTTCGGACTGTTAATTCCGCAACACTATTGTTGTACAATTGGCTATCGGCCGTAACTTCACCTCTCAGAGCTGCCAATTCATGATTAATCTTAAATACTTTTACCAGACGTCCCGCAGAAAGGAATACTGGCGTGAAATACACCAAGTTCGCAAATTGCCCGACGGTATCATCATCGCCATCCCCGTCATAATCAACAACTCCATCATCTATCATGCCCTGTCCGATTGGAGGATTGTGTTCCTTCCAAAGATGCCCAGAATCATCTTCCCACTGTCCTTGATATTTACAATCAGGATTATCAGGTCTACATGGATCCGGCCAGTTCAACCGTGCTTCAAAATATCCTAGGGGATAATTAGCTTCGAGAAGACCGATAATAAGGCTTGCTTCAGTATCCCAGTCAATAAAAGGTTCGCCATAGGTGAGCATCTTCCAGAGCGTCGTGTCGAAGAATTCGCAAGTGGGTTTGAAAGACGTTTCATTCCAGCGCTCTCCAATCTCGATCGCATACTTGGTATGTTGGATCGTTTCATAGGCGATGCGGATCATCCACTGCCACTTTCCTTCATCACCACCACCGTTGGGATAGAAGTAACTCCAACTTACCAAGACATAGTCGGCATCCCACTCATTTTCAAGTATTTCGATCGATTCTAGTTCATCGATCGCCATGAACTGACGTCCCACCATGCCCATTGCCGTGTTATTCCAGGTACCATTGTCCACAACCGAGGTACATTCACCGACTGTAGTAATTTGATAACCATAATCCCACCATGATACCACGACCGCAGTGGAATCGAGATTTGCACGCATCCATGCAAAAGTCTCCCGGAAATCATTTGACATCCCGGGTTGTATTTGGTAGGCGGCATTATAGGTGCCGTGAATTGAAGTAAAAAGAAGGAGGAAAAACATCAACGAAAAAATCGCAACACTCACTTCGCGAGTTACGATGGAGGTCATTCTCTTCCGACGGCGTACCGTGACAAATTTTTTCCGCATTACAAGAGAAAATGGTTTGATTAAGCTTGCCAAGCCAAAGGCTGCGATCAAGCAGCATGCGGGGGCAAAGACCATTTGAAGACGGCTCATCGTGCTGGCAAAATATATAGTCGTCAGGCCAAATACTATGATGAATACATCTTCTTCATACAACCGCTTAAATAAAAAGTATAAGCCCAATGGGAACATAAATAATAAGAATTCATAATTGTAGTAAAAGAGTGCCCATGAAGATGACGCGTGTTCAGCAACAGACTGCACTAATAACGATGATGTCCAGGGGAAAATGACAACCAGGTATCGCCCGCCAGTTAGTTGTATTATATCACCTCCAGTTAACTCGCCAATGAAAGCTTGCAGTGAACCAGTGATGCTTGTTACAATAAGTAAAATGAGCAGACCAAAGAGGGATATTCGAAGAAGTCCACGCCAGTGATCTTTCACGAATTCATACGTCGCAGTCTCTTTAAGCCGACGGTAAAATTCAATGAGGAGTAGCAGTCCTAATATTCCGAAATTAATTATCGCTTCTCCTCCTAGAATTGTGCGCCAGCCCGTAGTGGGTTGGAGGACAGCTGCCAATAAGGTAATGGAGAATGAGACACCATAAGCTAGAAGGAGTCTTGGGGAATATTTCTTTAAAAGAACCAGAAATAAGACAGCTAAAGGCAAGAGATCCCAAACATATCTGTAGGCCCCCCAACTTGTTGATAAAAGCGCCAAGCTAAACCCTGATAAGATCGAATAAGGAATGGATCCAGTTTTTAGAGCTTTGAGAAAGAAAAAGAAAAATACTATCATTCCAAAAAGGCCCACTGCCTCGTTATCATAAAAGCCGGCTATGGTCCTTGATTGAAAGCCAACGCAAATTGCTAAGAAAAAAGCAGCTAGCAATCCAGTCTTTTTATTTCCAGCTAATTCTTTTCCAAGAAAATACATGCCAACGCAGCTCAATGCACCGATTATGGCGGGCACGACCACGCAAGTATCGTATATGGATATATTCAAGCCAAAGAATTGGAAGGCATGGTAAAAGAAAGCCCCTGCGAAGGGAGTACCTAAAAATAAATAGGGACCCATGTCCATTCCGGTTGGATACCAAGACATTGTTTCGTGCCAAGAAAAATATGCTGGAAGTCCATTCTCAACGATATAACGTGCAGCTCTAAATTGTATGTATGGATCTAAGGCACGCAACTCTGAAGTGAATTTTAATATGGGAAATAATTTAAATATCAGTGCGATAATAAAAATGAGGATGATAGAAGTATAGAGAAGCACGTTCGCTTTCCCAATTTGTACTGTAGGGCGATGAAATGTTTTCTTTAGATTCCAGATTAGCTTATCCTTAATAGATGGCACTCCGTCTGCACGTCCTACGTGAAACCCTAGGGTAATCGAAAACCTTAATTTCACACAAATTGGCTTTTCTTTAAATTAAAAAGTTATGGTACAGTTTTTTTTATGCATTTCTTTGAAGTTAAGGGACGTGATACTAGTAAACACTAGCTCACTTGGTATAAATTTTTATACTTTTGGAGCTACCGCCACCAGTCGACACGCCCCCCACCTCTGTGCCGTCCACCGCTCCGGCTTTCGGCAATGCGTGTAACGGGGAGGCCAAGTTAGCGAGCTGCTTCAGTCCCGTGAAATCCTGGTCTTTCTTCGAGAACTTCACGGCAACGGGGATTAACCCTAATCCCTCTATCCCGTCCTTCGTGAATTCCGGGAAGGCTTTACGGAGAATATTATACCCCCCATTCACATCGGCATTAACAATTTGGCCCTTGGCCGTTTTAAAAAGCCCATAGGAGATCTTACCATTTCCTCCCTCTTTTTTGGATCGGTACACCCCACGCTGACCAAGGTAGGTATCATGGTGAGCGATCGGTTCATCATCCAAGAATGAACACTTCGATGTGTGACTTTCTTCGACTTGCTCGACCTTTATGCCAGCGAGTTTCGCTTTGTAGGTAATTTTTTGGACTAAGCTGTGGAAAGGGATGGTGACGAAATTTTGATTGTTGCGTTTCCCCATGCTACAGTTCTGCTTCCAGCGAGGGTTATAGCCCATGATAATCGTCCCAACCCGGAGCGCTTGACAGTACTCGATGATATCCTGCGATAGTTTATGGAAAATATCCTCGATCTTGTTATTCCTTTTGCGGGTTAGGCGCGCCAATCTTCTGGGGGTGCCCCGAATCCCTAGATGCTCATACTGCTGTTGATAATGGGCCCGCTGTTTGTTGTAATATTGATTGATCGATTTAACAACCCCCCCTTTCACCACCACCGGGCGCACTCCCGGGATGTTCGTGACGAGACAAACTAAGTTCCGTACTCCCAGATCGATAGCCACAATCCTCTGGGGAAGATTGTTCTTGGTTTGCGCAACACGTTCCGCTCCCCGGTAACTTTTCTTGAAGACGATTTCGACAATGGAGTAATATCCCCGGGGCAGAATGCGGACTTGTTGCAATGGTCCAATTCGAGTTGCATTGACCTTCACCGGCGGAATGCCAACGGCTTTCGGGAAATGCAGATAATTCTCTTTGATTTTACATTGCTGATTCGTAAAAAATAAGAGATTTTCACACTCCTCGCCTTTCCACCCGGGCTTGTGAGGTTTGCTCCTGAATTTACGTTGAGTTTTCGGTAGGAGGCAGTCTTTCTTCCATGCTTTGATCGCCTCAAAGTAGGAGGTCCACGCGGTATCCACTTGCTGCAATATTTTTTGAGAAGTTTTGGCCGGTAATGCCCGATACTCCCCGCTACCTTGAAGTTCGCGATCCATCTCCGGGTAATACACCCGACAACCCGCTTTTTGCACCGCGGGCGCGTTCCAAAGGACATGCCTTTGAAAGCCAGCATGGACTAAGCAATTAGCTTTGTTATACAGATTTTTGGACAACTGAAAGAGAGCATGTAATTGGGTCGTGGTTTTGACCTGGACCCGTTCGGTCAATAACATGGTATTCTCGGAGGGTTGACTATCAGCTTGGGACGCAAAATCATGAATATCCTGAAAATCAGCACCGTTCTCCCAGATTAACTTCACAATCTCCTCTTTCCGACTACGAGCTTGAGGGATTTTAATCTTCTTAAATTTACAGAACTGCCGTAAGTCCTTCACTCGAAATTGATGGCATGTCGCGACGAAATAAACTTGGTCAGCTATCCTTTTTCTATCCCAAGTCCTATCTATCTTGTCATTTATAAGCTTTAATTGCTTATGTCTTGGATGTAGTGGTTTTGCGCATTTTTGGTCCGCGGTACTCATTTTGCTCCCTTTGGGTTGTATCTTTCCTCGTTTTTTAACTTCTAAGACTACCATTTTTTCCACTGGATCTTTATTCCCAAAACCCTTTATAAACTCCTCGTAAAATCGGTATGGTCTCACCGTAGACCCGGCATTTCCCGATGTCCCCTTAAGATCTTAGCATAAATTAGCGAAGAATTTCTATCAAAAATGCCAAATTACTTCCAAGATCACTAGCTTTTTCACATAGAAAATATTAATGATCGTGTGTAAAAAATGGATTTTTATTTCGAAATCTCAAAAATATTCATAAAAGAGCAAATTAAACTTCGTTATAGATATCATAAAATATTGATCATCTAAATAAAATCGATAAAGTGATTTTTTGCTAGCAATTTACAATCACTCGATAATTGGGATATTTATTACATGTTTTTTTCTAGTTGTAATAGCTACCATCCAAAACGAATCTCATGCCTTCTCTAAACTACCTGCGCCCCGGCGGATCCACCTGTCTCAGTTTCCTGAATTGCTGGCACGGAGCTTTCTGCAGCGGAACTTGAGGCTCTCAGACTTATATGACCATCAGCGGAAGGCAGTTAAGAAAGGGCTTTTCTTAGGAAAGAACCTAGTAGTTCGGACCGATACTGATACCGGAAAAACCGACATTGCTTTTATCTATGAGTTTAGGAGGCTCCTGAGGGGCTTGGTTGGCGTGTATTTGGTACCCCATAAGCGCTTGCTTGTAGACAAACGGTGGCAACTCGAAAATTTTTTCACGGCTTCTTCTGGGAGTGCCCCCCCTCAAGAACTCGCCCATGTCATCACGATTTCCGGGGAAAGCAAGCCTTCAGAGAAAGAGTTACAGAAGCATAGCAAG
>JABXJT010000111.1 GCA_013375455.1 Candidatus Helarchaeota archaeon | reverse complement strand
ACTCTCATATATGAGGCATAATTCGTTCATTACGTTATAAAAAATTCCTAAAATACTTTTTTCTATTTTTAATGCTTAAATAAGACATTTATACATGGTTTTACCATTAATATTTCTTAAAAGATATTTATAGTTTGTAAAAGTTTGATGAAATGGTATAAATTGGAGGAATTCTAATGCTCAGTAAAAAGAAAATTTCTGCTCTCTTAATTTTTTTATGTTTATTCTCGATTTTATTTTTTATGGATGTAAAAGTTGAAGCGGAAAATGGTTCCAATCCCCCATATTATGTAGGAGATTATGAGGGAGATGCTGCTATAATATACTTTATGGAATTCTGGGGGGGTGGTGGTATATTTAATGATGATAACTTTACCACGATTTTTCCCCACAATATGACTAATAGTCAATCATATGTCTTTCCCGCGAATAGTATTGAGGTCCGGGCGTATCAATTAAATAATGGAACTGAAAATCGAATAATTGCCAATAATATTACTAACCAAAAGAATATTTCAAATTCAATGAAAATTGCACAGGCGTTTTCCGTTGATATTTTATGCTCTATTGATACAATTTATATGTGGTTGAATTATAGTCTTACAGGAACCTATAAACTTTGGGCAAGGATTTATGAAGAAGATTTCGTGACAATTGTTGATCAATATAATTATTGGATCTCTTCGTCGAGCTATTCGGGATGGAGAAATTTCTGGTTTTGGAATAATATCATACAACCAAATACAACCTATTACATTGTTTATGAGATCGAGAATACGACGACTGTTGGCGCAAGCATGGATTATGGAGGAAATAGTACATGGAAAGCGGAATTATTAAATAATTCTATTTACAACAAGGGACCGACCTTGTTATTCAATGGAACATCCTGGAATCCGATTCAAAATGATACCGAGATGGATATGTTATGCTATTTTCGTATCATAAAGGTGCTTGATCCACATCAGATCGATCTTAAGATTTATGTTGATAACGAATTATGCACCTATCAAAAACGAAAAGCCCAATGGGGGGGTGGATATGAAGCATTTTACTCATCTTATTTTACAATGCCGCCCACCACTGATATCAATCTTACAATAACAACGAATGTAACAGTTTATTCAGCAAGCATTGACGCCTATATGCGATATATTTACTTAATACCTGCATTTGGATGGTTCAATGCTACCCCCGATAGAATTGAATGGACTATTATATATCCCAATCGATATGTAGATGCTTGGGGAATGCCAGGGACAATGTTCGCTTTTGAATATGATTGGGATTTTGTGGAATTCAGAAATCCCGCTGGTGATCCTGCGAGTAATGTATATTTTGGTCCGATATCTTATTACAACAGCTCTTATTTTGCTCTATTTACTCTGTTTGGCCCACCACCTGAACCCGGGAATTACACAGGCACATTTACTTCCCCGAATTACTGTCATGATATTATTACGAAACTAAAAGATGATTCAGTGTTCCAAGAGGTTACCAGCTTTGAACTTGGGCAAACAATTAAGCTTGAAGCGTTGATCGAAGATAGTAACAGTAATCCCATTTCAGGAGGCAATGGTACAATTAATTTTACATCACCATCAGGGCAGGTAGTTTTCTCGGAGACGAATTTAAGTTCTATAAATGGAATTCTGAATACGTCCGAATTTTATATAGACACGGGACTCGAGACGGGGCTTTACACAATTTCAGTTGTCTGGACGAATGGAATAGAAGTTGGGTATGATTGTACTCAAATTGAAGTAAAATCTAAATATAATTTCTGTCACGATATTTTCGCGAAAGTAAAAGATGATTCAGTGTTCCAAGAAGTTACTAGCTTTGAACTTGGGCAAACAATTAAGCTTGAAGCGTTGATCGAAGATAGTGACAATAATCCCCTTTCGGGAGGCAATGGTACAATTAATTTTACATCACCATCAGGGCAGGTAGTTTTCTCGGAGACGAATCTAAGTTCTATAAATGGAATTCTGAATACGTCCGAATTCTATATAGACACGGGACTCGAGACGGGATTTTACAACATTACAGTTTCATGGACGAAAGGATGGAGGGTTGGATATTATTATGCTCAAATTGAAGTAAAAGCACCTCCGCCTCCACCCCCAGGTCCAAATTGGCTGTTAATAGGAGTTCTCTTTGCATTGGCAATTGTTTCCACACCCTTAGCTATATATGCACGTCGAAGAATCCAGACTCGCAATTGGGAGAAACATCTACGAAATCTTTTCGTTTTATCAAAGGACGGAAGGAGCATTTACGGATACACCTTCGGGATAGAAATTCAAGATCCAGCACTAATCTCGAGTGCGTTGATGGCAATCACGACTTTTGTGACAGCTGCCGTGAAAAGCAAGAAGGCTCTCAGAGTAATCGATTTACAGGACAAGAAAGTCCTTATGAACCACGGAACTCATACCATCATCGCCTTAATCTCAGAGAAAAACTTTCCTGTGATCCACAACCGTGTCGCGCAATTTACAGAGGCATTCGAGGCACGTTACGGTAAAAAAGTGGCTACCTGGCGAGGCGATATGAAAATTTTTAAGGGCACGGATGAATTAATCGAAGAATACTTCCCGGTGAGCATGGAAGAGCGCATTACACGCGGCGTCAAATTAAAACTCATCGAAACTCAAGAACTTCTTAGATCTGCAACGGAACCTGAGCTCATTATTTCCATCTTACGGAGTGTCACCCAGCTCTTGACCCGATACCGTCCAATCATTGAACAATATTACATGGATGACTACGCCGAACTAATCAAAGCTGCCGAAGAAAAAATGGGAACGATTTAACGGCGTAGAATGGTTACCACGGAGGCGCTTCCAGAAGACAGTTTTCGGAAATTTAATAGATACGAGAGCGTAGAATGCGTTGAACAAGGAAGACTCGAAGAACCAGTCAAAAAGGAAAATTAGTGGTCTTATTGGCAAAATTATAGCGGCAGCAGTACTTAATTTAATTCTTATTTACCTTAATTATGTTTATATTAAATACCTTTACGAGCATATCGCTATTATCTGCTTTGGGATCCTGTTGTTGATCGTTTCTAATATTTCATTTATCTTTGATTTTATTTCCTTGGACCAGTTAAAAAGAAAATATCTTATTAGTTACCTTGTCACAGCAGCAGCACTCAATTTACTGCCCATTTTTTTTCTGTTCCCTATTTTTTTTTCCGGGATAACTACGGATTTAATTGTAATAATTTTGTTCTTGTTAATCATTCCTAATATTTTGCTTATCATTACATTTTATCTTATTTCTCATAAAAAGAAATTGTGATGCTTTGAGAAAGGAAGTCTTATTTTTCAAATTGAACCGCTTCCTCAATAATTTTCATTATATGATGAAAGGTATTAGATCGTGAAAGAACTCGATTCGATTTAACGGCGTAGAATGGTTACCACTGAGGCGCTTCCAGTAGCTCCTCGACCTAACCCAATATTATGTTGTAGACCTATTTCCACATCGGGGACTTGCACTTTCCCGGCGGTTCCTCTTATTTGCTCGTAGATTTCAGCGATCTGGGCCACTCCCGAGGCGCCAATCGGATGTCCCTTTGCAATTAAGCCACCTGATGGATTTACGGGAAGAGAACCATCCAAATTAACAATACCCTCTTCAATCATTTTGTGTCCTTCACCTTTCTTACAGAAACCGAGATCCTCGTAATCTAACATCTCCGTCACAGTAAAGCAGTCATGAACCTCCGCGACTTGAACATCTTTTGCGGTTATTCCTGCCATTTTATATGCTCCCTTCGCAGCTACAGCCGATGCAGGGAAACCGATTAGGTTCTCATCCAGCCCTCTCATCCAGCTGTCAACTCCACAAGCACTACCTTCAACCCACACGGGTGTATCCGTGAATTTTTTCGCGACATCTGTATGAGCGATGAGCACGCAACAAGCGCCGTCAGTGATCGGGCAGCAATCATACAGCCCTAATGGCCAAGATACAAGCGGGGCATTGAGGACTTTCTCCACCGTGGTCTCGAATTTATAATGGGCGTAGGGGTATAGCGATCCGTTGTGATGGTTTTTTACGGAGATCATTGCCAGGTGATCACGCTTCGATCCAAATTCATGGAAGTGGCGTGTTCCCCGTAACGCAAAGAAAGCGGGCATAGTTCGCGCCCGGTACCGCCACATGTCTCTTCCATCTTTTGCGGCAGCCTTCGCGATGAGCCCACCCGCTGAATCCCGCATCTTCTCAGCACCGCACACTAGCACGACCTTGTAAATTCCAGCTTTGACAGCGTAGAATGCATTCCTAAAAGCGTCCGATCCAGTCGCGCACCCATTCTCGTTGCGGGATATGGGAATCCTGAATAGCCCAGTTGGGACAGCGAGTGAGGCTCCTGATTTCTCGTAGGCGGACCCGAGCCAAGCGGCTTCAATCTCTTTTGGTTCAATTCCCTTATCTACACTTTTAAGACAGTTGATATAAGCATCCTCTATCATATTGTCTACGCTTTTCCCAAACAACTCTCCAAAATCTATCATTCCAGCTCCAATTACAGCTACTTCTTTTCGCATCTCAAATCACTCCCTTAAAGGTTTAAATTTAAATGACGGCACGCTCAATCCGTCCTTATAAAAAATTTCTCGAAAGTCAAGTTCCACGGGTAACCCCACTTTCATCTCATCTGCTTTTGTTTCGGTGGAGATGGCATAAACGCGTCCTCCTGGTGGATCCAAATCAACAATGGCTAGGGGTAGTGGGGTTTCAAATTCGGCAGGTAAGTAGTATGATACGATATAAGTATGAACCTTCCCTGTTTTACTTAATTTCACTTTTTCCCATTGATCAATGGTGCCACATTTCAAGCAGACACGATGGTATTCCGGATAGGCAATATATCCGCAGTTTTTGCATTTCATACCTTCAAATTTCAAATTAATACTCAAATCTCGATACAACGGTGGGGTTGACATTTTCATACACACCTTCTTTCTACTAAGTAAATTGTGAAATCGCTTTATTATATTTCAGATGGGTCGTGTAATTTACGTATTCCTTATATTTCTGGAATTTTGCGACAGTAGTTGCCCTGTTTCTCTTCTCATTGATGGCGGGCTTTACGATCCAACTAAATGCATCACTTCCACCCGCACCATATGATATCGTTAGGATTTTCTCTTCCGGTTTTCCTTGGTCTAGAACCTCGGCTAATGCGACAGGAATGCAAGCGGCACCCAAGTCTCCAAATTTTCCGATATGCATCCCAGGAGCTGTTAATTTTACCTTTAATGCGTCTCTTGGGACTCCTAATTTCCCTATTGCTCGTCGAACCCAGGTTCCATGGGGTTGCTGTAAAATGATATGATCATACTCAACAATTGGACGAGTTTTTTGAATCAGCTCCTTCCCCGTCCGCGTTACGTTATTAATATAGCCCACATCGCGGATAAACCTTCCATCACCAACTCTCGGAAATTTATCTCCTAAATCTCTCCAGCGCTCCTTCATTCCTGACATAGATGATGCCTTATTTTCAAAATCTGCAATACTTCCATCATTCCCTATTATTAGGGCACCCGCCCCTGCAGCGGAAACATATTCCGAAGCGGCATCACCAGCACTTGTTCCCAAACCGCCCACAAGAATATCCGAACCTACGACTATTCCATTCTTAATGCTTCCTGATTTGATTGAATCTAAACACAATTGGATGGCAACAGTTAAACTTCGAGGAGATCCATGTAAATCTGCAATGATACTATCAGAGTTTAATCCAGTTGCGACCGCAATATCCTGGGCGTTCGATCCTTCAATCATACTTGAATTGGAACAGAAGTAAACTGCATTAATTTCTTTAGGCTCAATATTGGCGTGTTCAAGCGCATTAACAACCGCATTACGCCCCATAGTGAGCGTTGTTTCATCAGGCGCCGGAACTGTTTTCTCACCAGGTATCTTTGCATTTCTATTCCAAGCTTCCGCGATATCTGAGAGCTTAATCCTATAATACGGAAGATATATTCCATATCCTACTATCCCAGGCATATCTCATAGCTCCTTTAGAACTAATAATACAACCATAATTCTCCAATAATGAAAAATTTATCTAATAATGAACGATATAATATAAGACTAAGAAGAAAAATGTTTGGTATAATTGTTAGTTAGGTTTGATTGAATAATGAAGGCGAAATTAAAATCAGTATACACATTCAATACTGATATTTCAGACTATTTTAAAGAAATAAAAGGCTTACTAATAGATATCAAAGAGAAACAAGAAGAAAAGAAGGAAGGTAAGCCGATTATTTTTAACATTGAGCAAAAAGGGAAAAAACTTCATTTAGAGATTATATATGTTGATAGATCCTATCCACATCAACTATTATTTGAAATAAGAAATAGGATAAAGACCGAATTTGGAAAAAAATATCATTTAACCATTAAAGAATTAGAAGTTCCTCTTTATGAAATTGAATTTGAATTAGATAAAGAGCCTTTAGCTCCATTTGAATTACCGTTTGTTGATGAAATTAAATATGATGACACGAGGTGTCTGCTTCTTTTTCGGGATGTAAAAGAGGAAAGAGTCCTCCAAAAGCAGTATGTCAATAGGATTGTAAAACGAATCAAAGAAAAAATAGAATTACAACATTATATAGGAAAAGCAGAATTTTCTGAAATCTTGTGGGCATCAGAAAAAAAAGATATGATTTGGAACAAAGATCCGAGCAAAGAAATGTTCGAAAATGGGTGGATTGCTCAAGCAAAGACCAAAGGAAAATGGTTCTTCGGTCCGCAATTTGTTAAAATCCTAAGAGCGATGGAAAAACTTGTCCTGACTGAAATCGCGGAGCCCTTAAAATTTAACGAAGTAATAGAACCCCACCACGAGTCCTTTAGTACTTTATTAAGAACTGGTCATTTGGAAGGAGTTCCGATGGAATACTATTATGTATGTGAGCCAAAGACAAGGACTCCGGAGGATTGGGAAGATTTTATTGATTATTTAAAAATTACTAAAGAGATTCCAATCGAAATACTGAAGGAGAAAATATCTCCCCCTAATGCTATTAACTGTTACGTTCAATGTCCAAATATTTATGAATTTTTCTCGGGGAAAACGATAGGAGATGACCAATTTCCATTGCTAGTCTTTGATAAAGCCGCTGTCAGTAATCGATATGAAAGTGGTGGTCGGCACGGAATAGAACGCATGGATGAATTTCATCGTATTGAGTTAGTTTATATCGGAACAAAAGGCCAGTTGATTGAGGTTAAAGACAAGCTCATTGAAAAATACAAATTGATTTTTAATGAAATCTTAGATTTAGAATGGAGAATGAGTTGGGTGACTCCATTTTACCTGCAACATTCGGGACAATTAGGATTGGACGACAATATCGAAAGAATAAAGGGAACCATCGATTTTGAAGCTTATCTTCCATATAGGGGCTCAAGAGAAGATAGTGAATGGCTTGAATTCCAAAATTTATCGATTTTAGGCGATAAATACATTAGAGCATTCAACATTAAAGCTCAAAGATTAGAATTGTGGTCTGGATGTTCAGGAATTGGACTAGAAAGATGGTGTGCAGCGTTTCTTTCTCAGAAAGGCTTAAATCCAAATGATTGGCCGAACAAATTTAGAAAAATAGTCGGGGACCTTCCTAAACAAATTGTTTTCTATTGAGTTCTAAATACTAATTAGTATTTATAAGTGATTAAATTGGCGTCTAATAGTAAGAAGAAACAAAAGCGCCTTAAAGATATACAGCATTTAATCAATATTCTTGATACATTTCAAGAATTTCATTTTATTTCGGCTGGGATTCAGCTAGGTATTTTCGATTTTTTAGAAAAAAAGAAAATTAAAGCAGAAACCATTGCTAATACATTTGGTTTTGAAAAAGAATTGACCAAAGCATGGTGCGAAGCTGCTACAGCTTGTGGTTATCTGGAAAAAGATCGTGATGAATTTTATCTTTCAAGGTGGAGTAAACATTATCTCCTTTCCCATTCATCAACTTACATTGGATATTTATGTAAATACACGAAAATCATCCCTGAAGTTTTTTCTGATATTGAAGCCCGATTTAGAGGAAAGAGACCATTGATGGAAACGCAACATGCAATGAATACCGTAGAATCTATCGCTCCGATTGCAAATTTAGCTGTTCCCATACTAATGCAGGAAATACCAATTCTAAGAGAGAATTGCCATATTTTAGACTTGGGATGCGGCCTGGGAAGCTACTTAATTAACTTTGCATTAAATAATCCTGAATTGACAGGTGTTGGTGTAGATGGTGGTTGGATTGCTGCAATTGTACATGAAGCTAGGAAAAATGTAGAGAAATATAAACTTCAAGACAGAATCGAAATTAAGTTAGCAGATGTTTTGGAACTTAAGTTGAATGAGAAATTCGATGTCATTCTCATGAGTGGATTCATTCAGGCATTTAAACCAAAAAATGCTCTTATAATCCTTAAAAAAGCACGTGATTGGTTAAAAACAAATGGAATATTAATTTTACAAGAGATGTTTCTTGATGAGGGACGAATAAGCCCTAAATCCAACGTTTTATTGAACTTACTCCTCCATCTAGAAACACCCGAGGCGGGACTTTTTGAATTTAATCAATTAGAAGAATTATTAATTATAGCGAAGTTCTCAGAAATAAGAAGAATGAACTTAATACCTCAAATTACACACATTATTGCCTACTAATACTTCATAAATCAATAATTTCTATAAAAAATAATTAATTTGAAAGGATAATTAAAAAAAATTATTAGATTGATTATTATTTCCTTAAAAAAGAAATAAATCCTTCTGAAAAATTTTATCAAATACCAATAAATAATTTAATCGGTTGCAGTATGACGAATAAACTCCTGTGGATAACCGAGGTTACGGCTTCAAAATATCAATTAACCATTCCAATTGACACAAGAGGAATTATTGGGTTTCTGGAATTAGAGCAAAATGCTGATGGCTTTTATAATACACTAGAAGAAACTTTTTGGGCGAGTATCGGCTTAGAAAAACTAGGTACTTTCCAACAATCAAACAGGAAGCAACTTATTTCTCATATAATGAAATATCGGATGAGTACGGGCGGATATACTAGCAAATTAGATGGTGAAAGTCCAGATATATGGTCAACCTTTTATGCGCTTGCACTTTTATATCTAATGGGCGTGTTTAAAGAGCGTCTGATTGACGAACAACTTTTCTGTCCCGAGTGTGGACAAAAACAACTCTATAAAATGGAAAAATGTTTTAATTGCGATGCTCCACTCACTCCAGAAAAATCACCCTGCGTAATTTGCAACAGAGTGATTCAAAAATCAGCATCAAAGTGGTCAAACTTATGCCAATTTTGCCACGATAATTTCAATGAAGATATTCAATTTATTCTCACGCTTCAAAAAAAGCGAGGATTCGTTCATTGTGAATTGGATAATTGTATTATTTGTAAGGGGAAACCCTCTTATAAAACAACATTTTTCGCTATCAACGCATTATACATTTTAGAAAGTGTTGAAAAAATTGATATGAAGAGCCTCATTAATTTTCTCGATAGAAATCAATATACTCTAGAGATTGAACGGATTTTTCAAATATTATGCTATTATCTTATAAAAAGTGGCGAAGAAATTAATTATTTAGATTTACTCCAAAATATGATCCCATTTCAACATAAAAATAGCGGCTTTGGTGTTGGCAAAAAAGTTCCAGTTATGTCAGATACATTCTGGGCCGTTGCCACGTTTTCTCTACTCAAGCAACTCAATCTTATTCATCTAGGGCCAATTAAAAGTTTTTTAGTGGGATTAAAACGAAATGATGGTGGATATTCCGAGCAGATAATGGATACCATCTCCAATATTCTAAGCACTATACAATCGTATCTAATCACACTCACGATTTTTGATCCCTTAGTAGAACAGATAGAGGATGATATCCTTAAACAGAGTCTTTCCGAATACAAAATCTATTTGACCCCGATTTCTGAAAGAAACTCCGTTTCTAACGATTTCGTTGAAGGTGTAGCTTACCAAATGCTCACCAAGGAATGGTTTCCCGGAAAAATTATTGACCAATTAGAATACTTCAATGATTATTTGGACCAAAGCAATAAAATTACCTATGATATTGGTAAAAGTTTGATTCAAATTATCCAAAATCAGAATCCAACTGAGTTGAAATTAAACGAATTTAGCAAACGGTTTGATGATGCTGAAGAACGTGTTAAAACTGTCATAATCGATTTCCTCGTGAGAAAATTCCTTGAAGGGGAAATTCATAAAATCAAGAAACATTACATATTTCAAGGCATTAAGCTTCCGAGAAAATTCCTTGCACTCTCGTTGGATAAACCAATCCCCGTCGATAAGATCTTCTCAGAGAAAGCCCAAATATTACCAAAGCGCGAAGAGATTGAAAAGAACTTCCAATCATTACTTGATCTGCCAAAAAGTCTTGAACAAGAAATTTTAAGATGGCTTGAGGTCAAAGAAATTGGTCAAGCACGTGAAAGATTAAAACTGGGAAAAATTGAAATTATGAAAGAAATTGAAAATTTCGAAAAGAGCCTCACTAAAATCGTATCCCAATTCGAGTATGTTGATTTTGAAGGAATCATTATTGAATTTTTAGAACAGTGGCCCGTTAATAAGAAAGCTCTATCAACTTACATGGACAAATTTCAAGGAAAAATGAATGTTCTCATTAAGAAAAAGGAACACGATAAAGCACACGAAGAAGCTCTTTCGGAAGAGCAAAGATTGATTAAAAATTACGAAGAATATCTCAATCAAGTTAGGGATAAAGTAGATTTATTGACTCAAAATTTTAAAAAAACCTTCCAGCAGAACTTTAAAAATCATCAACTGGCAAGTACAACCATTAACGAATTAAATGGAAACATTGAAGCACTTATCAAGGATCTTTCGGAAAAAGATTCTCAGTTCAGCGAATCCATTGAATTATCCCAAATTCCTGAAATTATAATTGAGTCAAAAAAATTATCCGATTCTATAATTGAATCTTTAAAGGAAATTTCCGACGAGGGCAAGGGTATTCTTGAAGTGCGAGAGAAAATCCCTAAAAAAATAGAAGAGGACATCAAAAATTATAAAGATCAATTAGATAACACCCAAAAACTCATAAAAGAAAAAATTGAGAATAGAGAATTTGATTCAGCATCAGCTGAATTAGAAGCACAAGATGAGAAAATAAATGCTCTTAAAACAACGATTGCTCAAAATTTAGAGAAATTGATTGGGTCAAGTGTTGCTAAAATTTCTCATTTTAACGTTCAATTCGATGAATTTAGAACTTCACTTAATAAGAAGATGAAACAGGTAGAAACTGAATGGTTATCAAAAAAAGAAGAACTTTTAACACGATTCCACGAAAAAACCGAACTTACCAAGAAAAATGAACTTGAAACTAAAGTAAAGAAATTTATTGATACTCAAACAGAAAAATTAGATTCTCTTAAGGAACATATAGAAATCTTAATAAAGCATGAAAATCTTTCTGAGGCAAAATCAAAACTAGACGCAGCCACTTCTCAGTTTATTCAAACATCGAATCAATTTGAAACCGAAATCAATGCTTCCATAAAGGAAGTTTCGAAGCAATATAAAACCTTTAAGAAACTCGTGAATAATGTCGTTTTAAATTGGGAAAAAGAGAAAAATTTTATTCTGCAGTCAATGCAAACATTAGACGGTCAGCTTAACAATCTTAGTGTAGAAAAAGATTTACTTACCCAAAAAAATAAGCTAGTGCTAATTATTAAAAATCAAAAATTGCTGTTAACAAAAGATTTTTCAAATTTAATGAAACTTTACGATAATGCTTTAGAAAAAAGTGACGTGCTTAACCAAGAACCTACGTTACTTAATACCATCAAGACCATTCGTGCATTGATAATAAAGGCCAATTCCCAAATTGATGGTTTTATCAAAGATAATTCAAAAAAGTTTTCAGATTTCACAACAATAATCGAAGAAGAACTGCAATCCTGGCAAAAAACTACAACCTTAATTGAATCTGTTTTGCAGAAGATTCAAAATAACTTAAATGAAAATGTATTGATTGAGCGAATTTATTTCGTCGTTAAAGCTTTTGAAGGCTATCGAACGGATTTAAAATATCTTTCGAAAGCTACTAACATAAAATCTTCCCAATTAAAGGATCAACTTGTATATCTCCTGTCTAGCTCCCGATTAGAGGGAAACCTCGATCCCATTAATGATAATCTCACGTTATCCGCTTTAAAACCTATTTCTGAAGAAACCGAAGCATTTTTAGAAGAAATCAAAGAAGGGGTGGGAGCGGTTCTGGAAATAGATTTCGAAAGAAAGGAAGAAATTCCCAAAGAGATAGAAGATAAGAAACAATATTTACTTCAACTACGTTATTTGCTAATCATTCATCGTAATATGGGCACAGCCCTATTTCACCGAAAATTAGGGACGTGGGAAATTAACCCCGACCTGATTAGTGGCTTCTTAACAGCCATTGGCTCCTTTGGATCTGAAATCAAATCCAAATCCGTCCCCATACGAAAAATGGCTTATAAAGAATTTGAAATCATCTTAAACCAGGGCGAATTAGTCGTTGCTGCCTTGATTCTTGATGGAAATAGTTCTGAATGGCATGAACTGAAATTAGCCGAATTCACTAAGGAATTTGAACGGGAGTTCCAAGAGAATTTAAAAGTGTGGACTGGTGAGCTTACTCAGTTTAAAAGCGCGGGACTAATGGTCGACCGCGTTTTTGAACTATTTCGAGCGTATATTTAATTAATTATTTATTTTTTTTAATAAGCGATTTAGCTAGTTGCTCAAATACAAAATCTATATTCACACCATTCTTGGCGGAAGTTTCCGTGAACTGCAAATTTAATTTTTTTGCTAATTCGTTTCCGTCGAAGCGGCTAATTTTTCGAGGTAAATCCAGTTTATTACCTATAATGAAGCCCGGCACTTCTCCTAAGACCCGCTTGACATCTGCATGCCATTGGAACACGTCTTCGAACGTCTTCGGATTCGTTATATCATATAGTATGATTACTGCCTGGCTTCCATCGTAGAACTTATCTCGGACTTGGCTAAAAAGGTCTTGTCCTGCAATATCCCACAAATTAAACTTAACAGAAATGTTATCCAATTCCATTTTTTTTAAGGAAACTTGGACTCCGATAGTTGGTATGTATAATTCACGAAACGCTCTCTCGACATACCGCAAGACCAACGTCGTTTTCCCCACGCTAGGGTCACCCACTACGACTACTTTAAATGAATAAATTGCATCGTACTTCTTTATTTCTTCACGCTCTGCGATTTTATATCGGGTAATTTCTTCCTCTCGCCGATTATTGATAAATTCCTCTATAGAATCATAAAATCTCTTTACGATAGCTGTTATATCTTCATTTTCAACAATAGGTTTGGTTATAAAACTATCTATGGGTGAAATTAACCGCGTAAGGTCGTCTATCGTTTGGTAGATAACAGACATGAATTTAATGTCAAAGAGTATGGATGTAGTTCCAACCAATAGCCCTCCCCGGGCTTGGGGGTCGGGGATTTTAAAAACGTAAATCACGGAGGCCAAATGAAACTTAGGAAGGGGTATAACTGAAAGAAATTTGGGAGATGGGACACCTTCCTCACCTGCAAGAATAGAAACTGCTTTTACTGCAATTTCAGTCAGCATCATATTACTAAATTGATCTGGGTACCATGAAATGGGCTCAGGTCCCAGATCTCCGAATTTTGAAATCACTAATCCTTTCAGAATGGACCCTTTACCTGATTGCATTTTCTATCCCATTTGTCATTTTCTAAAACAATTAATTTACATGTCCTTAAATTTATTCAGCAAATTCCCCTTCGCTACTTTAGGTGATTCAGTTCCACGCTATAAGGAATTCCATGCTCAACTGAAGTAGTTACAACGCAATACTTTCTATATACTTCAAAACATTCTAAAAGATCTTCCTCATCTTCTGGATCCTTGAGTTTGACATCAATTACCACGTTTATTTTAACTATATTAAGAATCTCTCGCTCATATTTTTCACGAAAAATATGTGTCATCTTCGATTCAACATTAACCACCATTTCCTCTACTTCAATCCCAAATTTTTGCAGGGCGAACATGAAACTGACCCCTTGGCAGCCGGCAATCGACACTAGTAAAAATTCACCGGCACTGGGCCCCATATCATTTCCGTGGAATGATTTCGGCTCATCCATGATGAATTCTGGGAAATCCTTTACATTAACCTTGAACGCAATATTTTCAATCAATGTTGCTTTTACCCGTGTAGGCATTTACATTCACCAAATTTAATTTAAACAATTTTTATAAGTAAGATTAATCACCCTTAACTACATTTCGTTTAATTCTTGATAAAGCTTACAGGGATGATGTAATGAAATTTCTCAACTATAGACAAAATGGATCAATTAACTGCGGAATGCTCTTAGGCTCGGAGTATGTTCTTCGTTTAATCGATATCATTCAATTATTAGGGAAAGATCATTCGTTGGTAGAGCGTGATATTA
>JABXJT010000110.1 GCA_013375455.1 Candidatus Helarchaeota archaeon | reverse complement strand
GAGATCATGGGTCTGTCCAATGATCTGAACTGGTGGTAATTTAGCCGTGGGAGTAATCTCTGTTATGACAGATTTAGCCTCAATTGATGAAATAAGCTTTTGTTGAACGGTAGCAGTCGTGGGCAGCCATTTTTCTCCCACCTTCTCTTCGAGAGCTTCTGTTTTTTGTTTGATTTCAATTTTAGGAATTAATTTTTCCCTATCGAATGAATCCAAAATGACTTTTGTGATGGTATCGAAAAGGAGCTTTTCTTGGCTGAATTTAACTTCCTGTTTAGTCGGGTGTACATTAACATCAATCATGGCCGGGTTAATTTCAACGGTCAAAACTATTAATGGGTGGCGATTTCTTGGTAAAACTGTTTTATACGCTTCATCAATGGCATCGATGATCAATTTGCTTTTAATATAGCGGTTATTTACAAAAATCGAATAGAATTTTCGCGTGCCCCTTTGGATGACTGGTTTGGAGATATGCCCTGAAATTTTCAAAAGGTCGGTTTTAAATTCAATGGGAATCATATTTTTGACAATTTCCTTCCCATAAACGAAGAAAATTTTATCAAGTTTATTCGGAACCGCTGGCGAATTTAATATTTCAATATCATCGTGCGTGAGAATAAAATGAATGGAATCATGAAGAAGGGAATAGTTCGTAATTAATTCTAATATTTGCTGAAATTCTGCGGTACTTGATTTTAAGAATTTTAAACGTGCTGGCACGTTAAAGAAAAGGTTGCGAACACGAACCGTTGTTCCATTTGCCCGTTGTGCCTCTTCAGTTTTTGTGGTTTTACCCCCTTTAACCATGATCTGAGTTCCAATTTGAGATTCTTTTTCCTTCGTGATTAATTCAACTTCAGATACTGCAGCAATGCTCGCTAATGCTTCTCCTCGAAATCCAAGTGTATCGATTGCTTCCAAGTCTGAAATATCCGAAATTTTACTGGTCGAATAACGCTCAAATGCAATCTCAGCATCGTCAGCAGACATTCCAACCCCATCATCAATGACCTCGATGAGCCGTTTCCCGCCTTTCTTGATATTTATTAGAATTTTGGTTGAATTAGCATCTATGGCATTCTCCAACAATTCCTTGACAACTGAAGCGGGGTTCTGTACCACTTCTCCAGCAGCGATTTTTAGTCGAGTCTTTTCGTCAAGCACCCTTATTTTTCCCATAAAGTCACCCTAAAGTATCTTAATTGCTTTATTTTTTTCAATTTTTATAAATGCTTCTCAAGGGAGAAAAATTATATATGGAGCTCGTACAAAGTAAGACCGAATAATATTCAACTAAATCAATTAAAATAAATGAATTTTTCAGTAAATTAGGCAAATAATGAATGAAATACAAGAGGGTACATTATGGTAGGAATTAGAGCCTATGGAACCTATGTTCCAAAATATAAATTAGGACGAAAACAAATTGCGGAAGCCTGGGATTTTCCAGTGGCACCAGGAAACCTAACAGTTTCGAATCAAGATGAAGATAGCATCACGATGGGCATTGCAGCGGCTTTTGAAGCACTTGAAACTGGGAATATTGATCCAAAAGAGATTGATGCGCTGTATTTTTGCACGACTACGCCCCCTTATACAGAAAAACAAAATGCAGCAACGATTGCTACAGTCTTAGATCTTCGAGATGATTGCTTAACCGCAGATATCACATCTTCTACAAGGGCAGGAACCACCGCCCTTATAAATGCGCATAATGCAATCTCTGCGGGAGATGCAAAAAATGTTCTCATTGTCGCTTCCGATAAACGGTATGCAGAACCGATCTCCATGTTTGAATACCAATACTGTGATGGAGCTGCCGCATTAGTTGTTTCTTCGGAAGATGGGATCGCGAAGATTAATGGACATGCTTCGGTAAATTATGATTTAGTGGGCCCCTGGAGGAAAGAAGGAGATCACCACACCCAACAATTTGAAATTAAAGTGGAGAGAGATTATGGATATCAGGCAAATATTGTAAAGGTTCTCAAAGGAGTAGTGGAGAAGTTCGAATTAACACCAGAAACGATTAAAAGAGCTGCCTATTTTTGTTTTGAACGTCGATCCTATGGGCGAGTAGCAAAAGCATTAAAACTTGAGCCGAAACAATTAGCAGATAATCTCTTCTTAGATCATGGGAATTCGGGAACCGCTTTGGCATTTCAAATTTTAATTGGGGCATTTGAGCAAAAACCATCTCTCAAACCAGATGATAATGTTTTGTTTGCTAATTCTGGCGACGGTGCTGATGCCTTCTATCTTCAAGCCACGGAGAATTTACGCGCTGTAGTTAAAGCACATACTAAACTTGGGAAAAAACTAGGTAAGCGAATACAGCTCGGTAAATACACTGACTTTCTGAAATATCGCTATTTAGTTAAAACGAAGGAGCCCTTTACCCGAAAATCCAGTAACGTTATAACGTGGCGGGATGCTAAAGTCATAAATCAAATGTGGGGATTTAAATGTAATAAATGCGGAGTCATTCAGTATCCTTTAATTATGAACAATTGCATTGAATGCGGGAGCCAGGAAATCACTCCGATGAAACTAAAACGAAACGGCATCATATACACATATTCCTTAGATCATCTTATCAGTGGTGGATATTATGAAACGCCCGTGCCACGGTGCATCATTGATTTAGAGGGTGGAGGACGACTCATGCTGGATATGACAGATTGCGATCCACAGGAGGTGTATGTTGGTATGCCCATAGATTTGACATTCCGGAAGATACACGAAGGAGGAGGCTTTATGAATTATTCTTGGAAATGTGTACCAGGGGCTGGTGCAAAAAAGCCAGAACCTGCGATTAAGGAGGCTGAATAAGAATGGGACATATTAGGAAAGGTAGTATAAAAGATAAAATTGCCATTATTGGAGTTGGCGCGACCAAATTTGGTGAATTATGGGAAAAAGATCAATATGATTTACTCATGGAGTCAACAAATGAAGCCTTTGCGGATGCAGGGATAAAAGATCCTCAAGAAGAAATCGATGCCATTTGGTGTGGCATCCAATACTATTTCACGGGACTTTCTGGCGGTACTGCTGCGGATGCTACAAAACTATATGGGAAACCTATCACGCGAGTGGAAAACTTCTGCGCGTCTGGAATGGATGCATTTCGTAATGCGTGCTTCGCAGTAGCTAGTGGCAAAGAAGATATCTGTCTTGCCTGCGGTGTTGAAAAACTCATGGATGAAGGAAGCGCAGGGCTTCCCGGCTTCCGGGAATTCGGGCATCCTATATTACCTATGCCAAGCGCACCCGCAATGTTCTGTATGGCAGCATCACGATCCTTCGCCGAGTACGGATGGACAAAGGAAGATCTGGCACGAGTGGCAGTTAAAAACCATGAGAACGGGTTCTACCATCCGAAAGCTCATTTTCGACGAAAGATTACGATTGAACAGGTAATGAAAGCCCCAATGATTGCAGACCCACTCGGACGCTACGATTGTTGTGCTATGAGTGATGGTTCAGCCGCGCTCGTTATCACCACGCCAGAAATTGCAGAAAGCTATACCCATGCCAAGGATTACGTGCTCGTCAAAGCCAATGCTCTTTCAGTGCACACTAACATGCCGTGGTATAAACCTTCTTACTCGTTCTTAGGCTTCCCCTCAACACAAGAAGCCTCGCAGGCCGCTTATACAGAAGCAGGAATTACGGCGAAAGATATCAGTTTTGCTGAAGTCCATGACTGCTTTACCATCACGGAAATGGTGAATTATCAGGATCTAGGTTTCATCCCTCAAGGGACGGCCAATGAATGGCTCAAGGAGGGAGGACCAATGATCGATGGAGAGAAACCCATAAATCCTTCAGGCGGATTAAAATGTTTCGGCCATCCTATTGGGGCAACAGGCTGTCGAATGCTGTATGAATGTACAAAGCAATTACAAAACCGGGCAGAAGGGCAGCAAGTTAAGAACCCTGAATATGGGTTGGCCCATAACCTCGGTGGCGCTTTCACGGTCGCTTCAGTAACAATCCTTGGAAAGAAAGACTAGCAATACTCTATCTTCCTTTTTTTTTGAATTATTCCTTCTTCTTTTTCTTTTTAGATTTCCCTAGTTGAAGAAACTCGATAATTATCCCTAATTTTTCTTCCGTATCAAGATAAGCCCACTGAATGCTCCCCGCCGCCGTTCCTTTTTGAAGGAGTGCTAATCCCTTCTCCTTTGCAATTTCAAGCGCTTCATCCAAGTCATCCACGAAGAATCCAAAATGATGTAATCCTTCTCCCCTTCTTTTTAAGAAATCAGCTTGACAGCAATTCCCCTGCACGACCTCTATCAATTCAAGTTGAACTGATCCGAGAAAAGCGAGTCCATTTTTGACTTGGAAAGTTTCCTTTTTTCCCTTGTATATTATCTCTTCTGGCTTCCGCTCTAAGATTTGGAACGGTCCAATGCCCAAAATTTGTTCTAACAATTTGGCGCGTTTCTCGACGTCGCGGACCACAATCCCGATTTGATTTATCGCATCAATCTTAATTGTTTGTTTCATCTATATCGCCAGATAATGATTTTTTTGGATTTAAATTGAGTAAATTTATAATTCTTGCATAAATATATCTTACCCACTTGTTAAATCACTTGAAAAAAATAATTGAGACGTTATTTTGAAGTAAAAAGGAAGTATAATAAAGTTATTAAAAATTATACAAAAATTTTTAAAAAAAGGTTAATTTGACTTGACTTCTCGTAATTCATCTAAGAACTCTAATGCCTCTCTTCTATCTACTTGTATTATATATTGAATTAAAAGTTCTTTCTCATCAGCTGATAAGTCTTCAATTTCATTAAGCTTTTCCATAATCTCCTTAGTCATTACCGAATAAGTTCCAGGTAATTCCGAAGATAGTGCCGAGATATATGCCTTTAACTCCTTAGTCATTACCGAATAAGTTCCAGGTAATTCCGAAGGGAGTGCCGAGATATATGCCTTTAAAGATTTTGATTTACGTGTTTTTTCTAGACCAGTTGAAACGGCTTTCCGTTTACGAATGATGACAAAACTCGTGGTTGCAACTGCCGAGATACTCCCAATTACGAGGATTATCCAGAATGTTATGTTCTTGTGTTTGAACCCTGCAATCCAAACTGTAATGAGGTCACTCACTGGTTCACCCGTTTCCATTACAGTTGCCGTAAAGTTGATGTCTACTTGTTCAAAAAATTCTTTATCGGAGGGCCCCACTGTTATTAGGAATGATACTACGATGGTTTCTCCGGGATCAAGTTGGCTATATGCTTGAGAATACGGAATGGCGCTCCAGCTTGTCGGTAAAATAGCTATCGAGAAATTCAAATTAACCAGCGTCGCAGTTCCGTTATTAGTAAAATTGAAACTGACGGTACAGTCTCTATCTCGTCCTACCTCAAGTTCAATTTCTAAATCGGGCGGTACGTTCCAATCAGCCACGACTGTCGTATTTACGGAAACAGTTACGTCATCGTGGTACCAATGCCCATACTCGTCATTATAAACCAATGATACGTTATGAATACCTACCCCTAAATTTTGCCCACTTACATTATAATCTATCTGAACCGAACCAGTCCATTGTTGCCAATTTGTTTCTTGGATTCCATCTTCATAGACCGCGTAGGTTAAATTGGTAGTTCCTTGATTCATATTTCGGTTAAGATAGTACCCCGGCGCCCAGGAATAATCGATTGCGTCAACCCAGACACGACAGCCGGCATAAGCGAACGGCCCAGAGGTCTGAACCCGGACATTATTAATACTCGTTGTGGGGACGTTAAAGTTGAATTCACCCTTATAATTACTATTCAGCCAATATTTCACCTTATCCGTTGTACAATCAAACTCTAGCCGGACGTGATACCACGTATCTGGGGTAAAGGATTCCGTGTAAGTGGTGTAGAGTCCAATCCAGTTGGTACCCGAGTTTCTCCTGATGATGAAATTGATGTTTTCAACAGAATAAGATTGCTCTAGAATAAGATTGAACTGTGTATTTGAGATGTAATTTGCCCGAACCCAGAATTCCACCGTTCCTGCCACTCGACTAATTGAATCTTGCATCATAACAATCCCTCCACTGTTAGAATCCCAAAGTTCTACGACTTTTCGATGATTGTCGCTATTAGCAATAACGTCGCAATAGGTATTTACTCCCTCGCTGACTGTCCATCCATTTGGATTACTTCCTACTGAATCCTCCGTGAAGCTATATAATCCGAGATAATCCCCCGTGTTTTCAGTAAGAGACCAAGAAATAGTATGATTCGTTGGATCCTGAACCATTAAGTCCAAATCAGAGGGAGGAGTAACGTCGACATTAGAAACGTTTAATATTTCATTTGAATAATTGGTGGAAAATTCATCAGATCGGGGATGTTTTTCCATCATAACAAGAAGAATATTTAAAGTAAGAAGAAAAATTAATAACAATACAAAGATAGATTTTCGTTTCATTAGAATTACCTTCATAAAATACATTTCTGGGATTTATCCCATCCTTTCTATTTCCTTATATCCTCATACTTTAGATGTCAACTATTAATATTTAAAACAAGTTGGAGCAATTTTTGGCAGATGAAATAGGAGAGAGAGATTTTGGTAAGAATTTTAAAAGAATTTTTAAATTATATAAAGAATTACCATCAATTTCAAAAATCTATTCATTTCTACACTCAGAAGAGTTAAATACATTTCTCTTTTATGGTTTGAATTAAAACACAAATAAAAAAATAATTTTTATTTCGTTTATGTTTTACCTTGTAAGGACTATACGTGCTTACTCGTTATTTAATTAAATTTTCTTTGGAAATGTATGTTGATTTAACCTCTATTTCATTTATTTAGGTTGGAGATTTAGTTAAAGTGTAATAAAATATTCCATCTTGCTGGATTTTTCTTAGAAGGTCGTTCTCTAATAAATCCTTAATATGGGGTTGTATGGTGGAATGACTTACTTGTAAATGATTCGATATTTCAGATAAGCGAACTTGCTGATGCATTTTAATAAATTCAAAAATTTTTCGGTTTTTTTCATTTCGTAAAAGGAGCGTTTTTATCTCTTGCGATTCATTAAAGGTGATGGGAAAATAAATATTTCTGTTTTTAAAAGTTTTATTTCGTATAAATCCAAATTTTATTAGAAATCTTATATGAATACGTGCTTCATACGCTCCTAAATTAAAAATATTTCTGATTTCTCTTTCATGGGTGCCTGGGTTTTTTAAAACATATTCAAATATTTTTTGGCGTTTCTCATTTTGGAGGATTTCATCTTTAAAGAGTCTTTTTCCCTCAACCAAATATTTCATTTGATATAGCTCCCGAATGGCTTGGCCGATTTCCGGTTCTGGATGTGGAAGTTCCTTGCGGCATCTTTCAAATAAAGTTTCTATATCAAAAGTTACATTTTTTTCCCTCAATTTTTCAGCTACGCGAAGAATAACTATGTGAAGAATGTTTAATTGATTCCCCTTCCAGTAACGCTTCCCATAGGATTTAAATGACAAATAAGCGACCCCTACATAAATCAGAAAAAACACTCTGTTTCTATTAGGTTAATAATATTTTTTAAATTTAAATATTTATTATTAAAGTGGGGCAATTTTCGGTATTAAAATGACAAATCTGGTTAACTTAAAATAATTAGGTTTCAAAAAGAGTCTTTTGTTTAGTAATTTTTTTGGCTTTATCTTTTGGAATTTTCTTAATTTCACGGATTATTTTTTCGCCAGAGAGTTGAAGCTGACTTTGTCGTTCTATTTGAGTAAGAATGTCAGTTGCTCTTTCAATAACCGTGTTGGGTAATCCGGCAAGTTTGGCTACTTGGATACCATAACTTTTTGAGGTCGGGCCGGACAAGCTTTCCATCTGAATAATTAATAAATCGGTTTTTATGTAAAAAGAGTTTCAAGTAAATTATTTACTTCATTAAACACGTTCGTATTGCCGCTAAATTGAATTATTTGGTTCTTAAAATCTCGTTCGAATTGATGGGTAAATTTCTGCAATCTTGAAATCAAAAATTGGTTGGGTGTTCCCCTGAGAATCAGCGCTACTCGCACGAGCTCTCCCGTTTCGATTTGAAATTGATAATTTTCATATGTCAATGTCTTCATTGATGCTTCAGAGGCTGAAATTTCAAGTCCGAAGCTTTGGAGGGCATGGAGGAACCCTCCTACAAGGTCCGGATTGATTTTGAGGTCTCCTAAATTTTTCTGGAAGAGAGTGAGACCACTTTTCTTATCCAAAATCATCAAATACGAAATGATTCCGAGTCCATAGTTTTTTTCATGTTCTGCAATCCTTTGAGTGATGATATTTAACCCTGTAGAAAAATCGCCAGAAATTTGTGTAAGATCTTTGAAAGTTTCTTGATACATTTTAATATGCGTTTGAATTAACTCATGAATTTTGTACATCCATCTAATGTTGGTAAATTGGAATTCGATTGCGATTGCGGCGTCAATAGGTACATTTGGATCGAAAATACTCGTTAATTTCGAATTCCAGATTTTCATTGATTGGATTAGAATTGAATCTGGCAATGCTTCTTGCATTAATTCTTGCATCTTAGAGAGCTTTGCTGTAATTTCCTGAATGCTCCCCAGTTCATGGCTGATGGTGAAAGCTTCATCGGCGATTGAGCTTATTTTCATCAAGTTAGTAATTTTTCTCGTGATATCTTCGGTTTTTCGAGTTACTCTATAAGAAATTTCCAGTGCAATATTAATTAAATTAGTTATATAAGCAATAAATCCCGTAGTTTGTTTCAGATCATCCGCCCACACGTCAAGAACAATATTTGATTCGACTATGCTTACTTTTACAACAGTATTTTTCCCCGTGACCTTTACCTGACCAGAATAGAAGCCCCACATTTCATTAGAATCAACTTTTATCTCTTTTAGATCTAATGCACTCACTTGTTCCCTCCCAATCCGGAAAGCTTCCCCGTCTGGAATGTCTTGATAGCTAATCTTGGTCGTGCCCTTCTTTAGATTTTGAATCCAATCATTCACTTCATCTTGGGTTGCCGTTAATGGAGTCACTAGAGGACATTTGATGCTGATCTCCTTTGGATCAATGGTTATCGAATGCGCTTTCCCATAGGCATCTTGAAAAGAAACCGAGCCAAACACGGTTGAATGTCCGCAGGTAAGGGGAGTTAGATTGAAGTCTACTCCTCGCGTGGAATCTGGGGGAAGATTCGCAATGACCTGCTGGGGGGTATCGGTTATAAATTGATCTGAGGGATTAACATTGATGCCAACATTGTGGATTGCCATATCTGTATAATTACGAACTGCAATTTTAAAGCGAATTTTTCCACCCACATAATCATATTCTCGCTTAACCTCTACGGCTCTCTCGTAGTCTTTTGACCCCGTTAAAACATAATAAGTTATCTTATCTTGCTGGATTTTTTCTATGAGTTCTCCCTCTAATAAATCCTGAAGATGGGATTGAATTGTAGTGTAAGGAATTTGAAGTGAATCACTTAACTCCGATAACCGAACCTGCTCGTGTGCCTGGATACACTCAAATACTTTTTTTGTTGTTTCATTCCGTAAAATTAAGGTTTCCAACTCTTTAGATTCTTCAAAATCAATTGGAAAATAGACATTCCTATTTTTATAAATATTCTTGCGAATAAATCCAAAGGTCATGAGAAATGCTAAATGTACATGAGCTTCGTAGGCACCTAAAGCAAAAAGTTTTCTAATTTCACGCTTATGCGCACCAGGATATTTTAATATATATTCAAATATCTCTTTTCGCTTTTCATTTTCTAAAATTTCATGTTTTATCAGTCTTTTTCCTTCAACTATGTAATTCATCTGGTAAAGTTCCTTAAGGGCTTGATAGATTTCAGGCTCTGGGTTTGGAATCTCCTGGCAACATTTTTCAAAAAGGGTGATCATATCAAAAACACGAGTTTTCCTACGTAATGCAAGTGCTACTTTAATAATTGTTTTATGAAGGATATTGAGTTGGTCCTTTTTCCAGTAACGCTTCCCATATCCATCGAAAGACAAGGGATTCCCCCTTACTAGAACAATCAATCCACTTGGAGATTTTTTAAGTTATCAAGCCACTTAAGTGCCTCTTCTTCATCCAGTTGACTAGCATATTGAATCAAAAGGGTTCTTTCATTATCTGTTAGATCCTTAAGACTATTAATTCTTTCCATCAACTCCACCGATAATACGGAATAGGTTCCTGGAAAATCCGTGGAAATTTGCCGTTTCAAGGAAGCGAGAGATTTAGCTTTAGTCTTAAGTTTAGGTTCCTCAAAGGAGACCCGTCTCTTCCGAATGATCACGTAGCTCGTGGTCGCTACAGCCGCACTACTCCCAATCACGAGAATTATCCAGAATGTTATATTCTTATCTTTAAATCCTGCAATCCAAACCGTAATAGAGTCGCTCACTGGTTCTCCCGTTTCCCATACAGTTGCGGTGAAGTTGATACCTACTTGTTCAAGAAATTCTTTATCGGAGGGGCCTACGGTAATTAGGAATGATACTACGATGGTTTCTCCGGGATCAAGTTGGCTACATGTTTGAAAATACGGGATTGCGCTCCAGCTCGTCGGTAAAAGAATTATGGAGAAATTCAAATCAACCAGCGTCGCGTTTCCGGTATTAGTAAAATTGAAACTGAGGGTACAATCTCTATCCCGTCCTATGTCAATTTCTATTTCTAAACTGGGCGGTACGTTCCAATCAGCTACGACGGTCATGTTGACGAAAACAATTATATCATCATGATACCAGAGACCATTCCTATCATTATAAACTAAAGATACGTTATGAATGCCGATCCCCAAATTCGGCGCACTCACGTTATGATCCACTTGAACCTGTCCACTCCATTGTTGCCACGCCGTTTGCTGAGTTCCATTAATAAATATGGCATAACTCAAAACCTGGCTCGGAGGGATGGTATAATTCATATTCCGGTTCGGGTAATAGCCGGGCGCCCAAGAATAGTCAACGGCATCGATCCAGACGCTCCCATTCATGTTGGAGCTTTGGGGCCAACCAAAACCTAACTCATATGTCTGAAGTGAGGTTTGTGCAAATCTAAAAGGTAAGTCATCACCGATCTGTATTCCATCTTGAAAAAGATCGAAAGTATCTGTTGTACAATTAAAATCAACCCGATAATGCTGCCAGATATCTTCTGTCCAAATTGCGCCCGTATCGAACCATGTCAGACTACCCACGCCATACTGGATTTTATTTCCACTCTTATGAAACCCTATCAAAAATCCCATAGTTGTTATGGTGGAATTTCCCCCATTGCAATGAAAAGCCGGAACATCACCTCCTGCGTTCCATTCTGGTATCTCGTGAATGTACGCCCAAAATTCCATCGTCCCAGTGGTTTGTGAAAAAGTCCAGCTATCATCTATAATTTCACAACATTGGGGATATTCTGAGTCAGTCATTTCTAAATGGACAACCTTATGATGCCCTCCTTTTTCGGCTTGAACCTCTACCTTAGTAGTAGGGAGTTCTAATACGGTCCAATTAATAGGATGCGATCCATCAACATCTTCTGTAAAGCTGTATGCTCCGAGGTAATCCACTGGACCAACGTCCATGTTCCGGTTCGGGTAATAGCCAGGGGCCCAGGAATAATCAACCGCATCAACATAAGAATGAAAACCACCTGAGGCTGCTACACCCGAATAGAAATGTGTTCGATTTATGGAGGTCACCGCATTATAAAACATTAAGTTGGAGCCCTCTGGTGCTCCATTGACCCAAATATCGAAGGTATCAGTCGTGCAATTAAATTGTAACCGAATATGATGCCAAACATTGTTTGACATATTACATATATCGCGGTACATGGTATCATAATACTTGAGTTTCTGAGCATCTATATCGTAAATTATAGTTACCCCTTGCAGGCCCTCACCTATTAAAATTAATTGTAAATAATTATCACTCCCTGACTGCGCTCCATAACACCAAAATTCAATGGTCCCAGTGGTGATATCATTATAAAAATCGGACATTGCCGCACGATATGAGGAACTCCCATCATAGATATCCACTACCTTGTGATGTCCTGCAAGTTCCTCTATCACTTCTATGCTTGTACCAGGATCTTCATACGTGATCCAACCCGCTGGGTCTGCGCCATTTGAATCATCTGTAAAGCTGTAAACTCCTAAATAATCAAAAGGACCCTCGTCAGTGAGGTTCCAAGAAATGGTATGATTAGATGAATCTTCAATAGCCAAATTTAGATCTGGGGGATCGGTAACCGTAATATCTGAAGCGTCAACTAATGGATTTTCAATTCCGGATGTAAAACGTTCTGGATTAGAATTTACAGTTGAAAAGATAAAAAAGATGTTGAATCCAAGGATAAAAATCAAAATAATAGTGAAAAAAAGTTTCTTTTTCATTTAAACCAACTCATTTATTTTTAAAAGAGGATTAAACCCCTACCTTTTCTCTTTTCCTGAGGATTTTCTGTTTATTGTAATTCATTAATGTTATTTATACTAGGTTGGGGCAATTTTCGGTGGGAGAATGGGAATCAAAAATGCGTATTTAAGTAAGATTGGGGCAATCTTCGGTATGAAGATGGAAAACCGAATGAGCTGAAGGTGAATTACATTTCTAAGAGTGTTTTTTGTTTCACGCTTTTTTTAGTTTTTTCTTTCGGAATTTTCTTAATTTCTCGTGTTATTTTCTCTCCAGACAGTTGAAGTTGGCTTTGGCGCTCTATCTGAGTCAAAATATCGTTTGCTCTTTCAGTAACAGAGTTTGGTAATCCTGCCAGCTTGGCAACTTGTATTCCGTAGCTTTTTGACGTAGGTCCAGGCATTACCTTGCGGAGAAAGTGGATTTTTCCGTGTGATTCAGCCACGGCGATGTTATAATTTTTGGTTCCTGGAAGAAAATTAACAAGTTCGGTGAGTTCGTGATAATGTGTGGCGAAAAGCGTCTTGGCACCAATGTTATCGTGTATATATTCAGCGACGGCCCATGCGATTGAGAGCCCATCGAACGTAGCAGTACCACGCCCAATTTCATCTAGTATAATAAGGCTTTTCTGGGTAGCTTGATTTAAAATCGTGGCAGTTTCAATCATCTCGACCATGAACGTGGATTGCCGTCGGGTCAAATCATCCACGGCGCCAATTCGCGTGAAGATGCGATCAACCATGCCTAATTTCGCTTTTTTGGCCGGGATAAAAGAGCCAATTTGAGCTAACAGGCAGATTAAGGCGATTTGCCGAAGGTACGTTGATTTGCCAGCCATGTTCGGTCCAGTTATGATCAATAACCGATTCTCGTTACAATCCAAGTTGGCATCATTTGGGATGAAAGGTTCATTGATGACGATCTGCTCGATGACTGGGTGGCGGCCTTCTTGAATTTCGATGGAGAGATCGTTAGTCATCTCAGGACACGTATAGTTGTTCTTTTGTGCAATTTCTGCAAAGTTCGCGAGCACGTCGAGGCGCGCAAGGGCGCTGGCGATAGTTTGAATTTCCTTGGTTTTTTGGCAAATCTGTTCTAAAACTTCATCGAAAAGCTGTTTTTCTAGTTCGTCAATTTGATCTTGGTTAGTGAGGACCATCGCCTCATAGTCCTTGAGTTCAGGCGTGATGAACCGTTCTGCATTAACGAGCGTTTGTTTTCGGATGTATTCTTTTGGGACGAGTTTTAAATTAGACTTCGTGACCTCAATATAATACCCGAACACTTTGTTATAGCGAACCTTGAGAGATTTAATTCCAGTTCTGCGCTGCTCTTTTGCCTCTAAATCTGCGATGTACTTCTTGCCCTCTTTAACCGATGCGCGGAGGCGGTCCAGTTCCTCATTATAACCAGCTTTAATTATTTGAGAAATTTTTTCGGGAGGGTCGGATATGATGGCGTCTTCAATGAGTTGAACAATGGATGGTAAACCCGTTAAGGATGATTTTATTTCATTGAGAATTGTACTTCCAGTAGATCCGAGTAATTCAGAGAATTTTGGGACCAATTGAAGCGTTTCTTTTAATCCGAGAACGTCCTTTATGTTAGTGCGCTTATAATTGATCCGGCTTATCAGCCGTTCGATATCAGCAGTCTGGGTCAAGAGCTCATTGATGTCAGCCCGTAAAATCGTGTTCCCTTTTAATTCCTGAACTCCATCCAGGCGCTTATTTATTTCATTTAGATTTTGAAGGGGATGCAGCAGCCAGTTCTGCAGTAATCGGCGTCCCATTGACGTGTTGGTATGAGAAATCACCTCGAGAAGCGTGCCTTTTGAAGATCCATCGCGCATGTTTTTAATGAGTTCTAAATTTCGAATTGAAGCGGCATCCAGGTACATGTAGTCGTCAAGGTGATAGGTTTTCAATTGTTGGATGTTTTGGACCGGCCCTCTTTGAGTTTCCTGAAGGTAGGAAACGATGGCACCGGAGGCTTGAAGCGCGAGGGGCGATTCTTCAATCCCGAAGGCGCTCAAAGAAAGGACTTGAAAATGATCTAGTAGGGTTTGTTTCGCGTGGTCATATGAGAAATAGAATTCATCGTAGGGCGAAAATGTAATTTCAAAATTTTGCCTCAGATTCGAGATGAGCTCCTCATTTTTCATGAGAAATTGTGGAATTAGGCATTCTCTTGGATTGAACCTGGAAAATTCCATTATTAAACGGGAGACGGGATCCTCGTCCTTAACCTGCATGCAGTAAAAT
>JABXJT010000109.1 GCA_013375455.1 Candidatus Helarchaeota archaeon | reverse complement strand
ATATTAATTCCTCTTCAGGTAAATCTCGTGGTAATAATTTTTCTGGCATGATTCTCACTTCATTACGTTTAACCACTCAACCTCTTTATCAGTTTGACCGGTCTCGCTCACTTGACTCGAGTTCTTCACGGTACTGGCGATCTGATTGACATCCACGTCCCTCCCTCCAATGCCGAGTAAGTAGCCGTGCACGTTCTTTTGGACGTGATGGGTGAAGAGCGCAGCTTTGAATTCCGTGTTAATGGCCCCTTCGTACCCATAGCTTAGATTACGATCAATAACAATAAACGTGGAGGCTTTTGCCTGTTCCGCAAATGTTGCTAATATTTTATCAGGAAAGGGGCGGAAGAGCTTGAGGCTTAGCACGCCTACCTTATATCCTTCCTCCCTTAATACATCGGCGGCAACCGTTGCCTCTGATGCGAGGGATCCAATGGCCAACATGATATATTCAGCATCAGAACACTTATATTCCTTATAAAACCCATATTTTCGACCAAACTTCTTGCCAAACCCTTCATCTACTTGCTTGATCACGTCATACGATGCACGAAGTGACTGCTGTAACTTGTACCGGATTTCGGGATATCCTCCAAATCTTTCGATGTCGGGATGATCATGTCGAATCCAGGGGAAGGTAACGAGATTTAGGACGCGAGGATTTTCAGGATCGAGCGTAACGTATGGTTTAAAGGGCGGGAGAAACTCGTCAAGTGCCTTTTGATCAATTATTTCAACAGGCATAAGGGTGTGAGAGAGAATATACCCATCATAACAGACCATCACCGGACTATAGACCTGTTCAGCAATTTTATATGCTTGAATTATGGTATCGTAAATTTCTTGGTTATCCTCACAATATAATTGAATCCAACCAGTATCACGTTGGGCGATAGAATCCTGATTATCGGTCCAAACATTCCAGGGGGCGGCTACAGCCCGATTAACACACGCCATAACGATAGGAAGGCGTGCCCCTGCTGCCCAGTGGAGTTGTTCATGCATAAGTGCAAGTCCATTGGCGGAAGTCGCAGTGAACACCCGCGCCCCTGTTGAACTCGCGGCAATGCAGACAGTCATCGCGCTATGCTCAGATTCTACACACACGTAATTTGCTTTTAATTCTCCACGCTCAACGAATTGTGATAATAGCTCAGTAGCAGGGCTTTGCGGTGTAATCGGATAGGCAGCGACTACTTGAACTCGAGTTCCTTTACAAGCGTGAGCTGCCGCGTGATTTCCATTTAAAACTAGTTTTTCACCCATTTTCAATCCTCGAATTTCGATTCATCTTCCATTGTAATGGCTTTCGAAGGGCATTCCTCCGCACAAATACCACAGCCTTTACAATAAATATAATTGATTTGGGGCGGGATCGTCCGAGATACAGTTCCTTCTGGGCAATAAAGCCAACATTGCAGGCAAACTAATTTATTCTGCTTTACTGCAGCGCATTTTGAAGGATCTAGTATGGGACGTTCCGTTCTCCAGCTTCCAGTTCGCCCTCCCTCTCCTTCAAAGGGAACTGATGCTGAACAAATAGGGACTTCTAAATCTTTGAGCTTCTTTTTACCCATTTTCAATCACATCATTCAATCATGGTAATTTCATGAGTTTTTTGGGCAGCTTCTGCATTTCTTTCTCCAGGTTTGCCAGGAAAATGTCTTTTAATGGTAGCTTGGATATCTTCTAGGCTGATTCCCAAGTCGGTGGCTTTAACCACTGCACCCAGAATTGGAGTATTCATTACAAGCAATCCTGCTGCCCGTAAATCTAAATCTAAGGCTACTTTTGTAGCATCCGCCGTGACAATTTTGTAATTACCTTTAATATTCAATTCTTCAGGGCGTTTTGACGAATTTATAATTAATACACCGCCATCTTTTAAACCCGCCGTAACATCTACATCTTTTAACAACGTTTCATCCAAAACAATGACGATATCTGGTTTTGTAATTTGAGAACGTAACCGGATTTTCTCGTCAGAAATGCGAGTTGACGCCGTAATGGGCGCGCCTCGCCGTTCTGCTCCGAAAGAAGGCGATGCAGTTATGTACATGTCGTGGTGGTAATAGGCAGCCTCTGCCAGGATCTGTGCCGCTGTTATGGCGCCTTGGCCACCTCGACCATGCCATCGGATTTCGGATAACATCTCACATCACTTTTCTTAAGTCACACAAAATGAACATAAAAACCTTGTTGTAATTAAAAAATAAAGATGGGGGAAATCTCAACCTGTTAAGATCTATTGCACCATTTGTTTAAAGTTTTTTAAAACTATTAATCCGGAAATCGTGCCTATTGGAAATAAGGACAGTGATAATATCGAATTTATCCTCAAAACTTTTTCAAGTTTTGTGTTAAAAGAATAATTCTTTAGAGCCATGGTCCCAAAAATTAGATTCAAAACACTAACAATAGCAAAAAAAATAAAAACCCCATTTATAACCTGCAATACAACTAACAATAGCTCTTCTTCTAAGAGTCCGACTACAAAAGTGATGATAGATGACAAAAAGATCCAATAAATGAGAAATATCACTAAGTATAACAACCCAGTTGAAATTTGAAGTAATCCTAAAGAGTGCTTTAATTCATTTGTTCCCTGAGAATCTCCTCGATCTTCTTTCAATTTCTGTTGTTTTTCCATTTTTAACACATCCTCTCTCCTCATATAATTCCTATTGGGTAAGAATTTATCATGTTAGCTAACCGTGAAGCATTGTCAGCAGTCCCTTGATAGACGAAAAATTGATGGGTAACTACAGAGGTGGACCAATTTGAAATGAAAACCTGGTTAAATCCTATTTCCGGAAATATCAATGCATCACCATTAAAAAAACCCGCAGTATGCCTCTGCGAACAATTTTTTATCATACCTAATCCGAGAGCTTGGCTATAATAGAATCCGTTGGCGCCAGGAAGTATTACATCCTCTGCGAAATCATCTCTATTCACATAATGAACCGCATCTACTAATAACGCAGAAGAGTAGCCCATCCATTTCCCTAAACCTTCGAACCTTATTTCAAATTGATATATACCTGAGATATTCACCGTTACTCTCACGTCCTGGAAATCGAAACCATACCAGCTACAATTTTTTAATTCAATACTGTAATTATTGGCACCATATACTTGAGGCAGATGTATGGCATCCGATTCAGTAACGGAAACTTTGTTAATGACTTCGAAATCAGACGCATTTACCGTATTGTGATAAACGCTTACATTGAAATTCGTTATTCCCAGCTTATTTTTTATGATTGTAAGCGCATTATTTGCATAATTCGTGGCGATACTCGCATGTGTTAAAGTATAATTAATTTCAATCCAGTAGGGACTCCACCCCGTCGAATCAGAGACTTCTCCGAGAATGAGGTGTTTCCACGCCTCAGTGAGATTACCTTGACACCACAGTTTTTCAGTGCTATTCAGAGAGCTTGATGTATTTTGATAGAGAGTTTCTACCATTAATATGAAATTTCTTGTTCTGTAATTACCCGCCAATAATTCTCCGTCATTTTCTGCGCAAATTGTTCTCTCCCCATAGAATTCCACAGGCATTACTTTTGGATGTGAGTTATCTCCCATCCAACGATACGCTCCGAGGCAATCTCTCATGTTCCAGAAAGCATCGGGCAAATTTCCGAAATCATTGATATGTTTTTCTAATTTCCTAGATTCTGACTTTTCTGCAGCTTCCTCAACTGTACTTAAAATGCAACCAAGATTCTCTAATTGTTTTAAAGTGGCTTCGTAAGTTGCTTGTTCATCTTCCTTTAATTGAAAATGGTTGCCATAGCTATCCGTGTTTGTAGCTTCCCCATCACCTAAATAAGTAAAAATTAGGGCGCCTGTTAAATCAAAATTAGGGATATAATCCCCCGTAATTACTTTAATTTCTTTTCCACTCAGCCCTATATAAGAATACACTCGGTTCGCTTCAACCTCAGGATAATAGTATGAAAATGCCTCTTTATTAACCACGAAGTAATCGTAATACTCTTCTAATATGTAAGAATCCTCCAACCATTGCGATTCTTGCAAGAATAACACTTTTGATGGTGTTAAATTTAATTCTTTAGCTTTGCTCAATGAAAAGTTAATTGCTTTCAAAATATCAGTGGAAGGGTATGCCACCGAGAGTTGATCAGAATAGGGCGATGAGACAAGTTCTAATTGCTGCGTCTCTACATTTAATTTACGGAATAAGGCTAGCACGTCAGGAAATCTCTCGTACATTATTTGTAATCCGTATCCTGAAATTTCTATCGTGAATTTCCAATTGGGATGATTTTCATACATTTCTAGCAGAGCTCTCATGCTTTGATTAATTATATTGTTTTCTGCAGTGGTGTCACCTGGCACGAATTGCACGTTATAGTGATATAAATTACAGGCATATTTCTCAATCGCATAGAACCAGAAAAAAATTCCAACCACCAATGCTGTAAGGCAAAGAATGCAGATTGAATAGATTTTTACAAGTTTTGCTTTTTGCGAAAGTGTCAAATTTGGATCCCCTCCTTTTGGTTTATGGTCCCCTCGTCACTACTCTTTATTTGTCTACTATAGAAAATCAGTACTACTCCAATAGCTGTTAAAAAAGCAGGTTGGACCAATAAAAATATTCCAAATATCAACCATAAATAGCGCTCAAATTTACGGTTTTTAAAAGGAATGTAAATAAGAACCAGTAAGGCCACTGACGAAACTACATGTATGATTCCCTGAACCAATAATGATTTATATACATCGATTGAAATTCCTCCAAATGTAATATACAGATATTCAAGTTCGCTTCCTATCAGTGAAACAACTTCAAGTAAAAGGATCCGCGAAAGAACGACATAGAACACGGTAATAATACTTATAATTTTTATAACTGATTGTTGTTCATTTTCCATGATTTATTGTGTGTCAAGGTTTCATTAATAAATATTTATTCGGCTTCAGCTTTTTCTAATTCCTCATCACATTTTGCAAAAACTGGCTCTAAGGACCCATCGCGAAGTTTTTGGGCAACCCTTTTTAGTAACTTGCGGATTTCAGCGCGAAACCGGTTGACCACGACTCGCTTCCCAACTAACTCAAGGACGCCACTTTTGAAATAGAGCTGAACGAGGGCAACCTTCACGTTTACTTTATCGTCCATATCTTCCAATGTAATGCGTAAATCCGATTTTGCGACTTCGTTACTCTTCTCAATCGTGAGACTATAATTATTGTCTTCTATTTCCTCAAATTTTACCTCTTGCACGATGTGTGCAGTATGTTTAATCAATCCCGTCAATCCAATCGTGAAGGTGTATTTGACGTCTTGATGAACCGTATTTTCGTCAATGAACTCAAATTTCATGTCCTTTTCAGGGATTGGGGACATGGCTTTCCAAAGATGCGTACATTTAATGTATTTCTTCACTCTTTCAAGGGAAATGGGGAGGATTTTTGATAAATCAATTAAATTTCGAGGCATGATAAAAACCTACTTGTCAGTTTTATGAAAGAAATGTTATTTGATTTTAAAAGGAAGTTTTATTTGAAAAGTACGATCCTTATTGGCGGTGCTAAAAGATCCTGTGATGAGTATCCACTGTTTTCCTTTTCCTAATAATATTAATCTCGTCTCAGCTTCGAAATCATCGCCCGGTAAAATTTTTTTCGTGGCAACCTCTTTGTAATCTTCAACAATTTTCACGTCCATACTCACGGAAAACCTTATACGGAACGTGAGCATGTAATCTTTATGACTTCTGTTTAGTACCCGGAACTTAACTGGGATTTCCTTCTCGGGTGCGTCAAGTTTATACTCATCGTCTAGATCAAAAAATAAAAGCATCTCACTTTTAGGAATTTCTTTCATAAAACAGTATTATTTTTTAATCCTTCATAATTTTTTTCCTATTCCAATTCAAGCGGCTTTTTTCGTTTCTTCAGGAGGTCAGCAAACTTACCAAGATCATTCAAAGTCCATTCCTCATTTTGATAATAGGGGCGTAATTCAGGAAGCGAGCGGACTTTGGAGATAATCATAAAAATATTTTTATTAAATCCCTTTTTTTCGAACTGTTTGGCGATCTCTTTCGTTGACTTGTTCTTTTTCACCAATTTCTTAAGGAGTTTTAGTTCCTTTTCGGACCAGTGACTCATAAGCCATCTCGATTGTTTAATATTTTCTTGATTTAAATTATTCCTTTTCAATATATTTAATCATTTCTCATAATCTATTATATCTCTTGATAAGATCTTCTAACGTAGCACCTGCAACTTCATATGTTTTATATCCACCCGATAAATTATAAACTTCTCTGTATCCATTTTGTAGAAGGATTCTCGATGCAAGATATCCTCTATAACCAACGGCACAAAATAAAAAAACAGGACTATCCTTAGGGATTTCATTCAGTCGCTCTCTTAGTTCTAGATCGGAGATATTAATCGCCCCTTCAATGGTTCCTCTTTTATATTCTCTTGGTGTTCTTACATCTAATATAAGGCCATTTTTCTGCTTTATCATATCTATATCATACCAATGCCAAATAGGATGATCCCCTTTAAGCACATTTGCAGCGATAAACCCTGCCATATTCACTGGGTCTTTCGCAGAATTATATGGTGGCGAATAGGCTAATTCTAATTCCTCTAAATCAAAAACAGTGCCTCCCATCTTTATTATTGCAGATAGCACATCTATTCGTTTTTCGCTCCCTGGTCCTCCCACTATTTGAGCTCCTAAAATCTTCCCTGATGGTTTTTCAAAGAGCAATTTAAATGCCATTGAAATAGCTCCTGGGTAATATCCCGCATGATTACTAGGTTGTTGGTAAATTTTCTCATATTGAATATTATTCTGCTTTAATGCCTTCTCTGAAAGTCCTACGGCTGCAATTGTCATATCGAAAAGTTTCACAACTATCGCTCCAAGAATACCTTTATATTCGATATTTCGGCCACAAATGTTCTCAGCTGCAATGCGGCCCTGCTTATTTGCAGGTCCTGCCAAGGGAATGGCCACAGGTTGCTTTGTTTGTAGATCTATAACTTGAACAGCATCCCCCACAGCATAAATCGAAGGATCTGATGTTTGCATGTGAGTATTAACAACAATATGTCCTTTTGGTCCTATTTCCAGATTGGCATCTTTTGCTAACTTCGTTTCAGGTCGAATTCCAATGGATAAAATAATTAAATCAGTCTCAATAAGTTTTCCGCTTTTAGTCTTCACAAAAGGTCTATTTTCCTCAGTCCTTCCAAAGGATTCGACTGCATCTTCTAAGATCAGGGTGACATCATTCAAAATCAATTCCTTGTGGATAAATTGAGCCATTTCTTTGTCAAGTGGAGGCATTACCTGATCGAGCATTTCTATAATTGTGACCTGAATCCCTCGTTCGCGAAAATTTTCAGCCATTTCTAGTCCTATAAATCCCCCTCCTACAATAACGGCTTGCTGCGGTTGGTTATTATCAATAAATTCTCGAATCGCCTCCGCATCGGGGATTGTTCTTAGCAAGAAGACTGGGACAAAATCAATTCCTGGGAAAGGTGGCTTAATTGGCTTAGCACCAGGTGACAATATGAGATAATCATAGGTAATGTTATATTCTTCTCCTTTGACTAAATCTTTCACTAAAACCGTCCTGTTTTCTCGATCAATAGAAAGCACTTCATGATTAACTCGCGCATCGATGTTAAATCTTTTTTTAAAGGTGGAGGGTCTAACCAGCTCTAATGCTCTTCGCTCTCGTATTATGTTTCCAACGAAGTAAGGCAACCCACAATTTGCCCATGAAACGTATGGCCCCTTGTCCAGCATAATGATTTCAGCATCTTCATCTAGGCGACGGAGTCTCGCCGCCGCACTTGCCCCTCCTGCAACACCACCAATGATAACTACTCTCTTCATTTTCTCATCACGTACAAAGTTACGTAAATTAATCCGTTTGGGAGATATAATAATTAGGTTTGATTATTTAGTTAAAAGTTATCGGATTTCTCCTTAAAAGTTATGGTAATAATTATATCCTTTTTCAATTTACTATATGATTGTGAGTGAGAAATGGTAAATGTAGTGGGATTTGATATTGGTGGCGTAAATATCAAAGGCGCTTTCGTCATTTACTCATCCTCTAATGAATACACTCTAAAAATAAGTTCAAAATTCTATCCTATGTGGCTTCATAACCCTGTGGAGTTACCAGAACTACTTGAAGGCATTATTAGAGAGTTAGCAGGCAAGAATCAGATTGATGCCTTCGGAATTACACTCACTGCAGAAGTATCAGATGCCTACTATACGAAAAGTGAGGGTGTAACTCACGTCTTAACTACATTTACTAAAATGATGCCACGAATTCCAAAAAAAATCATTAGTTCATACAATACTTTTCTGCCCCTTCAAGATGCTTTAGATGATTACATGGCAGTTGCTTCAGCAAATTGGGTTGCCACTGCAATGTACGTAGGTAAGAAATTTCCAAACTGTATTTTAATGGATATTGGGAGCACGACCACCGACATCATTCCAATCTCCAAAGGGCTCCCCAATACAATTGGAAAAACTGACCCTGACCGATTAATGAGTGGCGAACTCGTATATACGGGCGCCCTCCGATCCACCATTCCATCAATTACCCACAAAGTACCAGTCCAAGGAAAGCCGTCTCCCATCTCATTTGAAAAATTTGCACTGGTTGCAGACGTGCATTTACTTCTAAATCACATCACGGAAAAAGAATACACTTGTGACACGGCTGATGGACGGAAGAAAACGAGAAAAGATGCGCTGGCACGTCTGGCTCGAGTTGTCTGTTCGGATATAGACCTGTTATCAGAAAGTGAAATCTACGAAATTGCCTCTTATATCTACGAACGGCAATTGAACCAAATAAGTGAAGGATTAACGCAGGTGCTGAAATCGCGTGAAGAATATGATTTAACAGTTCCAGTTGTGGTTACCGGACTCGGACGCGATTTTCTTGCAAGAAAAGTCGCAGAAACAATGGGATTCAAACAAATCTATGATTTAAGACAGGAATTGGGACTAGAAGGCGCAATCGCATCTCCCGCCGCTGCAATCGCTTTGCTATTAGCTGAAGAACTTAAGGTGTCATGAAATGGATGCGGTAATTAAAATTGGGGGAAGCGTGCTTCAAAAAGGCACCATCAAGGAATTATGCAAGACGTTGGATAGCCTTGCTGTAGAATACTCCCTTGTCATTGTACCAGGAGGCGGCGATTACGCAAACCAAGTCCGCAATTATTATCAAACTTTTCAATTATCAGAAACAACGGCTCATTGGATGGCTATCTTCACTGAAAATATTTTAGGATTTCTATTACTCGAATACATGGACGTGGGAGTACCTGCATTTTCTATTTCGGAGATCGTGGAGGCCTCTGAGAATTCTAAAATACCAGTTTTCATGCCTTTTCAACATCTTTTTAAGCAAGATCCCCTTCCCCATTCGTGGGATGTTACGAGTGATTCAATCGCAGCATATATAGCTGAAAGCCTCGGTGCTCAAAAACTCATCTTACTTAAAGATGTAGATGGCATTTACACGCGGGATCCTAAAAAATTCCATGGGAAGGACGTGCGATTAATTCCGGAGATTGATTTAAAGAAAGACAAACTCGCTGACTTTCACTCTTGTATTGATAAATACTTACCATCTCTTCTTGAAAAATATAATCGGTCCTGTTATATTGTTAATGGACTCCATCCTGAGCGGCTCGTGAAAGTCATGAAGAATCAAAAAACAATAAATACGTTAATTAAAATATGAAATTAGTAAATTTATTTGTAGAACTCTCAGTCTCTACAGAATCAGGATGGTTAAAACTATGGATGAAATTGGTAGATGGTTTATTTCTGTTGCTCTAATGAGTCTTGGGGGATTTCTCATTGTTCTCAGCTTAATCTTGGGACCTCTTGATTTATTAGTTGTAATCTCAGGTGGAGCAGCAATGTTGGGCTTTGGAGGATTCATTTATTACTTACGCCACGTTAGCATGAAAAGCCAAACCCGTAAAAAGGCTGTAATAACCCGCGTTATTCGAGAAGTACCAAAACCCAAACCAAAACCGGTGGTCGAGGAAGTGGAAGAAAAACCAAAACGCCCCGAAATTCTCTGCGATACTTGCCAATTCTACGTGGAATATCATACTAAACAAAAATGCAAGTTCCTTTCCGATGAGGAGCGCTTGGCAATGATCAATCAAGGCATTGAATGCGTTGAATATAAGATTAAATTAGCTCTCCTTGATTAAGATTTCAACTTTTACGACAATAATTCACAAATTAAATAAGCATGATTTTTATCTTTAAATGTGGATAACTTCAATAAAGAAATTCCAAGAAGTATTTGAGTTGAAAAAGAATGGGAAGACGCCTATATAAGGTGGGGCGCGATACGAGCGCGAAGGGAGAAACCTTTGAATACGAGCACAAAGATAGATATTACATCAATGTAGCGTTGCTCTCCTTAAAAACTCTCGAGGATTATGACATCGGACGTGGCGGCGAATTCTATTTTAAAGTGAAACGAAAGTGGAAAGGTAGACGTGTCCCTGACCGCGGAGAGATCCACTTGATGGAAAATCAAGTATTTACAGCACGCCAAGACTTTACGCTTTGGACAGAATTTGTTGAACTCGAACAAGGTGATAGTAAGGACGTTGAGCTTGAAGTTGCCTTGTTTGAGCGAGACGTTCATTGGGATAAAAAAATATTTGAAGTGGACGTCCCCATCACACTTGGATCTAAAACGGAATATGTCGTTCTTGAAGATGCAGCAGAAAAAACAAAAGCAAAGGTGAAAATTTCAGCCCTACGAACCCGATTCTGAATAAAACTCCAAATAAATTACCAAATCCTTTTTTTAAATAAATAAGAATGAAGGTGACGCATTGGAACGCCAACAATTAATGAAGAAAATTAAGAAAAAACTCGGATTTTGGGTTAACAAATCCAAACAAAACGCCATCGGCGATATATTGTTATCAACCCCCTGCACCTGCGATTCTGACCCGAATCAATGCGATCGGCATTGGATCATCGACCACCCCGACTTTAAAGAATCGAAAATTGAAGAAAAAATGAAGACCCCAATCACAATTGCAAAATATCTCGCGGCGAAATATTGTAATTTAAACGTTATGAAGAAAAGAGAAAACCTGCGCGCACTACCAGAGGGAAAATACCTCATTTTGAGTGATATTCATCAGGGCGCATTCGCGTGGAGCTGGGATAAAGAGGATTTTTTCTGGAAAAATAAAGAACTCTATGCGCATGTATTAAATTCCTACTATCAGAAGGGTTTTACTTTAATTGAACTCGGCGATATTGAAGAATTTTGGATAAAACGTTTCATGAAAAGCTATGATGAGCATTGGGCTTTCCAGCGGGAAAATTTCACCGAGCTCTATGATATCCGCCGGAAATTCCATTCTGAGAACCGATATGTCAAACTTCGCGGAAATCATGACAATATTTGGGCCCGTCAGGACTATGTAAATAAATACCTGCGGGGCGATGCTCAACTGGATCAAATTCAGGTCTACGAATTCGCCACGATCGGAGATCTATTCTTACTCTTACACGGGCACCAAGTAGACCGTCGTAATCGCGATTGTGATAGTACTAGAGGGTTGATTTGGACAAGAGTAGGGGAAGTAATAGAGTTCTTTACTGATACAATATTGTTTGGGAAGAAAAAACCTGATAAAGGATGGAAGGAACATCCTCAAGCCAAACTAGTTCATGAACGAACGATTGCGAATGATATCTACAATAAAGAAAAACTCAATCGTTCCTTTGCGAAGCTTTCGGAATTAATGAACGTGTATCTCATCAATGGTCACAATCATGCACCCAAATGCCTACCTGAAGGCGATAAGGAGTTTAATTCCGGATGTAGCGTTTTCGAAGGCATCGTCTACGGCATTTCCATTGATTACGACAATGACTTCATCCGCCTCGTGGATTGGAACGATGACCATGGTATGCCTAACGAACCCCTCATTCTCTGCGAACAATCCCTTTCAGAGCTTAAATATAAGCTTAAAACCTAATGAATAATGAGATCTAACAAATGAGGATGTATGCTTGGTAATATACGAATTAGGATTAATTAAAGAGGGGGTCCTCCTAGTTGAAAAACAATACTACCAAGAATATCAAATGAAAGTCGATCCACTGCTCCGGAGTGGATTTTTTAGCGCCTTAAACTCTTTTGCTGAGGAGGCATTCTCTGATTCCATCGAGAGTTTCTCGATGAAAAATTTTAAAATAGCGCTTTTAACACATCCCATAAGCGAATCAAACCCATTAAAAATGACATGCTATTGCATTTGCGATAAGAAAATGAATTTAGATTTAGCTCAAAAGGCCTTGACTAAAGTTTTGGAAACTTTCCTCAAATCTTTCTCCTTTTTAGAGGATTTCAGCGTTGATTTAGCCATCTTTGAAGAATTTAAGAAAGTGATTGATAATATATTAGGTGATTTGGTCAAGAAACCTGATGACCGTTTAAGATCAATATTCGGGTAAGTTGAAAAGTGGCAATCTTAGAGATAGGCATTATTAAAGGTGGAGTCCCCTTAATAGCAAAGCAGTACTACAAAGAACATAAGATTAATGTCAATCCTGTTCTTCGGGGCGGGTTTTTAAGCGGTTTAAATACATTTATTGAACAAACTTTTTCATCAGATATTGAATCATTTATCATGAAAAATTTCAAGATGGTTTTTCTAACTCACCAGTTAAATGATTCAAACAGGACTAAGCTAATAATTTATTGTATTGGAGATAAGAATTTAGAAATACAAATGGCAAGAAAGGCTTTAACAAAAGTGGTAGACGCATTTACAAATAAATATGGCAATCTAGAGAATTTTAAGGGTGATTTAACCATTTTTAAAGAATTTCAACGGGTAATAGATGATATTTTGGGGGATCTAATCAGAAAACCTGATGACCGTGTTAGATCAGTATTTTGACAGCGTTCATGAATTAAAAAACAAACGGAGTTAGAGTTATAAAAGATTAAATTATAACTATATTAAATAGAAGTTCTCTTTTTCACGCATCCAACAGAGGTGTCCTTAATGATGGAATTAACTGAACGACAATTGAATTTACTGATTGCATTTCCTATATTCATAGCTATTGCAATAATACTGGGGTTATTAATTCTTCGTAGGGATCCTAAATATTGGGGAAATAGACTTTTCTTCTTATCTTTCACGTTCAATGGACTCGCATTATTATTCAATTTGTTCTATTTATTCTCTCAAGTTAAGGCTCAAGTTATTACACTCAATATAATTAGCATCCTCATGATAAATATAGCGACTATCTCAATGGTTTTGGCGATTTTAGTTCTCTATCGCGGAGAAAATGCGGTGATTGGAAGTAAAACAACGTTATATTTTCTCATCGCAGTCATAATTGTATTAACTATTCATGTTCTTCTTCCTGGAGGCGTCTCTACTCGAACTACTGTATCGGTACCCCCTGAAATAGTACCATTATGGGGACTCCACTTTGGAATATACCAAATGGTCTTTAGCGAGGTGATGTTTATCGCAGTTTATTACATTTCAATTAAACTGTACAAGGAATTATCTGATGAAATGAAACGAAAATTCAAACGTTTTCTCTTCGGGGGTGTTTTTATTAATCTTACTCTCTTGAGCGTGAGCATTGATAATATGTATATTTTTGCAAATTACGAAATAATAGGCGGACTTCTGAATTTAGGTGCGTTAATTGGGGTAATCTTAATATACTATGGAATCGTGCGAAAATAGAGAAAGGAAAGTCTCATAATTTCTCTGTTCCCAAAAGCTTCTCCCGATAATATTCGGTATCAACCCAATATTTGTTTCCATCACCGCCAGTAACAGACTTGACGAGATCTCGACTTTCTAAGTCCTTTAGAATCCGCGTTACTTTCTCAGGCGTTACGAGCTCTTTCCCAAGTGGCTTCAAAGCGAAATTAATTTCCCTTGTAATCATATCGACTGTTTTCCTTTTTGATATTATTTCTAAAATTGTTTTTTCTTCGGGAGATAAAGTGGGTTCAGCTTTCCCAGAATATTTCTCAAGAATTTGCTTGTCATCCTCGGATGTTGTAACCTCTTTCTTCTCAGGTTCGACATGCTTTAAATTTTTTTTATAATCGGGCGACATTTTCCTTCATTTATTAATTATTGCTTAAATAACTTTAAATATATTTCAAAAGTTAAAAAAGAAATTAGGTGATATTATGATTGAATTAACTTCGAGAATTCTAACCTTAGCCATTGTATTTCCAATTGTCTCCGCACTCTTTATTATTTTAGGTTATTTGGTTCTCCGTAAAGATTCTCGATACTGGGGTAACCGATTTTTTGCAATGTTTTTCTGGGCTACAGCTTTGACCTTAATTTTTAATCTCTCATACTTATTTTCTGATAATGATACGTTCATTGAAACAATGAATCTGATCACCGCTGAAACCGTCATAGTGGGTCTTATCGGGCTTTTACTAGGAGTTCTGATCATTTACAAGGGTGTTTTTTATTTTTCGATTAAATCGCCAATTAAAAATCTTTAGTCTTATTATAATAAGAATGAATAGAAAAAAATAAGTGATTACCAACCCACTAACATAAGAAAATTCAAAATTAGGTATTTCGAGAAATATCCCCACTCCTAATAATATACCAATCGTAACGAATGCATTGTAATAATTCGTTTTTCTAAGCCTTTC
>JABXJT010000108.1 GCA_013375455.1 Candidatus Helarchaeota archaeon | reverse complement strand
TCAGCGGGATTTAAATGTTTCCATGTGGTGATTTTTGTCGGAAAAGATTACTTTTGCGGATTATGAAAAAAAAGGGAGGAAATTTTTTCTAATTTATTTTAATTTTCTTCTAATTAGTCCTGCACGACTGCTTTAATGAGTTCTCTTTCTCATTCAAAACAATTCACATCTTAAAATCTTTTAAAATCGAGTCAGTACCGCGCAGTGGTCTGAGGCAGGAGAGCAAATGACTTGACTTTCAATGGGTGTGAGGTTTGGGGAGCATAAGATGTAGTCAATTCTTTGGTGGGGGGTCCCGTATTCATCAAAACCACTAGTAAGGTTCGGATTTGAAGATAAAAAGGCATGCGTGTCCCGAAATTTATTATAGGGGCTTGCATTTAGTTTGGAGTATTCTTCACTGGTTGGTTCAAAATTGAGGTCGCCCATCCATACTACATTTGTGAAGGGAGTTCTGTTAATTATGGATACAACTGAATTCGAGTAATTGTAATCTACCTGAGCGAGGCGGTCATCGTGTTTAGTTGAGAGATGGGTAACATACACGGTCCAGTTCTCAGAATTAATATTGATTACCGCTCTAATGACTGCTCTGGGTTCCCAGCCCTTAACAATAAGAGGCAGAGCAAAATTTTCTGCCTCTAATATTGGATATTTGCTTAATATCACATTTCCGTAGTGTTTATAGTATGTTGGACCGTAATAGTAGTACATATTCAATTTGTGGGCGAAATAAGAAGCAAGATCCATATAACCAGATTTAATATGCCCCATATCTATCTCATTGAGCCCTACTATATCGGCATCATAAGATTTTATTATGTCTATAACGCGATCAATATCAAATTTATCATCAATTCCCACGCAATTATGCGTATTATATACTAAAAATGTTGGATTTCCAGTTGGGGGAGGGGAGATGGTGCGAGTAAATATGATAAAACCAAAGCAGGATATGTTAATGACTAAAATCAACACGAATGAAGTGCCATAAAGTTTATTTCCTTTTGTAATGGTAATTTTTTGTTTGAGTAAGCTGGAGATTTTTCTCAAGTTTGTGAGTAAAAAAATGGAGAAATATAGTAGAGAAAAAATAGTGATGGAAATTAAGAATGATGAATATAGAGCCCAAGAGATTATCATTTCAACGATAGCAGAGGAGATTAATGCAAATATGAATAGAAAATATGCAATATAAGCTTTCCTTCGTCCAGGAAATGAATAATAGTGAATAATGAATGAAAAATTCAATAAAATCGTGAATATACCACACGCAGTTAAAGCGGTTATGTAGACCGTTGATAATAAACTAAGATCTTGCTCGATTATCAAAATCGCGATAGAATTAATCACGCAAGATATTAAATTAGCGCTCAATAGTATAATTTTCAACGTAAATTTGTTCTGTGCTGAAAATAATTTCCGAATTAAGAAAAAACTGACGATTGCTGTTACTAGAATGACGAAAATATAATAGATAAATCCATAAGAGACCCACTTGATTGAGAGGGTTGTTGACAAATTGTTTGCACTCAAGTTTAAATTATCATATGCAGAGAGTGTGACGGGACTCAATAACCAGCTAATTGTGAAGAAGAAAAAAATTCCCATTAAGAAAAATTGAAAATAGCCAATTCTTTTGAGTTGAGGTTCGTTAATCATCTCTTTGGGGGCAATCTGGAATTTTTCATATGATTCTGGTCGGAATAAACGATGATTTAAATAGACCAGGATTATGGAGAAGGCGATTACTGATGGGAGTTTAGTCAAGTCGGAACTCAAGATCGAGGAGATGGTAATGATATAAAAGGCAAAATTAATACCGATCCCGAGAATGATCCCACCAAGAATAACCTGGTAATCACTTAGATATTTCCTTTTTTTATAAATCTGGAAAAGTTCCACGAAAAATACCAGTGAAATAATGAAGACAAGTAAATTGGTTAGTAGAAAAATCGCCGCATCTAAATAAAACTGAGAAAATATGCGGCAAATGGCAATAACTAATATCAAAGTATAGATTTTATATTGTTCTTTTAAAATCTTAGAGCCAAATGGGATCCACGCTAGAAAAATAATTGCAGAATATACAATAAGCCAAGGAAGGATGACCTGAATATGGTCGATGTTCAAAATGATATAACCATTAATGTATAGGACCATGTTGAAGAAAGCTTCAAGGAAAAAGAATGTTAATATGCCGATAATCAGAACCATGAACCCTTGAGTTCTATAATTCATTCTAATCTCACATTATTCCGGGTATTTTTTAAAATATCTAATTGCTTCATGATATTTATACATATTTTTAACTCTATGTTGTTTCTACTGGAATTTTTCTATTTTTAAATTAAAAGATTTAAAATAAAAAGATTTAGTGGCATCTACGTGACAATTTTCTGACGCACCTGCATATCAAAATTAGCTACTTCATCGATCATACAGCTATGTGTTTATGAATCCTTTTTAAATTATATTTACTTTAAAAATTCAAAATAATAATTATTTTCCATAACCCGATTCTATTCGAGTGAATTGTTGCCGCTTGGGAAATTGAGAGTAACATGATACTTTTGAGACAAAGCTATTAATAGAGTCCAAGATTGTCCAATTATTTTTCAACTAAAAACGACGGTTTAACGTTAGGCGAGCTCGCCCTGTGGTACTCCCTCTCCCCCTACGGCTTCATGGGGGTCGTCCAAGGTCTTCCTAACAATCTTTACTACGGGCGCGTGCAGGGTGAATCCTACCTCACGGATGGCATACAAAGCCTTATATAAATGGTATATACATCTAAATTTTTTAGACATAATTAAAATGTTAAAATCAAATAACAAGTCAAGGTGAATGGAATGTGGAGTTTTAGGAAGCTTTTCGCAGTAATTATTATCATAGTGGTGGTCACAGCGAGCATAACCGTTCTTGTCCTTCTGAAACTTGTTTCGCGAGAACCAGTGCCGAGCTTGGGTCCCCTAGCCCGGTTCCAGGACAGCTCCGCCACCATCGCGTACGGGCTCGGGTACCTCTCGGGGGAGGTGACGATCAACGGATCGACTATCACGGGCGGGTATTACAACTCCACGGAGTGTTTCAACAACACGGGCACCCTCATTTGGAATATCATCACGATTTTTAATGATGTAGATCTCACGATCCTCGCCCTAGATCGGAATCTCACTATCTACGCCCTCGACTCCTCCTCGGTCTCCATCAGCGCCGTCGAGTTCACGCACGTGCTGGAAATATACGCTTATGACTCGGCTTCGGTGGTGATCAACGGGTGTAATACTAGCGGAATGGGCAACCTAGTGGTAACATTCTTTGAAACCTCCACTGGCGTGATCAATGAGACCGACTTGTCTGGAGTTCTTTCTTCCATCATGTGCTGGGACAGTTCATCGGTCACTCTGGCAAACACTACCAGTCCTTTCGTGTATGCGAAGGGGAAGTCGCACGTGGTAATCGATGGCTGCAACATCAACATGTTAGGGGCGGGGATTTACGCGCTGAATGGCACCCTGACCTTTGCTGGGAGCTCCCTCCCCGGAGGGTACGTCAACTCCACCACCATCACCAACTCCACGATCGCCAATAAGGATACCCAAGTCGTCCATGTCTATGGGACCACTACCGTCATCCTACAATCCTACACGGATAGTCTACAGTTCGTGCTCTATGAGAACTCCACGCTCAGCGCGAACGACGCCGCGGCCGACCAGGTTTCAGTCATTGCGAATGACCGCTCCTCCTTCACCCTCTTCAACTCCACCCTCTGGCTCGTATCAACGTTAGGCCACGCCGCGGGGGTGATCAACGGCACAAACCTGTCCGGTATTTACATTCGGGAGTTTTCAAACGTCACGCTTAACGCCTCGTCGGTCAATATGATCACCCACGACATCCACTACTCCGCCGGGACCCTCGCCATCGCCAGCGGCAGCCTCCCGCCGGGCTACCACAACGGCTGCACCCTGATCGATGCCACCTATATCGGGATTGACCTGAACGCCATCTACTTCTGCGGGGCAACGGTGGCGACCATCTCCGGTCCGACACCTGCGTGGGACTTCTTGGCGCTGGGCGGGACCACGCTGAACGTGCAATCCGCGACTGGGGGAAATTACTACTATTACGATGGCGCGCGAGGTGGGATTCAAGATTCCACCATCGATCGCATTGGCGTGGAGGCACTTCAAGCAAACCAACCGCCCGTGGTGATGGACCACTCGACCGCGAATAGAACTTCCACGGTGGGACTTGCCCTCGCCATGGTCATCCGGAACGGCTCCGTGGTCAACCAAGCTTCCGTTGCCTACTGGTCTTATTGAAACTAATGCGCATTTGAATTGAGGGCGGAATGCAACCTCCTTTCTGGACGTTGTCCCCTTCGACATCCAATCGTCCACTATTACAACAGTTTTTAAGGCTTTTTTCAGTAATTCTTGTAAACTCTTTTTCAATAATTTTTGTTACTTTTTCTGTACGGTATGCGGAAAGGCGTTTGCTCGTCAAGATTACTTAAAGGTACATATAAAAACCCACTCGGGAGAGAAACCCTATGTCTGTGATAAATGCGGGAAAGCGTTTGCCCGTAAGGATTATTTGAAAGACCACATCAAAACCCATTCGGGAGAGAAACCGTTTGTGTGCAATAAATGTCAAAAAGCTTATACTACTAAGAGATCATTAGAAAGGCACATTGAATCGGAACATCAAAAAATAAAATATGCGTGTGACTTCTGCGATAAAACTTATTCACGAAAAGATAAATTAAGAGAGCATATAAAGAAAATACTTCTTAACAAAAGCGTTTTAAATTAAAAATAAAGATAGAAGCCTATAAAAATCTTGATTGAAATTGATTTTTTTAAATTCATATTTAACCTAATTATCATTATGCGATATTCTTACAGATTCTTAAATTTGTCAGACTGGCAATATTCCTTAACTACCTTAATAAGTTCATTTTATATCTTAATAATTGTAAAGAGTTCCAGAAATGACCATATTCTTGTCCATCCATCCTACAATATCCACTTTTATCAACTTCTAATAATGTATTACACCCCTTTTTGACGTCTTTGAGAATTGGTAAATAAACCAGATATGAACTGTACAGTTGGTGTTTTTGTTGGAAAACTCTTGAATTTATACCAGGTTTGAGAAAAACAGGAATAATTGTAGCTGGTAGAGTAAATTTATTATTATGGGCTAGATTCAATGAAAATAAGCATATTCCATCTATATATTTTCGTAAGCGAGAATCATTATATAAAATATTCAAAAGTAGGTAGAAAAGATCATCTGTTCCTCTTGCTAAGTAGAAGCTTGTATCTAAAATAAAAATTTTCCATGCCTTTTCCCTAACTTTTTTAAACTTTTCGAAAGCATCATTCATCAATGTCTCCAATTTACGTCCAATATATCTATCTGAGGATGGAAAATATGAGAGAATACCTAATGACGCCCTGCGACGTAATCTATTATAAGTTTTATCTGATACTAGATTAAATTGAGGTTGAGATTGAATTGAATATCCAACAGCAAATCTATTAGATTCTTTTAAAATTTTATAAAAATCTCTCATTACGTGAGAGAACATACTTCCGTGTTGGTTCTCAAAAAAGATAGGGGTCTTGACTTCTAGGTAATATAATTCCCCATCTATCAGTTTAATATCTACTTTATTAGATGGTTCAATCGTTATATTTTCCAATTCAACGAACTTTGAGATATTTTCCACAATTCGGAGTATAGAAGATTGCTCCAATTCTGAAGATGATTTAAATGTTTTTATACTTCCAATTTTTAACCCATTTGACTCTAACTTTTTAAGTTTTTTATCAACCCAGGTTTTGTTAATGCCAGACATCATTGAAGTATCCACACTTTAACTTTTCTATATCCGCGTCTTAAAAAGAGAGGAAATTGGTTTTCTCGTTTATTTTTCAAAATTGTCATTTATTTTGTCAAACTTTTCTATTTTATTTTGCCATTTTCTAATTTATTCTGTCACTTTACATATTTACAGCAATATCATATCGTTTACGATCGTGCCATTCTTGGAATTTTCCTTGATTGAACCGTTTAACCCGAGAATAATATCCCGTCACGCGAGACCACCATTCAATGTACTCCTCAGGAGCGCCACAATGCGGACAAGTATTATAGATTCCATTGATGAATTTCAAGCATTTCAGGCATTGCGTGAAATCCTTGGTAAATGCGAAATAGGCCGTGGGAGTATTGGCAATTGCTTTCGTAAATTTCCAAAGCCCTTCAGGATCTGGATATGCTTCTCCCATCCAAACATGGGTGATCACGCCTCCTTGAACAATGGGATGGAATTCGGCTTGCTTATCAATTCGGTCAAATAACGGAATATCTGCAGCATAATTAAGATGATCAGAATTCGTGTAATAGACGGAATTCTTTTCATGATCTCCTAACGGAATGGCATGATTTGGATAGTGGATCAGATCGAGTCTTGCAAACCGCTCGGCCGTGCTTTCTGCAGGTTGTTCCCAAAGCGAAAATTTGACCAAGTTATTTTGAGTGAATTCATCACATTTTTTAGATAAGTGGCGGAGAACTCGTTTTCCCATTTCATATGCATCCGAAGTTTCGTGTAACTCATTCCCTGTATGGGCAAGAATACATTCATTTAAGCCAACAAAGCCAACAGAGAGGGATTGTTTGCGGAAGTCAAGAAGGGGAACGTCATCGATTTTGCTGGCACAAATGGGAATGAGATTGTTTTTCATGGCTCTCTCGATGACTTGTTGTTTAATGAAGAGAATATCTCGGGCAATGTTGAGGTTTTGATCAATAATTTCAAACAGCTGATCATCATCCCCATTAGCCAGGTATGCGTAGCGGGGAAGATTTAAGCTCACGCTCTGAAGACTTCCCATGTTCATTAAGGATTTGTTCCAATCAAAAAGATCTGGGTCATTACAAACTTTCCGAATTCCTTCGGGAGTCAGAATGATCCGACAACAATTATGAGTTATTAAGCCATCACCATGTACAAAATTTCCTTTCTTACCAAGTGATCCAACTTCAACATCATAAAAAGCGTCTGCCTCGCCACTAACCTCTTTTTTCTTAATTTTCACTAGATTAAAAGAATCAGATTTCATTAGAATTTTTAATAGTTTAGATTTTGCTTTTTCAGGGAGTCTTTGAATTACTTCATCCCCTATTGTTCGATTTTCTTTTTGAGATTGTGATATAATCCCTTTATCTACGCGATTAGTTATTTTATTTTTATTAATTAAAACGGATGGATATCTTTTACTTATTGTAGGTAAGTTTCGTTTGAGTTTAGGCCTTCTTTTATAATATTCTCTTTCCCACTCAGGAATCAATTCCATAAATCTTTCCATAGACTCATGTCTTTCAATGGATAAGTTGATTGAATCCTCTTTTCTAGTTATTGTTGAGTTAATCCCATGTTTTAATAAAAGATAATGAATACCTTTTACTAGTTTTTCACTTGTTACGTGAAGCGAAACTTCAACTGATCTCTCCATTATCCGGAAATATCCATCTCCTAGAAATAATGATCTTATTAGATATTTAGTTAAATTATTTGGTAAATTAAAGACAAAATCAGGAAGGCGTTTTGATCTTGCATCAATACCAAAATCCCAATAATATATCAAATTTAGAAGCAAATATGAATTTATTTCTATATTACAATGATTGTAGTTTTTTATTGGATCTATTTGGACTCGTCTCTTAGTCTTTAGCCCAAAGACTTCATGAATAAGGTTTTCTACCTCTATTATTTTCTCTTCTTCTTCTGGATTAAATGATAAACGAATTCCTCTTCCTTTATGAATAGATCCTTCTGCTAGGTAATATCCAATAAAGGTCATCAGGTTCTCATCACATTTGATTCTAGCATTTATGAAACCTTTTCCTCCTTTAGGAACTAGTTTAAGATATTTTCTCTGAGTTAATTCTTTTTCTAATTTCAAATAAGCTTTCAAACTAATACTGTTGGATCGTCTCCACCAACCAATCCGATCTTTTGGAACCTTAAGTAACGCGGCTAATTCTGATTGATTTTTCTCCCTCAGAAAATTTTCGTCAATCCCATAAATAGTTAATCCATCAATCGCTCCTCTTTTTGAGAAGATATTAATTAGATCAAACTCTTTTGGAAATTTTGATGAAAGATCCCATTTTGTCATTTTTAAAACAAAATCACCAACATCGACATCTTTAGCCTTTTTAATTGTCAATTTTTGTTGATCAGGATTCAATGTAATTAGGGGATGGGCCTCGTTAGTTGACATTTGTAGTCCACCCTCTGTTGTAAACCTAAATATCTTTGATTTTATGGGATTAAATAATAAATTAGTTACGGGTTGGAATTCAACTCTTTTTGTTATAGGATTGATTGAAAGAACCTCTATTTTAGTTAAAGGCTCAATCCAGGTTGGTTCTTTAATCTCTGATAAGTCAGGAGTAATGTTGAGTATTTCTTGAGTAACGATTTTTCCAATCGGTAAGAATTCGATTTGACCATCAATACGTGCGATTAAAGGTTCGGAATAGGGGAGACATTGTGAATGAACTTCGTCAGGCATCCAATCTGCAACCATATTCAGATAATAAGGGAGGCCGAATTTGGCCGCTTCCTTGCTTATGAGTAAATACTCGTCCTCAAACTTTGTGAGCCACTCTTTCTTTAGTTTAATTTCGTGTTTAGGAAAGTTAAATAATTTACCTGTTCCATCGCCCTGGTAATAAACTTCTGATAAAGCCCTAAAGAACATATTACACTCATCGACATAATCGCCATAAACACCATCGTATTTTCCGCCAAAACTCACGGCAGGAACATTCTCTAAACTTTTGGGAATCGTAGGGAGGCAGGAGATGGAAGTAAAGGGAACTTGAGCCCCACGGGCAGCATAAATTTGATTTGATTCGTAAAGGAAGCACTGAGCAAGTTGTTTTGCATCTTCATAAGTTGCACCTCTTAAGTAGGGAGCCATGAATACTGTGAAATTATCATATCCTTGTCCACCAGAAAATTCCCCCTGCACGATACCCAACCACTTGGCAGCATGGAGGATGGCGACCATCGCGTGGTTTGCGGGAGTGGAAACTGCAGAGTGGCGCCAGCCGCATGGAGGAAGGCCAAACTTCAAAATCATACGTAAGTCCCATTCCTGGCAGAAGGGACGCAAATCGAAGTAACGGAGCATGTGGACGTGAATATCTCCTTGGAGATGAGCTTTAGATTGTTCCTCTTTTAACAACCGCAATAATGCATATTCTGCAGATATTCGGTCAGCTGCCCAACTATGAATGGATTCCGGGTTGTTATACTGATTTGCATTTTCCTTAATACCTTGCGTCAGGAGCGCCTCATAGTCCATGAGTGGCATTCCGATTCGCGTGTAGCGCTTGCGTGCTTCAAGAAGGCCTATCTCTGCAAGGACTGAACTGCACATTTCACGAATCTGGGGACCAGAGAGCCACTGCACGTTGGATTGAATGATTCTTTTCAAGACAGTTTTTGTGACCTTTTCAGCCGCATCTCGATTAATTCCAGTCTCACGCATTAATGAATCAATAATCTTTTTACTATCGAAACGTTCTACATCCATGCGAGTAGTTCGCACTTCAGGGAGCATTTCCTCCATTAGACGAGTATTATCGCTCGTGACCATATTTTTCACCCAATTTTTAATGATCGAGAAAAATTCTTGAATTTCTTAAAATTTATTTCCATCCAGTTTGGTAAATTATTAATACGATTTTTTAGTTTATATAATTTTTTTGATAAATTTATCAATATTTTTAGAGTATTTCCACTGAATAAATATACATCTTCATGTATATTTATCAAAAGAATCATTGTAATTTCCGACACGGATTTGTCATATTGCGCTGGTATTACATTCTCAATCGCAATTTATGTAAATATTTATCAAAAATAACTATAAAAACCTAACGAGAAAAAATTGAATTTGAAAAAAGGTTTAGGAACGATTGGGATTTATGTAAAATTTTATATTGTAGCAAAGTTTTAGATGAAAATTTGCCTTATTTTCGTGGATCGTTCATTTTTAACAATATCAGCGACTGAATCGCGAAACCCTTTCTAAATCTTTGGTAATACCAGCATATTATGCTCTTTTAAATCACTCAGAAATAAAAAAGGAGGTGTCAATAAGGTGAAATCATGTCAGAGATCCACAATGTTTTTATTTTGAAAGACGGAATTCCAGTCTTTCACGTAAATCCGGTAAGGGAATTGGTATTAAACGATCATAAAGCAGAGGGAAAGGCAAAAAATCTTGATTCTGCATTAGTCGCAGGCTTTTTGAGTGCAATTGCGAGTTTCGCAAATGAAATTGGTATAGGGACCCCATTAACATATAAAACGGAAGAAATGAAATTTTCATTTTTATCGAAAAGCGATATGTTATTCATTTTGGGAACAACTAACGTGCAAGAGAGTGAAATTAAGACCATCCTCAACGACATCGCAGAAAAATTTGTTGGGATGATATCACATGACAATCTGAATGTAACAATTGCGAATCTCAAGCCTTTCAACGACGTGCTCAAAGGGATCTTATCAGAATATGTAGAGAAACATGATCTCATCCAAGAATCGCGCCTGATAGAAGAATATGCAGAACTCATTCCAGAGAGTCATATTGTTCCAGAAACGTTAAAAAAACTATCTAATACACGCCGTGTTCTTTTTAAGTTAATGAATGGAACGAATTCAATTTATGATATTGCAAAAATGACAAAACAAGACCCACGGGCACTTTTATCAGTTCTTCGTTCTTATAAGAAAAGTGGGTTGGTAAGTTTTCAGAGGCTGAGCTCGAAAAAAATTAGACGAATAAAATTGTAAATAAAAAAAAAGAGGAGAAACTAAGGTAGGTCCAGGTCGTTTAGTAGCCTTTGATTGCGAGGCTGATATCGCCCTTGGTGACTTTCTTCCTTTTAGCATGGCGTGCTAAAACGAGTGCTCTTTGGGTCAAATCGACCGATTTTTCTTGTAACCAATCGATAAGATAGCCAACTGCATCTCGGGCTACGATTTTTGCACCTACACTAGCCATCAAGGCTCGGAGAGGACTCCAAGCAAAATAACGTTTCTTTGCCATATTTTCTCCCTTCACTTATTTTTTTATTAGTGGTAGGTTTTTTTGATTTTCAGGATAACAGAGTTGTGATCCTTAATTACCCATGAAATAATCACATTTAAAAACGCAGTGATCCCTATTTAAAGTTTTGGATATTTTGTCGTTAAACGACAAGAGATCGCGACTTATTCTTAGGAAATTGGTGATTGATCGGTTTTTGAAAATTTATGATTCCAACTGTCAATGATCTAATGGTCAATTGATCGGTCGAATAGAGCGCCATGAAAGTCATTATCAGGAAGGAAACCAATTACAATTTTCGCGCGCGTAAAGTATTACATATTGTATATGATTGATTGAAATCGTATGCCTCAAAAATTTTTGATTAATTAAGTTGAATGTGAATTTTCTAGGAAAGCATTCTATTTTAAAGCGCGCACATCAAAAAGAAAAGAAATCTACACTTATTCATGATTTTGGAAAAAATAGTAAAAGATTAATGGTCTCGATGTGGAATCCAAAGTTAGAACCTGAAAACGATTTTTTTTTCCACCAATTCAAAAAATCTATTGCTAATAAACGATCTGAAGCAGCACGATAAAAAAAACCTTATATGACTAAAATTGATTAAGTGAGAATGAATGAAAAAGAGAGTGAAAATGAAAAGTCAAAAAGTGTTTGTCATTTCGATATTGCTAATTATATTTACCTCATTACTTCTCAGTAGCACCAATCGGGCCAGCAGTGAAAAGACAGAAGTTTTGGACACCTCATTATTGACACAAATTAATTTAAACAGGATCTATAATATTACGGAATATCTTAGCTCATTTAGGACAAGATTAACCGGAACTCTGGAATGCACGTTAGCTGCAAATTACATTCATTCAATGCTAAATGAAACGTTTAATATAACGGATTCTGGATATGAAACCTGGCGGTATAACGGGTCGGACTCTTTAAATGTGGTTGCCCGCATTAATGGCACAAATCTTAGGGATGAGATAGTAATTATCTGTGCCCATTATGATTCTATTTCAATTGATGAAAGCGCCCCTGGTGCAAATGATAATGCCGTGTCCGTTGCGGTTTGCATGGAACTAATGCGGATCATTCAAAATTCAGGCCCCTTAAACCGGACACTACTTTTCATATCTTTCGCCGGAGAAGAGCAAGCATATATTGGTTCTCAAGCGTGGGTTAATCAACATAAGGGGGACTTATCTAAAATCATTGCAGTACTGAACTTGGACATGATCGGGTGTGGTTCGCATCTAACGATAATTAAAAACGACCAATCAGATTGGCTTGCGGACACAATCATTACGGCATCATCAATAGTTAACGTAAGTTTTTCAAAAACTATTTCGCCATACCCTGAAACTGCCAGATTTGAGCATGATACGTTTTGGACCGTGCAGGTACCCTGCATATCGCTCTTTGAGGGAGGATCTATTTATCCTCATTATCACACAGCAGAAGATACTATCGATAAAATTTCATTCTCTTTGGTTGAAAAATGTGCGCAAGCGACATTACTAAGTGTTTTATTTCTGGGAACTGTTAATTTTCAACATAATTGGACGAATTTCACGATATTGATATGTACATTATGGGGAATAGCAGGGATCCTACCTTTTCTTATTTATAAGAAATTTAAATGATCATTCCTCATCCGTGCCGAATAAACGACGAAGTAATTTTCGGCCTTCACGTAATCCTTCGCTCCAACGTTGGCGCTGTTCTTCGATAAAATCACTAAGTCCACCAACAAGGATGTCCTTTACCATTTTTGAAATTCTTTTTAAAAATCGTTTCCGTTCCTCCTCAGCAATCAGAGCAAGGAATTTAACGAAAGCTGCTTGTTCACTCATGGTTTTGGTCGTATATCCACGGAATCTGAGAGAGATCTTAAATGCGGTGAAAAGAGAAATAAGGAGAATGTATCCAAATAAAAGTAATGCAAAATGAAATTCAAAGATAGTAAATTGAAATGGCATAGTGATAAAACCGGCTCCAATCACAATATTGCTGAGAAAATGGAGGAGTATGAAATGAAAACTTAGAGTTAATCCTAATATAATAACGATAAATCCATCAGTATGAGTCCGCACTTCTGTGCTTTCTTCTTCTAGCGCATACCCATTTTCATCAAAGACGGGAAGTTCGGCCGTGTCATCTTGAGTTTCTTCCTCTTGAATTATAATGATGCTCGTATCTTCGGGAGATCGAATCGATTTGGGTGCATAAACAGCGACTTTCTCAACTTTTCGTCGTGAATGGAGAAATTGAATGAGTGCAGAAATGCCAAATAAAAGAAGAATTACATCAAAAACAATTACAAGAATCGGTTCTCCAACGTATAGGAAAAAGAAGATAAATACAATAAAATTAGTCGCTGAAAGCATGGAAGCATAAATATCGTATGAAGGATAGTCAGGAAATCGAGCTGTTGCATATATAACTATTCCCCACGCCAAAAACCCAAATGGCACGAGAATCAAATCGAACAATCCTAGGCCCTGGAAATATCGAACCAGGAGGTAAATTGGAGCAGCGATGCATACAATATTAATAAGCATTGCAATTCTATGCATGAAGAGTTTTTTTGGTGATTTACCCAGCATCATCATCCGTCCTACCCAAGAAGTATTAAAAAATCGAATTATTATGAAGTAAGATAGCCCAAAAATCCCCGCAAAAATTATCGATCCAATGATTGGGAATAAGTATTGAATTTCTTCTGGCACAAATAAAAATATTACAGTTGAAATAACACATAAAGTTAAACTTGCGAGTAGAATGCGTATTCTAGTAGATGAAATAAAATTAATAATTAGACCAACTATAAAAAAGGATAGAATAATTGCAATTTCCAATTGTAATATGCCTTTAACAATGGCTGGGCCTAAGAAATTATAGAGTACAAGGCTAATTGGTGACATAATCAACCAAATTAGGGTGATTAATGTGAAAAATATCATCTTTGAATCCAAGAGTATTGAGAATCCGTTGAGAAATCTGTTCTTGAAAAACCAAGCTAAAGAGCGTTCAGCATAGGACATCTGATTCCTTCCTTTTAATTTCCAGTGTAATGCCTATATTCAAAATTTTTACTTAATATCAAATAAATTAGCTAGGTTTCTAGTTGATAGACCTTATAAGTTTAGATTGGCTAGATATAGTTAAGGTGAAAAAAATATCAGATATTAAAGATATCCAAGACGAAGTGAATTTACCGCACATTTATTATAAATACATTTGGCTTCTAGGACAATTTATACAACATTCATTGCTTTATCTCCAAGGAGTTCGAGTTCCTGACCCTCCTGAACTAAAAGAACGCTTTCCAGATAAAAATCCTGCGCAATTAATTGACATACAGCGGGAAATATATGGATGTAAGTTTAATTGGGAAACTGGTTCGCTTATTGTATGTTATAAAGACGACCTGTTCGAAATTACTTCAGAAGCAAAAGAAATCGTCGCTGCTAATGTTACTTCAGATCTTGCTGCTTGCTGTGGATTCGATGATAGGGGTTTTGATTTTAATAGAGCCTGTAATAAGGCAGTCGAGAAAATTATTGAAAATATTACAAGTGGAGAAACACAACCGCTTTAACTTATTTTTTCCTTTTTTTCATAATCCGCAAAAGTAATCTTTTCCGACAAAAATCACCACATGGAAACATTTAAATCCCGCTGAGAGG
>JABXJT010000193.1 GCA_013375455.1 Candidatus Helarchaeota archaeon | reverse complement strand
GATAAACAATATCACAATATGACTAAATGCCGTCATTTAACTCTTGACTTTTATCATATGATAACATATTATATTTTCTAGGAGAGGTTATGCGGGATGTTGAACAGTGGAAAGTAACACTTTTTCTGTTTCAGTTCAAGGAGTTTGCCCAGAATGTCTTCTCATTTTACTCAAGGCAGGAAAGTCTGGATACTATAACTCACCTCGGAATTACTATTCCACAAGCAAAGAAGGAAATACTAAGTCTAACATATGAAGATTACTGCAAAGGCCCGATACCAGATAAAGACCGTAAAGGAGAGGAATTTTGGGAATTTGGAAAGATTATATGTGGGGAGGAAATATTTATCAAGCTGAAAACTATATCAAAGCATAGTGTAGCAGTATGTTTTTCATTTCATATTCCAGATGAAACAATTGAATATCCATATAAAAGGGGGAGACAAGAGAAATGAAAGATAGTTTTTGTCCTAACTGCGAAGAATATACTGAGACAACGGTTCGGGTAGAGAAGGAAGTCTATAATGTTAGGGGAGAGCCTACCGAAATAGAGGCAGGGGTTACTATCTGCCAAAAATGTGGGGAGAAAATCTTTGACGAAGAACGAGATTCTCGAAACCTCAAAATAGCCTATAGCCACTACCGAAAAAAGCATAATCTTTTATCGCCTGACCAAATCCGCGCAATTAGGGAGAAATATGGCTTGAGTCAAAGGGCGCTATCTCGACTACTTGGCTGGGGAGAGATAACTATTCACCGATACGAGAGCGGGGCTATTCAAGATAATGTGCATGATAGCCTACTACGCTTGATAGAAGACCCACAAAATATACAAAAGTTTTTTGAAGCTAACCGAGATAAGTTGCCATCCTACATAGCGGCAAGGCTTGAGAAAAGAATCACCAGCTTCCTACAAGAGGACAAGGAACAAGCCTTTCAAATTTCTTTTGAACGATTAGTATCACATCAACATGTAGATTTGACCTCAGGTTTTAAAGAGTATGATTTAGAAAAGTTGAAGAACATGATTCTCTATTTGGTAAAGCGTCTAGGTGGTGTACTGTCAGTTAAACTTAACAAATTGTTATGGTATTGTGATATTCTTCAGTTCAAGGAGACTTCAGTATCAATTACTGGATCTCAATATGTTCACTACCCGTTAGGACCCGTCCCCAATAATTATGAGCGTATTATTGGTATTATGCAGCCCGAATTACTAGATAAGGACGAAATACCATTTAATACTGACGAGGGGATAGTAGGAGAACAATTTACCGCTTTAGTTGATGCGGACGAAAGTATATTTTCTGAAAAAGAGATCCAGGTAATGAACTTCGTAGCTGATACATTCCGCAATTATACTTCCACAGAAATTATGAACAAATCACATCAAGAGACTGCGTTTCTCAAAAGTGAAGACCGTAGTATAATTTCATACGAATATGCTAAGGAACTTTCTCTTTCGCTAGACAAATAAGAATTCCAAATCTGAAGTTTGTAT
>JABXJT010000010.1 GCA_013375455.1 Candidatus Helarchaeota archaeon | reverse complement strand
AAGATTAAGAGTTTCTACCCTTTTTTTATTACTTTTTTTTAATCAATTTCAAAAAAGAAAGAGAATTAGGCTACTTGTTTTTAAGATAAGAGAATAGATTTTGTATTCCACCATAGGTGCATATTACCATAGTGATTATTCCTAGGTAAAAGCAGGTCAAGATAATAACGCTAGCAGCAAAGGAGGGGTTACTTGGATCCATATAATTGAGCATGTAGTCTGCGGAAATTGCAGAAACTACGATTATGACCACACCGAGAGCTGCAGTCACGATGCCGAATATGAGTGGTTGCAGTTTGAACGTAAGAATTTGCTGGTCTGCGAGGAAATTTAAAGTAAAGATTACCCCTGGGAAAACAAGACCTCCTAGGATAAGAGCTGTTATTTGAAAAATTTGGATTGAGCCGAGGGAAATTCCGTCCAATATGTACAGAACAAGAGTTAAAATCAATGTCACATCCGCGATAATAAGCGTCAGTAGCGATCCCCAGAGAGAATACTTATATCCTTCTTTCTCTAATATTTTTACTCCCATTGTAATGCCTCAGTTTTTAGATTAACAAGATAGGTTCTATCTAATAAAACTAACTTATCTTGAATTGCTATAACCTTTTTATATGTTGTTCAGATTCGAATAGTGAGTATTATGAACATGCAAGAATTGAGAAGAGAACTCGCGGAAACGTTCGAGCGTGTCAAACGCGATGTTGACAATGAGATAGGGCGTCATCGCGCAGGGTTGAGCCTCGGGCTCGTTTCCATGGGCGTGTATCATGGTAGTTTCATTGGTGGAATGTTCTTCAGTGGAGGAACGATGATCCTGATGAATGTCGATCCACTCCATATTTTGCTTGAAGAGCAGCCTGATGAGATTGTATTGGCATACGTCTATCATATTCTGCTGCATGAATACCTCCATTCGTTAGGATTTTTAAATGAAGGGCAATGTCGTCGGATCACGCTTGAAATCAGCAAAAAAGTATTCAAGGACATGCCAAAGCATCCAGCCGTGGTTCTTGCAGTAAAGGGAATTGGGGCTTTCTTTCCTAATTTGCATTTAATTTATGCGCCCCCTAACTATGATCCCCAAAAAGGGTGGCATATTGAACGGGTAGATGGCTTCGATAGAGATAGCTATCGGTATTTTGGTTAATTTTTTCTGAAAGTCTTTCTAAATAATTGGCAAGAAAAACTTTATCTATTATATATGGTATGCTCTATTCACTGTGAATTTATATCCATAGAGGTTAGTGGAATGATCGAACGTTTAAATCAAAAGAAAAAAACAGAAGGATTTATAGATGGAAAGCGATATTTGAACAAAAAGAAAAAATTATGGGGATATTTAGATGGAAATGTGGCTAAGGATAAAGAGGGCTACCCTCTTCTCATACTCAGAGAAGATGGCGTCATTACATGGAATGAAGGTGAAGAACAAGGATATCAAAAGGATAATAAAATCTTCTTTACTAATGGCGAGCTCATATACGAGTTTTTAAAGGAAAAGAGGCAGATAGTAGATAGAGAAGACCGCCCAGTTTTATATTTGCAGGGAAGTACCAAAGAAATAGAGGAATTAAATAATTTAGACTTTTTTGGAACCGCAGCCATAATCCTTGAATTGTTTTCTTAAATTTTAAATGTCAACTATTAATTTCTAATTCTATTTTTCTTATTGACTCATTTACCAATGAGTTTGAATTTGATTTAACAATTAATTTCTATAAATTCTAAATTGGAGATTACGGACTGTAAAGCCACGCGGTAGAATTCGCGACCCTTATTCCAGTCCACTTTCATGATCTCCAACTTCGGGTCTATTTTGGCAATAAGGACCATTTCCTCATTCAAGGGAGCTTGCTCAACAACAAGGCCTTCCGGATTGAAGACTGTACTCCCCCCGTGCATTTCCCCCCAGGCAGGATGGTGCCCAATAGGATCAGTTTGCGCAACGAACAGAAAGTTTTCATAAGCGCGGGACCGTGCTGCTGCCATAAACCTGTCATAATACATCACGGCATTCATTGTAGGATTCAGAATGATATCAATCCCTTTTTGACTAAAGCCGCGACTAATTTCGGGAACGAAGATATCACCACAAATGATTATACCAATTTTAGCAAAATTCGTTTTAAACACGGGAAAAGTTGAGCCCAGACAATAATATTCTGGACGATCATAGGTCCTAACATAAGCCCCAGCAATTTTTTGGGGGGTGATGAATGCACCCATATTGTAGATGTTTCCATCGTGCAAAGTAGGGAATGAGCCTCCACAAATATACAGATGATACTCTTCGGCAAGCTTCGCGAGTGCCAAATTGGTGGGTCCTTTGAAAGGTTCAACAAGGATTCTTGGTTTACCTACGGATAACCAAGTCCCCACGGAAAAAAATTCGGGCAAACAAATAAGATCCACTTCTGATTTATGAGCGACTTCAATTAAATTGTAAGCCTTCTTTAAATTTTGCTCTTTATCTTCTGAAGTTTTGGCGTTAATGAATCGCATCTGGATTAAGCCGAGTATAAATTCCTTCATAAAATAACAGTGGAACTTATCGAATAAAAAAATGATAGACGGTCGAATTTCATAATGGGTTCCCAATCTTTGGCCAGTTCGCATCATAGATAAATCGATTAAACAGCCAAATATCGAGAAATTGTAGCAGAAAATGCATAGCGGTAAAGTCAAAAGTCTGGTAATAAACCTCGACCTCACCACTGTGATTATTTATGGCATCGTGTAGGGCGCGAAATTGAGCAGCTGTATAACGAGGCGCGATCTTTTCGTTGGTGGTAAAATTCTTGGTGTAAAGGAAGTCAGACAGCGCCCAACAACCACAATACGTGAAACCTTTATTTTTTATGATTTTTAGTTTTGTCAGGATCCGATCATACGTCTCATCCATCGAGATAATGTATGGGACTCCTGCATCGCCGAAAAAATACGAGATCGCGTTGCAGGAACTCCAAATAGAGAATTCAGACCCCGGTCCGACTTCGTACATCATAACCCCGACCTTATCCCAGTTCCAGGGTGGAAAAACAGACAGTTTAGAAAGCTGTAATTGGGCATCATCAAAATCTATAAAATCGTCCAAATGCATTCCGAAGGTGGCGCAGATGACCGGATGAGATCCATTGCCGATATCTTTCATTGTGTTTACAGCGGATATCAATTTTTCAGTTCCACTATAATGTGTTTGATAATCCCACCACTCAAAGATTAATTCAGTTCTTCGTTCCCAATACAATTCGGTGTCCATTATTGAGGCCCGAAAGAGTGAGTCTAAAGAATTATTGCTAATCCAGTCATCGTAAATTTGTATGGTTTGCATGTAATCATCAATGGTTATATCATTGATATATAGCCCATCTCTACCGTACTCTGCTTCCGGAAGTAATGGCATGAAGTCAACACTGATACTCTTATTATTTAGTTTCTCCGTTTCGTTAATTACGATTGAATTAAATCTATCCATCATATAATCTTCAGGGAGCGCAATAGTTACCGAGACGTTGATATTTGAAAGATTATTACAATACTCCAGAGCGTCCAATTCTTCTTGTGTTAAGGTCCAATTTTCACTCCAGGTCCAATTAATTTCGAGGTTTGTCGCGCTGTTATCCGGCACCACCGCCCTAATGGGGGCGAACGGTAGCAAAAAGTAAAATCCAACGGGGACGAGTAGAGTCATTATTAGAATAACTAACCCAATTTTTCCAAATTTGGATTTAAAGCGTGGTAATATTTTTCTCTTCCCTTTATTTTTCATCATGACATAGATTGCGATGATATTAAAGATGGCTAGAGCAATGTGGTAGTATGTAAAAATTCCAACGAATAGGTGGAGGGGAAGAAGGGCGATTAAAAGACCTAGATTAAAGAGCATATTTTTTTGGCTATAATCAAGATAAAAAGAAAAGGCAAAGATAACCGAGGCAAGTCCTAACAGCACGAAACTCATTAATGAATCATGGGGTGAATACACAATCCAATTAAATATGCCCACCCAAGCTAAAGGTAAGATAAAATTTACAGCATTGGCGATGATTACAAGTTTTTCAAAATGGTGAGCATGTAGCCATCGAATTTTAGCCATAATATCACTGACACTACTTTACATATAAATTCGGATCAATGACATAAGGTTTATGAAGTCAAGAAATAATACATACTAAAATTTTGATCAAAAAGCACGACAGAGGAAGATGAGAATGGAAAAACCCAAATTAGAGTCAGAATCTAAAGGTAATTGGGCAGAACGGTTATATAATGCAGTGACAGCACCTCGAACTGTCAGAATGAGTGGGTATCTCGTTTTAGCCCTTTACATCGGCTTGCTCATTATTGGAGTAATAGTCGCGGCAGCTTTAGATCCGGACGGATATAATGTATTTGATAATTGGATTAGTGACCTCGGTTGCAGTGAAGATACTCCGGCGCCCATTCTTTATGATCTTGCTTGTATTTTTGCTGGAACATTAACCATTCCATTTAATTTGTATGTTGAGAAACACCTAGCTCCAATTCCGAAATCACCTGAGGATTTTGTGAAGAATGCGCTCCCACCACATCGCTGGAGTTACCGGCTAACGGGTGCTGGCTTTTTCTTCGCCATGATAGGTAGTTTCATGTATATCGGGGTTGGAATCTGGTCTGGCGACAGATCCACGCTGAACGGAGTACCGATGCACGAGATCTGCTCTGCAGGAGCATTTGGTGGCTTCGCTTTTGCGGCAATTTTTATGGGGCTGGCATTAATGATTTCAGACCGAAAAATTGTCCCCAGCCCGTTCTGTTACATTTTAGGTACCTATGCAGTATATATTCCATTTACCGTGGCAATTTTAAATCTCACTGGCATTCCAAGCCGTCCATGGGTAACAGGTCCACTACTCGAATGGTCGTTACTGTGGGCTATAATGGGATGGATTATCCCGTTGGCCTTCTTTGTATTAAGGCACACTCACAGACTTGAACGCGGGGAAGTTTGAATACGCGGAGAATATAAAATGGTAGAGGAATCACGGTATGATCGAGGGCAATGCGCTTCGCGAGTGGGGAACATTATGGGCAATCCTGGCTTTTGTTGTTCCACTTTTTCTCTTTACATTGAGATATGCAAGGAAACAATTGCATTATAAAAAATAGACTAGGAGAGATTTATTATGGAGAAGAAAAAATCAGAAAATTGGGTTGAGAAAATTTATAATAAAGTGACATCGCCTAAGACAATAAAGTATGGTGGCTACTTGGGACTCGTCCTTTTTTTTGGATTAATGGGGAGTGCAATTATTGTTGCAATGTTAAATGGACCGTATAATATCATCGATAACTGGATTTCAGATTTGGGATCTTTTAACCACACACCAGCACCCTTTCTTTTAGATTCTGCGCTTATCTGTACTGGCATAATACTCATCCCGTTTCATTTTTACGTGGAAAGATATATGGTCCCCATCCCACGCAGCCCAGATGATCTTCCTGCCCCGCATCGCTGGAGTTATCGATTGATGGGCATGGCCTTCTTTTTGAACATGATGGGCTCAGTATCAATGGTTTGCGTCGGGATCTTCAGTGAAGACCGAAGCTATGGATTACATTTTCCATTTTCAGTAGCTCTTTTTAGCTCATTTGCCTTTGGAGCGATTTTCTTGGGAATAGCACTGACGATTTCAGATCGTAAGCTCGTTCCAGGTCCATGGAACTATATATTAGGCGCTTATGGAATTCATGGGCTTCTGATAATTGGCGGTTTTGCAGGATATCATTTATTTATAGGAACTGCGTGGGAAAAATTATTTGAATGGATCATCTTCTTTGCATTAGTTGCATGGATCTTGCCACTGTTCTTCTTTTGCTTGCGTCACGCTGAGAAGCAATTGAAAGGAGAATAAATTTTATTATTCTTTTTTTTCTAATTGAGAGAGATTTTCGAATAAATTCCTGAGTCCTTCCAAAGCAGATTTTCTTCGATGCTGATTGGCCTGAATTTCGCTGACCACGTTTTTTAGAATGGAAAAATAGATAGCAAGTGGTTGTTGGGCGTGTTCTGCTTGATACGTATTTAAATTTTTGATAATAATGGGAATGATATCATTCCGAAGCAACGCGAAGCAAATTGCTTCTAAGAGTGAGAGACTAGATTTGGCTAATTTTTCTTTGAAGTGTTGGTTTAGAGGAACACAAGCATCTCGTGCGGTTTGAAAATCCTTCTGAAGAACATATAACATCGTTTTTCCCATCATCTTAATTTTCTCATTCAGTCCAGAGGTAGCAAGATGATTCGATAGCTTTTCAGATAATTGGGAAATCAATTCGGGAGGGGGTGGTAATGAAACGCGATAGCGCCCCTTGGCAAACATCATTATCTTTTCGATAGCATATTTCTCGTTTAAGTATGAGATAATGGAAATTCCAACGAGTGCAGACTTAACATCCTTTGGTTCCAATTTTCCCTTGAAAAAAACCTCTAATTCAGTCTTAATTTGCTGCATTATTTCTAAAAAAGAAGGCACTAATTCTCCCTCTGGGTTGCGACGCGCCTGGTCAATGAGGTGGAACCACGTTTGAAGTTCAGGATTTAATTCATCCAAAGGAAGTTGATGGTTTATCATTAGAAGGTGGCATCTCATTATTAGAAAGGCGAGGGAGCTTTATAAACACCGAAAACATCCCGAAGCACGTCGCAAATCTCTTGGATGGTGGCGTATGTCTTAACGGTTTCAACCATTATTGGCATTATATTTTCCTCTGATTGAGCAACTTTCCTCAATTCTTCCAATTTCGCTTTAACGAGGCTTTCATCACGGCTCTTTTTTAATTCATTAAGATTTTTAAGAGCTTTCTTTTCGACATCTTTGTCCAACTGGAAGAGATTTAGTTTCAATTCTTCATCTATTTGGAGCATGTTCACGCCGATGACTTTAAACTCGCCACTTTCAACCTTTTTTTGGTCTTGGTAGGCATTGGTTGCGATCTCTTTCTGGATGTAGCCCTTCTCAACTGCAATAGGCATTCCACCCATTTCATCAATTTTTTTAATGTATTTCATTACTTCTTCTTCGAGCTTTGATGTTAAGTATTCAATGAAATAGGAGCCACCGAATGGATCTACAGTATCAGTAACGCCCATTTCATGGGCAAGGACTTGCTGGGTTCGTAAAGAAAGGCGGACGGAATCTTCGGTCGGAATAGCCAAGGCTTCATCCGCCCCACAGGTATGGAGAGATTGGGTGCCACCTAGCACCGCAGCAAGAGCTTGGATGGCCACTCTGATGATATTTACTTCAGGTTGTTGTGCTGTCAAAACACCGCCGATAGTTTGTGTATGAAAACGTAACCGCAGAGAGTTGGGATTTTTCGCTTTAAACCTGTTTTGAACAATTTTTGCCCACAATCTTCGAGCCACTCGCAATTTAGCGACTTCTTCAAAGAAGTGCCGATGAGTGCAGAACATGAAGGAGAGGCGAGGCGCAAAATCATCAATGTCAATTCCGCGTTTGAGCACCTCTTCAATGTAGGCAATGCCATCCGCCAAAGTAAAAGCAACTTCTTGAATGGCATTAGCGCCAGCCTCGCGTATGTGATATCCGCAGATGCTGATCGTATTAAATCGTGGTAAATGTTTTGAACAATATTCAATCACGTCCGAGGTCAAACGTAAGGCTGGTTTAGGAGGATAGATATATGCACCCCTAGCGACATATTCTTTAAGAATATCGTTTTGTACCGTTCCCGTCAATTTTTCAGGAGGAACACCTTGTTTCTCACCTACCGCAATATACATCGCTAAAAGGACGGTGGTGGGCGCGTTAATTGTCATACTCGTGGAAACTTTATCCAGTGGAATATCTTTGAAGACTAATTCAAAATCCTTCAAAGAATTTACTGTAACTCCAACCCTCCCAACCTCACCTTGGGCAAGAGGGTTATCAGAAGTGTAACCCATTTGCGTGGGTAAATCAAAAGCAACCGAAAGTCCCTTTTGACCTTGGGAAATTAAATATTTGAAGCGCTCATTCGTTTGGATGGCATCAGCGAATCCAGCATATTGGCGCATCGTCCATAGGCGACCTCGATACATAGTGGGATAAACGCCGCGTATGAAAGGATAATCGCCCGGAAATCCCAAATTTTCCAAATAATCAAAATTTTTAATATCTTCAGGAGTATATACTTGTTTTAAGGGAATTCCCGAGGGAGTTACAAATTTTTCTTTTAATTCGCCCCGTTTTAGGAATTTTGCTAAAACCTTTTCTTCCCATTCTTTCCTTTTAGCCTCGATTTCTTTAATTTCTTCTTCTGTAAACATCTCATATCATCTCAAGAATTTCGATTAAAGAGGTTCATACATAATCCCGGATATCTCATTTCCATCTAAATTATCTGTTAATTTACCCAAAATGGGTTTTAATTTCATCCCTACTTTAAGATTTTCAGTAGTCACAATTTGCCCTAATGCCCTCACTCCATTAGAGAATTCCACAACTCCAAGGACATATTTATCTTTATCTCGGTATTCGGCAGGCGGGGCAGATAAAATTGTATAAGTTAGAAGTTTACAATCACCAGAGGATTCAACGGTGTCGAACGTTGTATTTTTACATTGAATGCATCGGAGATGGTCAGAGTGTTGAAGTTTCCCACATTTCTTGCATTTCTTCCAAGTAATTACAGTTTCACCCATGGTTATCACATCCTCTCCACTAATATACTTACTATATTGTTACCAAACCCTCCAAAGTTGCATGTTATTCCTGTTTGTGCGTTTTTAACCTGCCGTTTTCCCGCTTCATTACGTAATTGCCAAACTAACTCGATAACCTGAGCAATTCCCGTGGCCCCTAGCGGATGACCTCGAGCTTTCAAACCGCCTGATGGATTTATTGGAATTTTACCACCAATTTCTGTGAGCCCGTCATAAGCAGCTTTGGCACCCTCACCTTTCTTGAAGAATCCAATATCTTCACTTTCAACTACTTCTAGAATCTCAAAAGCGTCATGCAATTCTGCAACATCCATATCTTCAGGGGTTTTCTTAGCCATATCATAGGCTTGTCTGGAGCAGATTTGCAAAGCTTTTAGAACTGTTAAATCCTCCCGTTCATAAATAATATGGGTGTCGGTTGCTTGCCCTACCCCAGTAACTAAGATGGGTGTATCGCAAAACTTTTTCGCCATCTCGGCAGGACACATGACCATTGCCGCCCCTCCATCAGAAATTGGGCAAATATCATAGAGTTGTAAAGGATCGGCTATCATTCTAGATGATAGAGCTTTCTCAAGCGTGATTTCTTTCTGAAAATGAGCATAAGGATTATGAAGACCATTCTTGTGGTTTTTTACGGCAATACTCGTGATCCATTCTTTAGGCACATCATATTTTTCCATGTAAGCACGTGTGAGCAACCCTGCAAACGATGGAAGTGAAACTCCGTGAATGCGTTCAGCTGTATGATGCGTAATTGTTGCCACAGCTGAGGTTACAAATCCAGGGGTGGTGATGTGTGTCATTTTCTCAGCCCCTGCAACTAAAATTATATCACGAGCGCCTGAGGCAATTGCATAAAAAGCATTCTTAATCGCAGACCCTCCAGATGCAGGTCCATTTTTGACGTGGTCAGCTGCTGCAGGGATTAAATTAATCCGATCTACTAAAGCACTAGCGACTCCGGTCATATGATTCAGCGTTTCAGCGCACATACAGGCAACATAAACCTCATCAAAGTCGGATTCTGCCGTATTTGAATCCTCAATTGCCTTTAACGAACACTCAGAAAGGAGATCCATTAAATTTTTATCTTGGAGCTTCCCAAACTTCGTCATTCCAACTCCAATTATAGCTACATCGCGCATACTATCACTCTTTGGACAATATGATAGAAACCATTAATTAAATTTCCGATAGATATGATTAAGTAAGAGAAAAAGTAGAGGGAATTAAGATGCCACAGGATATCAGCAAAGATCCACGGGTTTTAATGGTGGAACACGCTCTAAAACAATTAAGAGACCTTACTGTTAATAAGAAATATAAACTCCCAGCCAGCAAGGAAAAAACTTTGGAAGCGATTAACAGGTTAAATTCATCTATCAAGACGATAAAATTCAGTTACATTTCTCCGGTAGAGCTTGTTGGTGATCGAACGGTGACAGAATTTAATTTGATGGCTGATCAATTTTGGGATGCAATTTTAAAAAATCAAAAAGAAATCGAGAAAAATAGCTTCATTGCGGCCACATTAAGATTTATATTTAATATTTTAAAGGGTTTCCGCGATAGGTTAATCCTGGGCAATGTAGCTTCGATAGATATGGCAATAGATATTATCGCCGTGAGAGTGATATCAGTTACAAAGGGAGGAAATTTGAACGCATGCAGGGTTGGTGATGGGAAAAAAGTCCTCAATATAATCACGAATTTAATGGATGTTAAAAAAGATTTAGTACTCCCCGCAGCCATCCTACCCCCACGAGAGTTTGGTTCTGAGATAAGTGAGGCAATGTTCTGTTCTGGTCAGGATTTACCTGATATGCATGAAAGAGTTGGGGAAAGGATATTAAATTTGCCAGAAGCTGAATTAAAGGAAGTTAACAATCATATCATGAATTTATTGAAAGATATCTGATAGAAAAGCAATTTCTACAATTAAAATTTTTAAAACATAATTCTCTCATTAGTAGAGAAAAAAACTAAATGTAACTTTTCTTTAGTACTAAATGTGAGAGAAATGGCTGGTCCAAAAAAGAAAAAAGCGAAGATTGCGAACCCAAAAAAGAAAGTAGCGAAAATTGGAGTCTTTCTATGTTCTTGTGGCACGAATATCGGTGGAATAGTAGATCTAGAAAAAATAAAAGAGACTTTAAGGGAAAATCCGAATTATATTGTATTTGATGACCTTTATTTTTGTTCGGAAGCAGGGATTGGGAAAATTAGAGATAGTTTAAAAGAAAGTCCAGTTGATAGGGTTGTTATTGCTGCTTGTACGCCGAAATTGCATCAAGATTTATTTAGAGAAGTGATAGAAGAGCTCGGCATTGACCCTTCTTTCGTAGAAATCGCAAATGTCCGCGAACAATCTAGTTGGGTACATGCCGCAGATCCAGAAGGTGCAACTGAAAAAAATATAGACCTAATTAAGATGGCAATCACGCGTGTAGAAAATGCCAAACCACTCAAAAAAGCATCCATGGAGATTACAAAGAAAGCTTTGGTTATTGGGGGTGGAATTGCTGGAATAAAGGCTAGCCTCGCCATCGCTGATGCAGGATATCCTGTCTACCTAGTGGAGAGACAACCGAGTATTGGGGGGCATATGGCAATGTATGATAAAGTATTTCCTACTTTCGACTGTGCAATCTGCATTTTAGCACCATTGATGGTGCAGGTGAGTCGGCACCCAAACATTACACTTTTAACAAATTCAGAAGTGAAAAGAATGACGGGAGTTAAGGGTGATTTTCAAGTTAATATAATGAAACACCCACGTTTTGTTGATGAAGAAAAATGTGTGGGTAGCTGTTGGGAAGACTGTTCAATAAATTGCCCCATTGATATGCCGGATACATATAATGGGAATTATTCCACGCGCAAGGCTATTTATCTCCCTTACCCGCAAGCAATTCCGTATAAGGCAACCATTGACCCTGAAGCATGTATTGGCTGCCAGGTATGTGAATCTATGTGTCAAAGAGAAGCAATTGACTTCAACCAAAAGGAAGAGGAAATAATGTTTAATGTTGGGGCAATTATAGCGGCTACGGGATTTCAGACTTTAGATCCAACAGTTTTAGAAGTATTTGGGTATAAAGAATATGAAAACGTTATTACTTCTCTAGAATTGGAACGGATGTTAAGCCCGACCGGTCCCACGCAGGGGAATGTAGCTTGTCCCTCTGATGGGAGAGTTCCTGAAAAAATTGCCATTCATTTATGCGTTGGAAGTCGCAATCTGCAGCCTATGGCACACTCATATTGTTCCGGGGTCTGCTGCATGTATAGCATAAAACATGCAATTGAACTTGCAAAAAGATATGAAGAGTCACAAATCTACGTCCTTTACACGGACATAAGAACGCCGGGGAAGAATTATGAAGAATTCTATCTACAGGCCCAAGAAATGAAGAATATTAAGTTCATTCGAGGGCGAGTTGGCGACCTCTTCGAAGACCCAAAATCAAGAAAATTAACTATCCGTGCTGAAGATACGCTATTGTGTGAATTGATTGAATTTGAGGTAGATTTATTAGTTCTCGCCGTGGCAATGGAGCCAAGCAAGAGTTCAATGGAATTAGCAAATCTATTGAAGGTTGCCACCGATCATGATGGATTCTATCAAGAAGAACATCCCAAAATAAAACCTGAATATGCATCAATCCCGGGTATTTACGTGGCTGGCTGCATTCAAGGACCTAAAGACATCCAGACATCCATATTACAGGGGGAAGCCGCGGCCATGCAAGTTGTTAGCATGATTCAACAAGACCAATTAGAGGTTGATGTCTTTGCCCCAACGATAGATCCAGAATTATGTAAAAGATGTTTACTCTGTGAATTGAGTTGTAACCGAAATATTATTGAAATTAAAAAAGATAAAATTCAAATCCATCCACTGGGATGCTTGGGATGTGGAACTTGCACCGCAGTATGCCCTACAAATGCAATTGATTGCGATATCTTCTCCAACGATCAAATTCAAGGGGAAATCAAAGCCGTTTTGACAGAAAAGAAAGAATTTCCATTGATCATCGGCTTCTTTTGTAATTGGTGTGCCTATGCAGCAGCCGATTTGGCGGGAATGTTTAAAATTCAGTATCCAAGCAATATTCGGATCATTCGGGCATATTGTACGGGACGAATAAACCCAAGATTTATTGTCAATGCGCTCTTGCAAGGGGCGGATGGAGTATTCATTGCAGGTTGTCATCCTCAAGATTGCCATTATAAAACTGGATTCATAAAAGCCTCTCAGCGGGTCTCAGCTCTAAAAGAGTTATTGCAAGCCGAGGGCATTAATCCAGAACGTCTTGAGATCGTGAGTGCTTCGGCTACAGAAGCCCAAAAAATAGCCAAGGGAATAACGCGTTTTACCAAAAAACTCGAGGCTTTAGGACCAGGTGGATTGGAAATTGCAAAAAAAGCATCGGGCATGGAACCAGCTTAACCATAATTTATGTCTAATTGATCAATTATAAACAGCTGAATATATTAGCAGGGAATTGATAATTTATAATAATTAAAATAAAATTGTTACTAGATAGGCAACACGCTATATAGGGGAAAAAAATGGAAGTATTTACAGGTGGAAAACCCTTTATTGAATTAAGTCGTGAAGAATTAATGAAAATTAAGAATCAAGAAGCATTTATTCCAATAATTTATAGCGAAATCGTTTCTATTTTAAAAACTAGATTTGGAAATGATTATACCTTGCAGCGTTTGAGAGATATGGGACATAAACTCGCAAATGGACTATTAAAGTATTGGAAACCAAAAAATATCAAGTCAATTCCTGATATAATTATAGAAACCTATAAGTTCTTTCTCTATCGGAAACTAAAGGTAAAGAAAGTGCTTGATAAAATTTACGTGCATGACCAACAATGTCCGGTTTGCTATTTAGACATCTCAGATTCTGACATCCCGTTTTGTATTGTAATAAGCGGGTTGATAGAGGGATTAATTAACGGACTCAGGAAATTTAATCCAAGATTACCAGAAGTCAAGTGTGACACCATTGCTTCACGGTCTATGGGCGCAGGCGCTTGCGTTCATGCTATAGAAGTAGCCTAGGAGGTAGAACATGCCAAAAGAAAAATTGGGTTTTTTTGGTAAATTGCTTGCAAAAATCGGGAAACATTACTATTGGTGGCGTGCTAGAAAGATGAATGCACTCATGATGAGCATAAATTTCTTAGAATGCGTTCGAATAATTTACGAAGACATCCATGATCATAATTTACCTGCAGCACTTGAAGCTTTCAAAGAATTGGGACGGAACGCGGGTCAACAAGTTATCTACGAATTTCTCGACGCGGGAAAACGCATTTTTTCTAAGCGATTAGAAGATTTTCCCGTCATTCTCGAGGCAGCATGGTATATCTTCATGGGAGATCATATTAGCGGCGCGCAGCTGCTTCCTGCAACGTATGACTTGCCCCAACGCCTCGTCTGGCGCGTAGAGAAGTGTGTCTTTTGCGCGGGCTTGAAACAGGATGATAGCATCGTCGTGAATAAAGAGACGATGGACTGGGATAATACCCGCCTGACCTGGGGGAGCGTCGTTTGCGGTGTGATGGAAAGCGCGCTCCAAGCCATTCTTGATTACGTGGAGCTGCCGTACGACATCGCAGTCGAGGAAACCGGGTGCATCATGAAGGGCGATCCCTATAGCGAATATACTGCTTATTTCTGGCCGACCCCGTAGCGTGGAGCCATCAAACATCACCTAAGAACCTATTGCGGCACGATTCCGTATAAAATTGCCATTGCGCATTTGCGCAAGGGCAAATTCCCCTGATTTTGAGCTACCGTCTAGGAGCGGCGAACTCCGCCTTTTTCGCCCTCGCCCTGAGGAACCCGCCCGCGACGAGCGCGGCGCCCGCGATTAGGCACGCCACCCAACCGAACCCGGGGATGGGTGGGGTCTCGCACTCGAGGAGGACGTTGTCGTGGAACGTATTGCCCGTGGAGGATTGGAGTTGCCACGCCTCGTCGTTGCACTGGAACGTGTTGCGGGAGACGGTGTTGTTGTGTGATGTCCACAGGACCAGCGCGATCCCGTTCCGCCGGAGCGTGTTCCCGCTGATTTCGTTCTCGTCAGACCCCTCTACCTGGATGCCATGACGCGGATTATCTTCCACCGTGTTGGCGGTGATCGTGTTGTTGTGGCAGAGGAAGGTAAGGATCCCGCCGTTGATGGTGTGTCTTATCGTGGAATTCACGATCGTGCTGTTCTCCACCGACTTGAAGTCGATCCCCGTCGCGGTATTAGTGATCACGGACCCATTGACCGTTGCGAAGGTCACGTTGATGAGGAGCACCCCGGCGGTGGCGTTTGAGAGCGTGCACCCATTTATGATGAAGTAGCAGTCCGTGCTCTGCACGGCGATGCACCAAGCCGTTGCATTCCCGTTGATGGTCAAGTTAACAATGCGATACGGGTCTGCTTTGGTCCCATTCCCTGGATAACCCGTGAACCCCCCATTGCCGTTTATGAAGATCGGGTCTGCGGAGGCAAGGAGCGCGCCTCTTGGCTCCAAGATCTCCGGAACTACCTGCGGGGTAAGGGAGCGGGCTCCTGCGCACAGGGCAGTCAAGAGCAGGACCAGAGAAACGCACCAGAACTTCTTCATTTGCTCGTCCAACCTCTGACAATATTATGGAATTTTTTCTATTTAAACTACTCCGATAGGTTTTCCATATTTAAAAAAGGGGTAACCCCCCGCCCGCGAACGTGAATTGAGGGAGACCGCTGAAGAGGCTAATCACGGATCGGAGAGTCGGCCAGCGGGTGAAGTGGGACCAGTCCCCGTGGATGGCAGCCCCAATTGCCTTGAACATGCCCCACGTCGTGTCATCTTTAAACATGAAGAAGACGATGTTGTCCCCGAAGTTCCACCACCAGTTGGCGGGCTTGTTGTTGATTGTGAGTTGCGAGCTGGCTCCCGATTTAATGAACACAGCGAGTTCAATGAATTCCGTGGGCGAGATGAGGCTCCCGACGAGCTGTTTCAAAAAGTAAACTACCTTGTACAGGAGTGGCACCCCCGCCATCATCCCCATTTCGGTTAGCGTCGTCTTTACCGCGCCCAGCAACTGCGGGTTAGGCGCTCCAGAAACCAGCCTTTGAAGAGCTGGTTTGACGCCCGCTTGCTTGAGAACTGCGAGAGTCCGCGTCCGCACTTCTGGCACTTGGTAGGCCCGTGTCAAATACTCATCAAGATCTATCCCCATGGTGCGGTACTGCCCGTACAGAGCCTTCAGAGGAACATTGGTGCTAATCCCTAGGGCGATATCAACCTTCTGGAAGATCTTGTTCAGTCCCCGCGACAGTAGGTAGGTTACAACCACGGACCAGATCGCGTTGACAAGTTGACATATGGCGGATTGCTTGCGGGTGAAGGGCGCGAAGATATTGAATTGCCGGAGGGCGATCGAACGTTGCTCCGGCGTCCATGCTTGTTGGTGGTACGCCCCGTGGATCGCTTCAGCAATGATGATCCCACCCATCATCCCGATGAGCGCGCTGAAGACGGACTGCCCCGTAAACATGGTCTGGAGTTGATCGATGGCGAAGACGATCGCCGTCATCGCGGAGGGGCTGGGGAAGGGAGCGTGGTATAGGAACCAAGAAGCGGACTGAGAGTTTTAAGTGAGATGTGAGTAAGTAGAACGCGAGAGGCGTCACCCTAAGAAACTTGGCGAACATCTACCATGTATTCTTTTGCAATGGTGCGGATCCTTTTCTTCAATTCATCTAGGCTGGAGTATTTTATTTTCGCTCGATTTTTGAAGATTTCCTTTTCAATGCGGCGCCCCACCACGTCATCATATTCGGGTTGCACTTGGATGAAGAGCGAATTATTGGGAGCAATTTCAACTAATTGATTTAAACTCGTTTCCTCGTACAGGATGCCATCCGCATCGCCATCAATGATTCCAATTACTGGTCGGGAAAACCGAGCAAGAATCTCCGTAGATACAAATGTGGTATCATCTCCGATGGAAACGAGGCAGTCAATTTTATCGGCATTGAAATAGACTTGTTCCCCTCGCCAAGTGAGCATGGCAATATTTTTTTTCTTTTTGGGAACCGGTAATCTCCGTGTTGAAGATACACTAACACGACGAAGGGATTTTAGGGTTGTAATTCGGGCATTTTTGATATCAATCGAGCCTATTTTCTCAATACCATGTTGATTCAACGTGCCCCCTTTGATATCAAGAATTTTATTTAATTTGGTAATGATTTCGACTTGATCAGCAGTTACTTCGCCTATAATCACACCATTCGCTAAGATTTTATCACCTAATTGGACGGCTCGGAGAATGCGAGTGATTACTTCCCCTTCTGTTTTTAAGATCGCTTGCTCAGTGGGGGGTTCGATTACTGTTAGTTGATAATTTTCTTGAAGCCATTTCTGAAATAAGGGGGACTCTTGAGTCCAGTTAATCATGAAGGCGTTTTCATCGTGAAGCCTGTCGAGTTGAATGATGGGTAACGCGAGGAAAGGAAGTAACTTCGAATTTTTTACGACTTGACGGCCGAATTCGATCCCAGAATCTTGGGAGATGCCCTGATTTAGGATAATGATCATATCCACGTTTCTTTTTATCAAATAATCAATTGCCTCAGATGGCTTGTATGGATGGGCGATAAAGACTTTCTTTTCGAGCCGAGCATCAAGAATTGCCAAGCGTCCCATTACCCCACCTAAAATGGCGTTGTAAAGTAAGCCATCTTTTTCCAATTTGGCAAGAAAATCTTTGGTAATACCAAGTTCGGTAACCTCAGGGCTATGGATTACAATTCCAATTAATAACTCTTCAAGCGTGGGATCTTTTTTTCGAAGATGATCTTGTAACTGGAGAGGTTCCCATTTCGTAAGGAGGACGGGATACCCTTGAAAAATACATTCATCTAGAACTGCTTGGAGGGCTGGCTCGATTGATGGTATTACCCAGGTTGATCTCATTAATTGAATCGCATTTTGCTTTCGTAAGGCGTAGATGAGTCGCATACGTAACCCATGAATATCCTTCTTCCCGCTGATTTCGTAAGTTAAAAGTAACATGTTATCAATAAAGCGATCTTTATCATATTATTTAATAAAGACTTAAAAAACACCTAATTGAAATATTTTTTTGTAAATAAAACTCTTCTAAGTGAGAGGGTGTTAAAATTTTGGCTAATGTAATTAATTTACTCGCTTTTGAAAGCGATTTAGAATTTATACTGAATCTCGTTGCGTGGTTGGCAATATTCGTCGTTTTAATGTTAATAATTTATAAGGGAATAGGATTTGTAAGAAAAGGTCAAGCAATTAAAGACAATAAGGGACAATCGACTTTTTTTCGCGGAATTGGCATGTTCATGACGTCCGCGGCTCTCGCTCAAACAGTTTATCTTATTGATTATATATCTGAACAAGTCTTTGGTGGAAGAATTTTTGGAAGAGCACCCTACAGTTTTGCGACTCTCATCGATCGTGATTATTTTGTATTAATATTTACCATCCTCCTCTTTTCTGCTGCGTTCTTAATTTATCCTCTTGAACATTATATGCTTGAGAGAAAGAAGATCATATTAACAGTAATAACCACTATCGCTATTCCTATACCCCTTACTCTTAGGGTAACGGAATACTTTCTGGGCGGAACCTTAACTACGGGTTCAGTACTTTATTTAATTTTTTCAATTCTCTGGTACACAGTCATAACGATTCTAATCATTGTAGTTGCTATTTTATTTGTTTTGTACATCCAAGTCGGAAGGAAGGCACCTGCAGGTTCCCCGATAATGAAAAAGTCAATCGCAATTATAGTCGGATTTCTTCTTTGGCTTGGTTGTGTATATGTAACCTCACGAATTTTGAAGCAACTGGAGACTGTACAATTGGAATTTGAATATTTCATTTATCCCTTTGTAATTCCACTTTTATTAGGAATCTCTTTGAAATTGATTCTATATGGGTATAAGGAATGGTAAAATTCTGATTTGAAAACTCCCCTCTTGGTGAATAGACTTAAAAAATATAGAAGTGAAATCAAATCTATATCACTTTAAAATCCTCATGATAATATTATTATCTTCAGGATGGATTGAACATGAACAGTGGCGAGAAAAAGAGAAAATTGGAAGATGTGATGCGTGAATTCAACGGCTTATTAGTTGAAGCCGTTACTATTTTCAACGAGGGAATTCACCTATTATGTGATAATAAAGATGACAAGTTTAGGGAAAAGGTAAAAGAAATAATTAAGGTAGAAAGTAAAGCTGACCGCTTAAAAGAGGAACTCATTGAGAAATTCATCAAACGTGAAACTATGGCTTTTACCAGGGCGGATCGCATTAAATTGGTTGACGAGATTGATATAGTATTAGATCAAATTGAATATTGCGCTAGGACCGTGGAAACTCACATCGGTTTGATAGCAGATTATAGTCCTGTTGCGAAACATTTCAAGAAATACACAAATGCTTTGACAGAAGTCATTAAAACCTTATCATCAGCAATTGATACCGCGGAAGTTGATTTACTTAAGACCATTGAAGGGACCAAGCTCGTGGAAGAGCTCCGACGCCAGGCGCGAAGTCATTCTTTTCAAATAATGGCTGATATCATCAATGGTGACTTTAAAAATCCGCAGAAAATGCTCCTCTATACAACGACGGAATACTTGCTCCACATTTTAGATCGAGCAGAACAAACTTCTGATTATCTCCGGATGATTGCAATCAAGTATTTAGTTATGACGTAGATTTTAATAACTGATTAGAATGAACAGGAAGATTTAACCTTGGCAATAGACCCAATCGTTCTATTAGTCGTGCTGTTAATACTCAGTGTTGTCATTGCTTTTGGAATTGGGGGAAATGATGAAGCATTAGCACCTTTGGTTGGCAGTGGTGCTGTTAAAATGAAATATGTCCTTATACTGGGCATCGTGGTAAATATTTTAGGCGCAGTAATTCTGGGAGGTGCGGTAAGCGAAACAATAGGCGCAGGATTACTGGATACAGTGGGACCTCCGCTGCTTTCTGATGCGGCTGTTCAAAACTTATTTCTCGCAGTTATTATAAGCACGTCAATTTTCTTAATCCTTTCATCAACAAAGGGACTTCCCGTTTCGACAACTGTAAGCGTTGTTGGAAGCGTGATTGGGGTAGGATTGTATTATTTAATTCGTTTTGGTAACGATATAGTTAAGTGGGGCGGTTTTACAGGTGTTCTTTTAGGGTGGGTTATTTCTCCAATTTTAGGACTTCTATTTTCCATTGGGATTTACTGGATCATTCGACGTTATATATTAACCATACCAAAGGGACTCAAAGGTATTGAGAAGATGGAAAAATACTTTCTTATTGCACTTATTGTAATGGTGATAATAGTTTCATTTTCACGTGCAGGCAACGATGTTGGCAATGCAGTTGGAGTTCTTTACGGCTTTAGAGATACTGTTCCATTACCAGCCGATTGGATTTTGCTTCTTATTGGAGGCACTGGAATCGGGGTAGGCTTATTTCTATTGGGACGTAAAGTCCTTAAAAATGTAGGGAAGGGCATTATTGAAATGCGCCCGAGTGATGGATTTGCTGTGCAGACGAGTGTGATGATTATAATCTTAACTGCAACAATATTGGGATTTCCGATTTCGGGCACCGTAGTTTTGATCTTTGCGATTATTGGAAATAGTATGGTGAAACATATACGATTTAATAAAAAAACAATTAAAGAAATTATTATTTCTTGGGGTTTGACAGTTCCTGTAACTCTTCTGGTTGCGATGGGAATTTGCGTATTGCTTTTTGCGGTTAATCCCTAATCTAATTTTTTCTCCTAGAATTGATGTTTTTTCAATTTTCGATACGTGGCTTCCAAGGCATCGGAAATGACCTTCACGTCACCGAGGACCGGCATAAAATTCGTATCGCCCGCCCAGCGCGGGACAACGTGCACGTGCACGTGCCCTGCGAAACCCGCTCCAGCCACCGTTCCTATATTTATCCCTATATTAAATCCGTCAGGCTCCATTTCTTTTCGTAAATTTTCGCAAGCTTTCGCAACAGTCTCAAAGAGGGCATCGCGATCTTCCTTTGAAAGATCTTCAAGACTTTCTACATGCGAATACGGGCTGATCATTAGGTGCCCATTATTATATGGATAGAGATTTAGCATTATGAAGCACCGCGCTTTCCGGGCAAGCACGTAATTTTCATCATCCTTATTTTCTTCAGCAACTCTACAAAATAAACAGCGTTCGTCTTTCTTTGGTGCCGTAATGTATTTCATTCGCCAGGGGGCCCATAAATTTCGCATGAATCAACCCTCATAGTTATATTTATCAAATTAAGAAAGAATCTATCTTTTATCAAATTTAATTTCTTAATTATCAAATAAGTAATATAGCTTTAAAAAAATGTAAATTGGATAAAATGCTTAGTTGAAAAAAATTGCACATTAATAGCGAACCTTTATCTCAACAAATCGAGAGGACCTATAAAAGCAGTAACTTTCGGAACTACCTCTTATTGATTCTCTTTTTAATTTTAATTAATTTCATGACATTTAGTGCAGCAATCGTGCCGACCAATGTAGTTCCCATTCAAGCTTTTTTTGGGATAGGCCCGGTGCTCGTTGGGGGTATTGTAGCAGGCTATACAATCGTTCTTGCAGTTACCACGATCATTTTTGGCTACCTTGCAGATAAAACTGAGCGGATTAATCTAATCATTCTTGGAGGCTCCATCTGGGCAGCGTGTGCAGTCTTTTCGTTTTATTCACAGACTATTGGTCAATTCGCATTTGCGCGTATCGTTGCAGGTGTTGGCATCGGATCATTAACGCCAGTTGGTTTTTCGATGCTCTGTGATATCGTTCCAACAGGTCATCGTTCAAAGGCATTCGCAGTTTGGACTATTGCCACATTTATGGGGGCAATTGCGGGCGCACTTATTGGCGGAGACATTTTCGCCCAGTACATGCGAACTGGCATCGATTATTTGTGGAGAGATCCGTTCATTTTTGCGGGAGTCGCCGGATTTTTTATGATTGCTGTTTTAGTACTATTTCCAGAACCAAAACGGGCCGCCGCAGAGGATCTAATGAAAGATCTTCTTTCTAAAGAGGGACTCTCATATTCGTATCGTATAAAACGAGACGATTTGAAGAATATCTACACGCGGAAGAGTAACTTTTGGTTGATCATCAATTTTGTAGATACCATTTATCCTGGATTAATCCTCCTATGGATTTTTAGTTATCTCTCCGCTTCGTTCAATTTAGCGGAGGGAATAATGTCACCAGAATTGCTGATAACGTTGGGAATTGTCGCACTCGGATTTTTAATTGGGACTGTCATTTTTTCATGGCTTGGAGATAGACTATTTAAGAAAGGAGATCTAAGTGCGCGGGCGAAGATAGCCGTGTATTGCGCATTTTTAAACATCCCCTTCATCGCAGCTGGATTTATTGTACCTCTATCACCAACCAACTTTTTGTGGATTGCGCTGCTACTCGCCATTGGCTTGGGAATAGACCAAGGAATCGGCCCCAATTGGTACGCAACACTGATTGATGTAAATATCCCTGAGAATCGCGGCACGATGATTGCCACCGCCTCTTTTCTCGATAACATTGGTCGGGCCATTGGACAATGGGCAGGTGGTTTGCTACTGACGTTTTACATGACAACCCAACCCGCCCAACCTGAGTTCTACGCGCTCCGAGCTGCCACTTGGTTCTTAGTATTGCAAATTCCGTTCTGGATTCCCGTTCTAAAATATGTCAAGGGCGACATTCAGGAAGTAAACGCGATTTTAGCAGCGCGTGCAAAAGAACTAGAAAAGTTAAGTCAATCACTTAATTGACCAAAATCCAAATAGAAATTATATTCCTTTTTTTTATTGTCAAAAACCAGTTTTGCATCATGAATTATGGATTGTATTTTATTTATTTCGAGTTTATCTACAAAGCTTTTAGTAATTTCAGACCAAAAGGGTACCTTCTCAAAATATACATTCCAAACCGCTTCCTCATCTTTCAAACCTCTCTTTTTGACTTCGGAGGATAACAAAATCCAGAATTTGATTAATTTTGAAGAGAGTTTTTGATTTTCCTTAAGCCTAAATCGCTTAAATTGACCAAAAGCTAGCAACATTAAGAACGGAAGTGCATATTTTAACTGAAATTTATAGATATTGGATAAATATTCAGTTTTAGTGGAGCCCCATTGGAAGGGAGTGTCTTGTTTCTCATATTCAGGGCGAATGCTCTCCTTAAGAACATTAAAATAGAATTCCTCCGTCAGATAGGGCTTAGTCTTAACAAATTGGAATATTCGTAGGGCCCCAGCAAGGCGCCAATCAGTCCATTCTATGGCATACTGCTTGGCAAGTGAAACAATTTCATCGATATTTGGCCAGAGACTCAATAAATTTTTGAGTTTGTGATTGATTTCTCCGTAATAAATGAGGTAATGGTCAAAAATTCGTGAGTAGGGATACCCGAAAATATCCAGATAAGTGAATAACTCTAAAAGATCAACAAATAGTTCTGCATAGTTGCAATCTTGGAAAGCTAGCAATTCAGTGAATTCACTATCGTTCAATAATGAGAGGATTCCAAAAAAGGTTGATTCCCCCGTGTAGATGGTTGCGAGAAATAGATGATATTCTATGACTTTTCGCAACAGCAATCGTTCTTTCGGTGACAAGTCAAACTCCTCAAATAAGACTCTATGTTTTATAAAATTGCTACTTTGAATGGCGTGGGTTGTCCTGTCAACAAACCGACCAATGTCATGGTACATTAACAGAATTGGTATGTAGTATTCGTTCAGCGTCGAAAACTTTACAAGTTTTATTCGAATTTGTTGGAGAGAATCCCGTGATAATAATTCATAATTAAAATTTCCATGTTTTAGGAGATAATACACCTTAAAGCTTCGAAAGATATGCCTCATCGTTCGATTAAACTCAAATTGATTTTTCTTGATACCTTCTTGATGAATTTCTTGCAAGTTTGGGAAAATGCGCATCAATTTCTCATAATTTTCAGACTTATGGATCTCCTTTCCTGGGTTATCGCACCAAACAACATCTATTTTTCCAAATAGTTCGATTAATTCATTCAGCATTGAGTCGCATCCATCCAGATCTTCAAACAATGAGCACTTACCAGTAATCTTTTGTAAATGAAATGAATAATCTCCCTTTTTTAATATCAAATTTCAAGGTTTGTCATTTCTTTAAATAAGATAGTCACGCGAAATTGATTTTATCTATATTAGGTTCCGGAAACTGAATTTTTACAAGAGTATATATACCGATCGTTTCTTGAATAATGTTAGCTCTTTTCACTCAAAAAGGCATTATCTGCCAGGATTGAAGAGAATTGAGCACAAAGACGCCTGAGAGGGCGTTAAATTGGTTGGTTTGGTATGGTAACGGCTGGTAAAGAAGATTTTCCAGAATTTATAGATCCAGGCGACTTAAAACTAATTTTAGACAAGTTTAAAGATAAACAAGACATATTCAGCGCATTTGTGAGGTCATTTTTCACGCAATCACCTGGAGAGCTGCGTGCGGACGCGTTTAATATATTAAAGACGCTCTCGGATCGAACCCATGGACCACTCTCGCAGAAACAGTTGTTAAAAGTGATTGCACCTAATGATTCGGTCTCTCTTTCAAGCCTGCGTCGTCGATTGAAGGCGTTAACACAATCAGGATTAGTTTATGAATTCAACGGTTCTTTTGACCAACGGAATACCTATTATAAGATATCACCCGAAATAAAGGGAATTTTGAACCAGTTTTGTGATGCGCTGGCTAAATTGGACAATAAAAGTGCGCTCAGCATTGATGATTTCATCACGAATGAGATAGAGAAGCGCCTGCATTCAAAAGCCCGAGTCTATTCGAAGAAAATCCGGCACGGGTATATCCTGTTTGGGATAACCTTGATAAATGAGGAGAGCGAGAGCTTCTGTAAGAAAGGGCTATGCACTTACTGTAAGAAAATTGTTCGAGCGATCTTGAACGGGATCTTTCCTTCATACGAATTCAACGTCATAAATGAGGACAGAAAGGAAACCGAAACCGGACATAGATGCTCGTTTCGATATACATTACGGCCGGACGTGGAGGGACTGTAAGATGGTGAAGCTATTAGGTGTGTTTGGGTACCGAGAAATTTCGGAGTGGAGGCAGATCCTAGGGGACCAGAAATTCAGCAAATTGATTGATTATTTGGCATACCGTATCATTCAGGAAGATATCGAGTATGGGTCAGAAGTTACCCGCGATACCCAATTATTAATTGAGTTTCTCCATGATCTCGCAGGAGACTTCATCTCAATCAGGGAATTCGAACGATTATGTGACAGCCTCATTGAAGCGATTCCGAAATCGTTCGATCAGGAGATAAATATTGGAGATATCCGTAACTTTTTGAATATCAGGCGATTTGGGCAGCTGCCAGATAATCTCTACGTAAAGGGGCTTGTCTTGAAGGCGGAGAAGGAATTTAGTTTTGATTCGAAGTATGATTGCATGATGGTCGAATTCTTCAATAATAGTATAAACTATAATTTAGTTGAACAAGTCAGTTTAGTTGAACAAGTCATTGTCGATGATGTCCAGGGGCACGTGCTTGATGTTATTGAGGATTGCAAGCCAGATTTAATCATGCTCGATAACAGCTTGACGCGCATCGTGGAAAGTAATAAACATATGTTACGACCCTTGGTAAGATTTTCTCAAGACCATCAACGGAGCTTGGCTGGCTTAGTAACGAACCCACGAACCACCAATATCAAGGATATGATGTTAGCCCAACTTAGAAAAAAATGGTCCTTGCCACTAAGAGACACAGAATTACTAAAGTTTATTCTGATTCCAGGTTCATTTACCAGATTATTCCAAGATAACTTTGGGAATATAGACCGGAATTACATTTACTTTATGCCCAAAAACGATTCGCGAATTTGGAAAATAAATACGTATTATCAAAACATGAACCGGGATTATTTTTCCAAGAAACTTTACATCCGAGACCTTTCACTCTTACCCATAGCAGATTGCGTGACAGAACAGCTCCTTCTCAAAGGAAAGCTGAGAGATCCCACGCAAGCCTATACGGACGCATTACTGAAAGCGAACATGATCGATCTCGTCTATTTAATTAAAAAATTCGCAAAGATGCATTTCTTAACCGAAGAGGAGTATCAGATTATCTGGCGAGAGAGTATTGACTACTTATTGAAGTCCCGGGATGTGAATTACCGCGACGAATTACAGCGAAAGCTACTACGGACGGAGATTAGCGGTCTGAAACGCTTGATCAGAAGCATTTCTTAATTTTTTATTTCATTTTTTATTTTACAACGGATTAAAGAGGGGAAAGAAAGTGTCTAAAGAGGAGGAAAAAGATAAACATAATGACAAAAAACCAGAAAAAAAATGGTATAAGGAGGGGGATGAAAGCTATCTCATCTCTTATACCAAGCATCTTGAGCGAAAAATCCGTTCTCTTGAAGCAGAGAAGCAATTAATTGAAAGTGAAAGGATAAGATTGGATCGTGAACTCCGAAGCATCAAATCTGAGCTGGACCGAATGCGTCAACCCCCGTTAGTGGCTGCACAAGTTATAAGATATCTAGAGGATGACCGAATTATTGTTAAAAGTTCTACCGGTCCTCGATTTGTAGTTAAATATTCAAAGTCAATCTCAAAAGAAGAACTCCCGGTAGGAACATGGGTTGCCTTAAACCAAAGAACTTTTTCCATAGTTGAAATAATTCCAAAACCTGATCAAACACTATATTCTGCAGTTAAGGCGTGGTCTGGGCTCCCATATGATGTTAAAATTATTGAAGTCGAGGAATGGAATGAGATCATTCCAAATCTTGAAAGATTTTTCTTTATTAGATTGAAAAGTCTTGAGGATTTAATGGAAATAGCACGAGATTATCGTATTCCTATAATTTTTAAAAAGGATGATGAATATCTAGCTATTTACTATGATATGCCCCTATTTTGGTATAAATCTAAGTCAAATTCAGAATAGGTGTGGTATAAATCTAAGTTAAATTTGTGCATGGTCGCACCATTAGTTTTATTACTAATCATTGCAATTACAACTTTACCTTTAGCTTACAGTATTAGAGAAGGAGATTTTACTTAAGAGTAAAGGACTGGCTATTTGAGGATTAGAGATGTGCTGTGGAATCATAGGCGTGCTAGCAACTGGAGAAGCGAACGTTGCACGAGTGATTCGGGAATCATTAAAGAGGTTAGAGTATCGTGGCTATGATTCGGTTGGCATTGCTACTAAATACAATGGCAAATTGTATATAAAGAAAGATAAGGGGAAAATTGACGATATTCATCGAAAATTGAATTTAGACGTGTTACCAGGGGGCATTGGGATTGGTCATACGCGTTGGGCCACCCACGGGGAGCCTTCACGAGTAAATAGTCATCCTCATACGGATTGCAAAAACAATATCGCGGTAGTACACAATGGGATCATTGAGAATTTTTTGGAGCTGCGGGAGCAATTAATTGGAGAAGGCCATAGGTTCCGTTCCCAGACTGACACGGAGGTAATACCACATTTAATTGAATCGTTCATGGAAAATGGGGAATCAATCGAGAGTGCAGTGCAATCTACATTAACTAAGCTCCAGGGGGCTTATGCCCTGGCAATTATTGAAATCAAATCGAACAGAATAATTTGTGTACGAAAAGAGAGTCCTCTAGTCCTCGGGATCGGCAATTCTGCGCTTTATTGCGCCTCGGACATACCAGCCTTTCTCCCAATGACAAACCAAGTGTTATTCGTTAATGATGGGGATTTTGTAATTCTCGAAAAGGGGGAATTAAAAATCAATCGAATACGCGGTCAAGATGGAAGTATCCAAATCCGCAATCCTGTCATGATTGATTGGACCCCAGAAATGGCGCAGAAAGGTGGAATGCCCCACTTCATGCTGAAGGAAATTCATGAACAACCGAAGGCGGTTCAAAACACCCTGCGAATTCGTCCAGAAGAAATCGAAAAGTTGGCCAAATTATTGAATGAAGCTGGGCAGATTATTTTAACCGCTGCGGGTACTTCTTATCACGCCTGCCTCTATGGTGGGTATCTTTTTACTGACCTTAATCGAATTAATACTCAGCAAGTAATTTCATCCGAATTCGCAGAAAAGTTCGGGAAAACCCTTAATGAAGATGCAGTCATTCTCTCCGTAAGTCAATCAGGCGAAACCTCTGATACTTTAAGTGCAATTCAATATGCCAAAGAATATAACGCGAAAATTTGTGCAATCACCAATGTTGTTGGAAGTTCTGTCACGCGGACTTCTGATCATTTCATGTATACACTGGCAGGACCAGAAATTGGTGTTGCAGCAACAAAGACTTTTCTGGTCCAGATTACCGCCCTTGCGCTAGTGAATTTAGCAGTGGCAAATATGCGAGGCACCTTGGACTCATCCGAAATAAAAAATATCCACGAAAATCTATCAAAAATCCCCAAACATATAAGCCAGATTATTGAAAAATATGAAGATTATATTAAAGTCACGGCAGACTCCCTTGCAAATAAACAGAATTTCCTCTTTCTCGGGAAAGGGATTAATACCCCCACCGCTCTAGAAGGAGCACTCAAGTTAAAAGAGATATCTTATATTCATGCGGAAGCATATCCCGCGGGGGAGTCGAAACACGGTCCAATAGCGTTAGTTGAGCCTGATTTCCCAGTAGTATTTGTCGCACCAAGTGATAGCACTATGGACCGAATTGTTGGGAATATAATGGAAATGAAAGCCCGTGGTGCTTGTATAATTGGTGTTACAGATAACGAAAAGATTCATAATTTATCGGATTACACGTTTTGGATTCCTAAAAACATTCCTGATGTTCTTACGCCCCTCCCATCTACCATTCCGCTACAACTTTTTAGTTATTATGCAGCCATCAAGCGAAATCATGACCCGGACAAGCCCCGCAACTTGGCGAAATCAGTCACCGTGCTATGACTCGAACTAGCAAATATATTATATAGAGATGGAATTTGTTTTATCCAGTGATAAAGATGAAATGCGTGATCAGTTTCGGGACGGATGGTTGGCGTTCCACCATGGATACGGATTTTACGGTCCAAAACCTTGCTATTGCGGCCCAAGGAATTGCAAATTACTTAAAATCTCACCAGTACGATAAAAAAGGAATTCTCATTGGGTATGACACGAGAAAGAATTCTCAATTGTTCGCTGAAGAAGTTGCGAAAGTGTTCGTGGGGAATGGATTAAAAGTAATTTTAACTGATACGGATGCTCCGATTCCTGTCGTCACGTTTGGAATTTCGGATAAAGGGTTAGATGGAGGTGTGATGATTACCGCCTCTCATAATCCACCCGAGTACAATGGAATAAAATTTATCCCGTATTATGCCTCTCCTGCACTTCCGGACGTTACGGATCCCATCATGGATGAAATTGAGAAGATTTGGGAAAAACCTACAATAAAAAAGGGCGCGCTTGAACACGTGGAGAAAGTGAATATCAAACAGAGATACATCGATCACGTGTTTAATATTATTAATGGAGAAAACATTAAAAATACTGGATTAAATGTTATTTTTGACGCGCTTTATGGAACTGCACGGACTTACATGCCGGAACTCTTGAAAAAGTTAGGGGTAAAAATGGAAGTCCGCCATGATTATCTTGATCCCAGCTTTGGAGGAGCTTCTCCGAATCCAAGCAAAGCTAACCTGCGTGAAGTAAGTGAAACCGTGCTTGAGAAAGGATTTGATCTGGGATTAGCTTGTGACGGAGATGCAGATCGGTTGGGAGTAATTGATGATAAGGGAAATTTTTTACATGCAAACATTCTCTTTGCCCTCCTGCTTGAGTATGAATTAAGTCAAGGAAAGGATGGAGATGTGGTCCGGACTGTTGGGACGACACATATGATAGATCGCATCGCAGAAGCTCACACTCGCACCGTTTATGAAACTCCCGTAGGTGCAAAATATATCGGTCAATATATGCGCGAAAAAAAGTTATTAATTGGGGGAGAAGAATCAGGTGGCATGATATTTCGAGAGCACATAGCTGAAAAAGATGGAATATTTGCAAATCTTAAGATTTTGGAGATGGTTTCGTATTATCAAAAGCCTTTATCAGAAATTACGGCGGATCTGTTCAAGAATTATGGGGACATCAAGTTCACCCTCATAAACTTCCCTTGCAAGGAGGAAAACAAAGAAAAAGCAATGAAAAATATTGTTAAAATCCTACCCAAAACAGTTAGTGGGAAAATAGTCATAAAAACAACGGAGTTAGATGGATTTAAGTTTGTTCTTGAAGATGGAAGCTGGTTACTCATCCGCCCTTCAGGGACAGAACCGTTGTTGCGATTATACGGTGAAGCAGGAAATGAAAAGGAACTCACAGCAATTTTAGAAGAAGGTAAAATTCTTTTAGAACAGGCACAGAAATAAACAACATGTTTATTATTTACCGGAGCATTTGAAAAATTAGATTTATAGAATTTCTGATAGCGATTAATCTATGAGACGAGAGCCAAATGCCGAAAGAATATGATGAAGATAAAACAACAAAGGCAATTCTCTTGACCCTTAAATCTGCTAAAAAGCCAATGAAAACAGCAGAGATTCAGAAAGTCCTGGATGACATTGATTGTCCGGATATGCCACCCCAACTTCTCAATAAGTTACGATTGCGGGGCGTTATTAAAGGCAAGTTAGACCTGAGAGAAAGAGCTTGGCTCTGGTGGGTCGAATAGCCCGTTTCTTTTTTAAATACTTATTTGTTAAATAAATTAAATATTCTCATCCTGTTCCAAAGAGATTCTTGATGATATCTTTTGCCGCATCAAATTGTTGGATATTTCCTCGAAACGTGGCAAGCTCTTCTCTGAATTGAGATCCAAAGAGTTTTACGAAGTCTTTTACACGATCTAAGAGACTGGTGGTGATTTTACCGATACCAACTAAAGCAACGCGAATGTATTCTCCTTCCTCGATAGAAATCTCAAAATCTTTATAGGAAAGCCGTTTCATCCCTGCTTCTCCTGAGGTGGTGAATTCGGACCCGAAACTCTGAATGGCTTGGAGGAAGCCGCTCAGAAGATCAGGGTCCACCTCACCAGGGCTGAATTTATGAAAGTGGAGGCATAATCCTGATGTCTTGTAGATGATGAGAAGGTAATGCGCAACACGTAATGAATAATTTGATTCTTTACGTTCGATATCCGTGCTGATGCCGTAAAGCCCTCCCTTAATTTTACGTTCTCGCGTTTCATCTGGCGTATCAAAGGAATCCAAATATATTTTCCCAGTATTTTCTGCTAAGCTTTCAACTTCTTTCAACCACTCGAGCGCGTCATACTCCAGTGTATTAGCATTTGACACAGGAATGGGCGCATTTTCATCAATTTTAGAGAGTTCATCAGTCCAGGAATCAACTTCAACGACGAATTTCAATTCAGGGAACTCTTTCCTGATTTTAAAGGAAATTTCTTTCAATTGAAGTAAGAAGTCACAAATAGGGGAACGAATCTCGCAATGATCACAAAGTTTGAAGAGACCTTGGGCAATTTGAAATGCAGTCAGGACTTTCACGCCCAATTTTTCTGCTTTAACTTTTAGTTTCCGCGAAACATCCAACGAAATTTTGATGAGATTCCGCATGTAGGCAAGTAGACCTGTAGCTTGTTTTTGATCGGTTGTGAAAACATCGAGTACAATTTTATCTGCAGTCATAGAGACCTCGACTAGTAAGCGATCACCGGTGACCTTGGCAATGCCTGAAAAGATTCCTACTAGTGTCTCTTCATTTCGGTCAACTTCAGCTAAATCCAAGGCCGCAATTTGCTCACAACCAACCCGAAATGCTTCGCTTCTATCGATTCCTGTTGCCACAATTGTTGTGGTACTCTTTTGAAGTTCTGTCCGCCAAGCATCTGCTTCACCCATTGTTGTTTCTTGTGATTTCACGAGGGGGCATTTCACCCACACCTCTTTAGGGCGAACGGTGATTGAATGCGGTTCTCCGAATGCATCAGTATAAGAGACCGTTCCAAAGATTTGTCCTTTACCGCACGCTAATGGCGTGAAGATGAAATCCACGCCTCGCGTTTCATTCGGATTGAGGATTTCGACTTTTTCAACATTTCTATCAATTTTAAACTGGTCCGGGACATTTAATAGAACAGATAATTTGCTGACAGCCGTTTGAGTGACATTCTGAAGGGCAATTTTAAAGTGGATATCGCCCCCTAAATAATCATAGTCACGCTTGACGGAAATTAAATCTTCAGCTTTAGGTGCCGCGGGCGTGGGGGCTACAGCGATGCGTTCTTTCACGAATTCGTTGCTAATGGAGTCAATGGAGCCTTGTATGATTCCCTTAGAGATTGTGCGCCCGATGAAACTTTTCATTTCTTTTTCGTTTAAGCTAAAATTTTCGGCCAATTCTGAAATGGAAATGCGGCTATAGGGTATGATTGCATCAACCAATCTCTGTTCAAGCATTTCATCGCTAATGAACTCATTTTTTTCCGTTATTACTCCATTAATTCTGCCAGTCATCGTTAAGTTAATAACATATTCCTTTACTAAATCGATATTTATGGCTAATTTACTGGCTAATTTTTTCAGCGGGAAAATCCTTTCTTCCATGAGATAATCCTTTACATCCTCTTCAAAGCGCTTTATGGTTACGAAATACTCGCCATCTGCGGTATAGAACCCATTTAGTTCTTGAGAATTCATCAACAGTTGGATGCAGTCTTTAACAATTTTGGGGGATAGTTGTAAGGCATTGGCAGCTTCCTTAATGCCCAATCGTCCCGATCTTTCAAATGAATCCTTAACTTGCGTTAGATATGATTGGTAAGGAATGAAAGTATTACCCTTAGCATCAAGAGTTCCTTGAATGTGTTTTGATTTAATTAGAAGATATAACCACTCTTTAATTGCATTTGGGGGGATTTCCATTTCCTGTGCAAAAGCATCTATTAATATTTTTTCTTTGGAAAGTAAAGTAATTAAATTTCTGTTCTCTTCTTCGGTAAAATGATAAAATTCACGATTTTGGGTGTCAATGATTCCATGTTGAATGCCCTCTTGAACCATTTCTTTTAGGGTACTCACAATATCGCCGAATTCAAGTTTGAATTGTTCAGCTGTTAAGGTTAAATTTAGTCTTCGCCTCATCCTTAATCGCCCTCCAATAATTTATTGAGTTCTTCCTTTAAATAGTCGGCAGTATAGAATTGTTTCTTCTTTTTTGTAATGAATCCGCGTAATTCTTTCTGTGCTATAGTTGCTAAAATGATATCGATGACCTGACTATTCGCCATATTAAATTCTTTCGCAATTTCTTCGATTTTAACGTGACCGAGAGTTTTTATGCGCTTAATGACTTGTATGGTGGGAACGACTTTCTTGCGTTTTGCCAAGACTATGACTGCTATAGCACCTATTGCAGCTCCTATGATGATGCCAATGATCCAGATTGGAAATCCTTCTGGAGGGGAAGGAATAACCGATGCAAATGCTCCAAAGACGCTGAAATGTGTAATTGTTGCGACGAGGGTTTGATTTGAAGCATAATACACGGAACTCAATTTTTCCCATGAATCCCCGTCCCAATAATATATCGCAAAAGTGGTGTCATCTATGGTCGAACCGAGGGCTGCGATAATTGAAGCATCAAGGGTTAGAGTCATAGTGCCCGTCACCGTCGGGGTTGCGCCGAAGGTAGAGATGTTAATATAGAAACTCATTAACAGGTGGTGATCGGCGAATGCGTAGGAAGTATTAATCGTATAGACCGAGAGATTAAAGCTACTCGTGGCTGTAAAGTCGAGATAAAGATCAGCATCAGTGATATTGAGGCGAGTCTTGATATTAGAATGAATTTCAATAACAGCCCCTACATTCACGCTACTCTCAGGAGTTCCATTCACAATGCTTGAGGGGGTACTGTTCAACCCACTATAATCTGCAGCTAAGACAATGTAGAAGAACGCCACTCCGTCGGCAAGGCCTGTATCCAAATAAAAGGTACCTGTTGTATTTGCTATGTTATTAGCACTTGTTGGGGTAAAACCAACAGCTGTCACATTTTGGCGATGGATCTGGTAATGGCTCAGATCAAGTTCCCCATTGGGGGACCAGGAGATATTGATAGTCTGCGCGCCTATATAGACGTCCGCCACGAGGTTCGCGACAACCGCCGGGGGCGAAAAGTCAACTACAATATAGGAATAGTAATTACTTCCATTATCAGCAATTCCCACGTTATTATCAGTATCGTTCGCCCAAATCCAGAATTGGACGGTTGTGCCGAATGGTGCTTGGGGAATACTTGCTGAATACTGCCCATCTATGGAGTTACCGCTATAGCGGCTCATTTGTAAGGAAAACCAACCAGTTCCATTATTGTATTGAAGTATTACAAAATCCACTCCAGCGGCTCCGGGGGTCTCATTCACACGGCAGCTGATATCACCAGTCTCATTGAAACCGACCGGCAAACTAGTAATTGTAATTTCGCTAATTGTAGGTCCCCAAATATCAGCTATTGTAAAGGAATAGTAAGCACCGCCATTATCGTCAATCCGTATGTTTCCAGCTGTATCATTCGCTTGAATATAGAACTGAATAAGTGTCCCATAGGGAGCTTGAGGAATACTTGCTTGGTAATCCCCAACGTAAATATCTCCCGCAATTCGACCCATTGGTTGATTAAACCAGCCCGTCCCATTATCATAAACCAGAATTACTTGATCAACTCCTGTAGCAATTACAGGCTCTTCTACACGGCAATCTATAGTTGGAATTTCAATATAAGTAACAGGGAGATCTTGGATATTAACAGCAGAAACAATTGGACCCCATTTATCACCTACAGTATAAGAATAATATGCACCATAGTTATCCGCGTTCGTTACATTTCCATTTGTATCATTTGCGAATATCCAATAGGATACTACAGTTCCTAAGGCAAACTGGGGAATTGCTCCATCGAAGTCGATGGGTGCTCCGGAGGTTCGTGGGGTGGTATTGGTCATTGGCACGATATTCCACCCAACCCCAGCACTATAATTTAACAGAATTGTATCCAGATCGCCCATTACAGCAGGTACGAGGACGGTACATGAGACCACTGAAGATTCATTATATCCTACCGGATCAGGAGTGTGAAGAATATTATACACGAGTGGTCCAGTGTAATTGGATACGGTGATATTGTAGATATAGGATGGGGCACTTACCAATCCGCGAAGGTCTTGGGCAAGGGCATAAACAGTATAATTGCTCCCTGGAACCCAGCTCGAGAGATTCACGAGAAATGAAGTCGTAGACCCTGGATTCCACGTTAGATTGCCTGTAGCTGAAAGATAAGACCCATGAATAGTCCATGAACTGCTGTTATAGCGATAAACAATCGTTATGTTATTGACGTCAGCGTCCACCACAGAAATGTCATCAATTGTAAATTGAGCCATCCCAGCAATGATCGTTTCATTAGCAGGGTTGATCAGATTTATGGTGGGTGCCGTAAGGTCAGTGACCGTGTAATTGAATAAATTAGTGCTATTGTCGTTTAATGCAGGGTTACCCGCGATGTCACTCGCGTAGATCTTATACGCCACCTCCGTGCCATAGGGCTGGCTTGGAATTGTAGCAGAATAATTGCCATCAAAATTATCACCAACTGTCAAACTCATAGATATATTAGTCCATGAAGAGCCTGCCCAGTAGCTGAGATAGACAGATGCAATCTGAACTCCTGATGCAGTTGTAACTTCTATAATTTGGACTGAAACCTCTACGACTTCAGTATATTCAACGGTTGTATCATTTTGAGTTGGATTGTTAATCGTGGGACCCCAGAAATCATCCACTGTATATGGGTACCCGATCCCCGAATTATTATCAAGGCTTGGGTTGCCAGCAGAATCATTACACCATATCCAATATAGGACTGGAGTTCCATAGATTTGTGAGGGAATAAGACCAGTATATTGTCCATCATAAGCATCCCCACTATATCGGTTCATGGTCACATTATTCGGGCCTGCACCAACATTGTAAATTAAGATTACAGTGCTGACATTTGCAGAGTTTGTCGGTTCCTGGATTCGGACAGTCACATTTGCCGTCATATTGTAAGCAATCGGGGCGTTCTGAACATTGATAGCTGAAATCGTAGGACCCCAGAAGTCATCTACAATATAGGAATAATAGTTACTATTATTATCATCGGTATTGGTATTACCATCCTGATCATCACACCATACATAATATTCGATGGTGGATCCATATGCATTACTAGGAATGAGAGCGGAATATTGACCATCCCATATATCTCCAGTATATCGAGTCATCCCAATAGTATTCCAACCAGCTCCATCCACGCGGTAATATAACGTGACAGTCTGGACACCTGACGCCTGTGTGGGGGAAGAGGGTTCAACCACACGACATGTGACGTTCGCAGACATATTATATGGGATCGGGGCGTTTTGAACTGTAATTGCCGAAATGGTAGGTCCCCATAAATCATCAACAACATAGAGGTAATTGAATCCGGAATTGTCGTCAAAGCTTGGATTTCCAGCCGAGTCATTGCACCATATCCAATATAGGACATTCTGCCCGTAATCAGCTTCAGGAACGAGTGCTGTGTAATATCCATCATACTGGTTTCCAGTGTAACGCGTCATCGTTATATTGGTCCAGCCACCACCATTATCATAGATAAGAATAACGGTGTCAACGCCTGCCGCATTTGCTGGTATTGTAGGCTCTTGTACGCGGCAAGTCACATTGGCAGTCATATTATATGCAATTGGGAGATTCTGGATTAGAATAGCCGAAATCGTAGGACCCCAGGGATCAAGCGGAACATAATTACCTAATCCACTGGATGAAGGATTGTTAGCCGAATCATTACACCAAACCCAGTAATTAACTGAGGTTCCAAAAGCAATTTCAGGTATAAGAGCAGTGTAGTAACCATCATACTGATCCCCAATATATCGTGTCATTGTCAAATTGTGATCAGTTCCATCGTTATACATGAGAATTACAGTATGAACGCCAGCAGCATTGGCAGGTGCCGTGGGCTCTTGCACGCGGCAGGTTATATTAGCAGTCTTATTATAAAAAATCGGAGGATTTTGAAGCGTAACCGCTGAGATCGAGGGGCTCAAGAAATCGTCCACTACATAAGAATAAGCAAGCCCCGAATTGTTATCCAGGCTCGGGTTGCCAGCCGAGTCATTGCACCAAATCCAATATTGTACTAGGGTGTTATATGCGTGTTCAGGGATAAGTGCCGCATAATAACCATCATACTGATTGCCCACATAACGATTCATTGAGACATTAACCCAACCACCACCATCATTATAGCTAAGGATAACAGTATCGACTCCAGAGGCGAGAGTTGGTACGGTATCCTCCTGAATGCGCACAGTTATATTTGCTTGCATGGTATATGCAATTGGGGCGTTTTGGACTGTTATAGCTGAGATAGAAGGTCCTGCAAAGTCATCTACCACGTATGAATAATAGTTACTCGAATTATCATTGTATGCAGTATTACCAGCTGTATCATTGCACCATATCCAGTATTCTACGAGGGTGCCGTAGTCAAGCGGCGGAATCTCGGCGGAATACCAGCCATCTGCGGCGTTTCCGCTGTAACGATTCATTGTCAAGTTGATCCAACTTCCACCATTTTCTCGATAAATTAAGATGGGTGTATCAACGGTTGACTGGACAGTTGGAACTGATAATTCTTGGATGAGACAAGTAACATTTGTCGGCATAGGATAAGCAATGGGGGCATTGGCCACTACAACCGATGAGATATTAGGAGGGGTGAAGTCATTAACAAAGTATGGGTAGGCTGATCCCGAGTTATTGTCCAAGGTTGGATTGCCCGCGGTATCATTACACCAAATATAATAGAGAACTGTTGTTCCATATTGGATTTCTGGGATGAATGCTTGATAATTGCTATCATAGGGAGTTCCGCCTGTCCAAGTCATGGAGATGTTGTTCCAGCCTAGACCATCATGATAACCGAGAATGACCTCATCTATCCCCGAGGCAAGCGCCGGGACTGTTGGTTCCTGTACGCGACAGGTTATGTTTGCGGTCATATTATAAGCGATGGGCGCATTATTGAGTAATATATTAGAGATGGTCGGTCCCCAGAAGTCATCAACAGTATAGGAGAAATTGGCGCCTCCATTATTATTCACGGTGGGGTTGCCAGCCGAATCAAAAGATTGAATCCAAAAATCAACATTAGTACCATATGAGAGGGTGGGAATTAAACCCGTCCAATACCCGTCACGTAAAGTTCCATTAAGTTGAGACATTAGGATTTCAACTGGGATGGCCCCAAATTGATAGAACAGCGAAGCATTAAAGATGCTTGATGGAACTGTTGGAGAGAGCGGATCTTCCCTTATACGGACGGTGACATTGACCGTAGTATTATAGGTAATGGGGGTAGTCCAGGTGGGATCATCAACAGTCGGTCCCCAACGATCGCCCACGGTATAATTGAATAACTGACCTCCATTATCATTCCAAGATTGATTACCGAGTGAATCAATCGACCAAATTTTGTAGGAGATCTGGAGATTATAGTTATGAGGTGGTATAGATGCATCATAATACGCGAATCCCCTCCAATCAATGGGGGTCGAATTGGTCATCGTGAGATTGTACCACCCCGTCCCGTTATAAAAACTCAGCTTGGCACCAGTAATATTAGCATACCCAGGGGCAACGCCAATGGATACATTAACCAGACTTGATTCGTTATAGGCAGGTGGATCTGGCGTTAAGGTGGGATCGAGAATGATAGGCCCATCATACGCCGTAATGAAGAAGGTTCGATTGGCGACCTTGGTATAATTCCCTTTGAGAGCGGTGACATACATCTCGTACCAACCCTCAGCGTAGCCGATTGTCCCAAAGCTTTGGGTGGCAACCCCTGTTACATCTGTAAAATCGGATTTACTCCCGAGAATTTTAGAAGCGTTCCGAAATAGGAAAGTGCAAAGTGCGTTTGCGATGGGGGTTCCATTAGTGAAACCGTAATACGCATCTACATTAAAAGTGTCACCAATGAGGATTGGGGGATACATGGTAATTTGAATGTAAGTAGCATTTACAATGACATAGATCGTTTTACTTGCGTTCTCAGCCCCCTTTGTAGCGGTGACATACACGGTATAATTTCCATCAAGATAATTGGCTTTGATGAAGAATTCTGCGGTTGAGATACCGTTGGAGTCCGTAACATTGCCCTTACTCCCCAGTGGTTCGAGGTTTGGACCTTGAAAGTAAAAGGCTGTAACCGCCGCATCAATCGCTGTTCCATTCTCATAGGTAAAATTTGCCCGAATTTTCATGTTTTGAGTGGGAAGGTAGACTGAAGCGTTCGTTGTTACAGTGAGAGTAACATTTTCTTGCAATTTGAAGAGCGGTCCCCCCGAATTCGGAGCTGAATTCGTCATTGGTGTTGACATTGGTGGGTCTGTTAAATTGAACGATAACATAAGGACAAATAACGCTGCAACGACTGAGCACAGAATTATTTTGTTCCGGCGATTTTTGTTATTCATCTGTTTTTACCTCAAGAGTGGTGATGATCCTTGATCAAAAAGGAGGTTTTAGACAACCTCAAAGGTGATGATTATGAAATCGACGCAAATGCCACCATTCCAAGGCCATTCCGTCCATATCAGAATCCATACGGTATAGGTACCAGTTGGCGCTCCAGTTGCTATTGTATAATTGAAGGAGATTTGGAGATCTTGCCCGGCAGTGACAGTTACATTCTCGGTATATTCTAGATAGCCCTGTAAATTTGGATCGTCCGTATGGGCAGTGATATGGTATGTAGAGTTTCCAGCATCACCTCGAATCGTGGCATGATATTCGACCGTATCATTTTCAACGAATGTGGTTTGTGGGGTACCGTTAACATACGTAGTGGTTCCATTGTAAATGTCTGCACGTCCCGCGGGTGGGATGGTTTTATTAATGCTGATCCCTATCCATTCGGTATCATTCACCTGCCCACCAATGTCATAAGCGAATACTTGAATGAGGACTGCGCCATAATACCCAATTGTATCTGACCAATCAGCCGTCCAATTCTCGCCAGCACTCTTCGTGAAGTTCATGATGTAATCACCTTCCGCCCACAGCTCAAGGTGATCAACATCTCTATCGGGGATCTGGACGACGAAATGGATGTTCTCGTATTCGTCGTAGTTGCTTGCAGGAGCTGGTTCGAGGATGGTAACATTTGGTGGGTTATTAATCGTGATTCTATGTTTATAATAGACTTCGATGTCATTACTATCCTTGCAACCGCAATCGATGTCATAATTCCCATCAGCGACTTCCGTTGAATACCATGGCTGCTCCCAATACCCAGTCGTGCTATTATACACGAACGAATCCAATCGCGCTTCCCACGGACCATCCGGCACCCTGATCTCCGCCCAGATATAAGTAAGAGGCGTCACGTTTGTAATATCAAGCTGGACGGTGATGAGCCCCGTCACGGTGTCCGATGGTCCGGGATTGATGCACTCCATGGTGAAAATTGGGTCATTCCAGAAGTCAACCCGGACAGAATCAAGGAAGGCCCCCGTTCCCGTGATACCCCAGACTTCAATGTCATAAAATATATTTTCATGGATGTAAGTATATACTGGCGCAAAGGCATCGTAGCCAGGCCCGGTTATAGTGAAATTGAGTTCTTGAATCAAGTAATCATCAGTACCACGAAGGACCCTACCATAAACCTCGGTGAAGGGCGTGCCATCAAGGGTCGTCACGTTGACATAAGCGATGCCCGAAAGCGTATCCCAATCGTTCGGGTTGTTGATTTCCGCCGTAAGATTCGCGGGTGAGCTTAGTGGGAATCGCTCAGAGTAGGTAGCTTCGGCGTATCCGGTGTCCGTGCCAGTCAGTTCGATCAAGTAATAGGCTTCATACCATTCACCACCATCTTCCACTAGGGCCGACCACATAGACGTGTCGATGGTGGCCTCCCACGTCGAATCGGGGTCCACCATAAAGCCTTCCGCCATGGTACCACGCGAGCTCCAATAATTATAGCCTGAATGATAGTATTGTTGTGTGATTTTATAATAGATAATCTTCGTATGATAGGGCCCCGTGCCGAGTGCGGAGATTTCGGCGGAACTTGACCAATTGAGCTTGGATGTTGGATACAATAACGCGATTTCGAAGAGTGTTGGATTTAAAACGCTAATTGCCACGGAGTCATTATAAGCAATTGCCCCATATGTATCGCTAACATTGAAAAGGAGGTTATAAGTGCCATTTACTAATCCATGGGTGCCATAGTAGCCACTGTAGACACCGCCACCTTGTGCTTCAAGTGGAATAGTACTTAGCGGAATGGAGGGTGAGGCGGAGTAGACAGTGCACACAACTTGATTAACAGGGGTAGAATTGATGACCTGAGCTGATAACTGCATCATTCCACTCATAGAGGCACCATCGGAAGGCGAAAGCACGTTGATGGCCAAGGGGTTGGAATTGGCGATTGTGACTTCCGTGGTGTTATACACATAGAAGTCATCCTCCGTACCCACCACGATTTCAAACCAGACAGGTCCATCTGCCTGTTGATAGGCGAGCCACGTGTAATTCCAATACCCCCCTCCTTCTTCGATCATAGAACCTTGCCCATAAATTCCAGGAAAGCGAGAGTCGGGCATCTCACCACCGAACAGGTTTGAAATTGCGAGGAAATCTAATTCAGCCTCGGTATATACTTTAAAAGTGACACTCTTGACGGGGGTACTGTTTTCTACAAAGACGCGAACGGTAGTGTTGCCATCGATAATTGCACCGGGAAGCGGAGTGACCACGGTTGCGCGAGTCATCGCCGTATCAAACGTGACATTGACATCGTCCACTCCAATATCCACTTCAGTGAACTGATATTGTCCTGCCCCACGATCGTAGGGATTTTTCATTGCAAGGGTAACCTCGTACTCGGGCTCATCTGGATTCTTCCTAGTCATGCCTGGAATATCAGGATACCAGCTTGTAATGTTCGCATTCTCGGTTGTAATGTAAGCGCGAGAATACACGGTGTCTGCGACATCAGTCGAAGCATAGGCGAATTGGGGTACATTAAACAATGTAGCAAGGGATAAATTGTGAGTAGCTGGAGTCGTCATATAATTTGCCCCGTAGTATTCAGGGAAAAAGAATATTCCCATTAATAATGAAGTCATATCAACCTGCATATTGGGACCCTCCGCCCCACCAGGAGCCATAGCTGGATCCGAGAACGTCACCCACTGAAAAAAGCAATCCGTCGTAGCTAGGGTTGAAGCTGGAAGGGAATTGTTCATACCAGATGGGATTGATTGATGAACGTGATCCACAAAGTAGTTGAAGTTTACTGAGGGGGTATAGTTGCTTCCAAAAAAGACAAGGTTCATATCTTCCATTCCTGGCATTGGCATAAAGAATGGGCCGAAATGGAGATAACTTAAATTCCCTTCAATCCCAAGGATCCGTTCATAGTCGTCCTTGATAGGTGAGGCGATGAGGAGTGCCTCTGCTTCGGTCTTATCTGAAGGAACCATTACCGATAGTCCAAAATCATTATCAGGGATGTCCAACCACTCAGTCAATATTTGGCTAGAATAGTTTTGAGATCCGGAAAAGGTGTTAGTAATCATGAAGGTGGTAAGAACAGTCTCTTGGTACTCAGGAATTGACGCATTATAATCAACTCCTAAAGTATTACCCGAACATTGGAACGTGGCAGTGATATTTCCGCCTTGATCGATGATTAGCTGTAAGTCTTCTGTGTAGAAAGTGTTGTGCACGCACACGCGAGTTATATTCCGCTGAGGGCGTCCTAAACTATCTTGAGACCAAAAAATGATATCGTACCATCCATTGGTAAAGGTTGCATCGTGCGTCTCCCACGTGGCATTCCAAAACTGACCCACCGGATCGTAGGTGAGAGTAATTGTGGCAAGGGGTGATGTCCCAAGCAAGTCCGATAATGTACCGGCTAGATAGATGTCTGCTGCAATATCAGTTATGGAGGGGGCAAGCGTCGTGGCATTAACTATTAATTCGACGTCTCCATGTACGGTCGAGCCCTCAATGGGCGATAGAATATCAAGTAGTGTATAAGGAGCTGTGAAATTGAATCTGATATCGTCGGTCCAGTTTATTCCCATTTGCATAGGGCCTTGTTTGGTCTGCATCAGAAATTCATATCTAGATGGCATCGAGAAAGGAGTATAAGTAGTATAGCCGGGAATGTTTGGGTATACATCTGTATAATTTCCACCCTGGATCTGGGTTATTATAGTACTCTGGCTATAGGTCATTCCTTGTTCATAATCCGTGTTGATTTGGCTAATGCCGAGAAGATCCGCGAGAGAGAAGTTGTGCGTTTGATTTAAAGCCGTATAGTCATAAACATCCTCGAAATGCATGATTGGCGCCATATATATATGGTCTCCTATATTTCCAGTTGTTGGGTACCCCATCCAGGCTAAATCTTCTCGTACCACGTACTCTGGAAGAATAAAATACCATATACAGGATTGATTCGCCTTGAGCATGTTCTCTTTGGAAAATACATTCGAAAGATTTCCCTTCATAAAAGTTTCATAGTGGTCGAGGAAATAATCATAATCATTGGATGTGGTATAGTTCATCACCCATGCTTGATGCGGTGGACCGATGAGATGCTCCTCTACATATTGGAATTGGCCAGGAACATCAAAGACTCTTTCGAGATCTGCAATAATTGGAGTGGCAACCTCCTTGAGTTCCTCATCTGTGGGTTCCGGCCACGAACCCTCAACGAAGATAATTACATTCCAGTTTTCCTCAGTTACTGCATAGGATAATTCATTGAAGTCGTCTTCTTGTGAAATCTCCATATAAACCATCCCCAAGGTCGTATCATTATATTCCGGCATAGACAAGTCAAGTCCCATATCCACGCCATACCCAAAGAAGAAGTCGCCTCCCCAAAAACCACCCCCCGAGAGTACGACATCGCCCCAGTCGTTTATTCTAATAATCAGTGAGGAAGTATAAATGGAATTGTTCATGTAAATGAAGGTTTGGTTTATTGCCCAATTCTCGAGTTGATCCCGGACGTAGGTAAGAACTCGATAGGGACCAGGGGGATAACTAGTGGAGTTAATGGCTTTAGTCCAGTTATTTCCATTGAATTCAGGGGTTACCCAATAATTCTGATTTTCACCGACCGGGATGTAGTAAATGTTCGTTTCATTAATCCCATACAGGGTTTGAAGGGTGTAGGTGACGTTGTAATCTGATAATTCGACTGATTGCCACTCTAGGGGGCCCAACAGTGTATTCGTGATTAGAGGCCCCGTGAAATTAAAGCGAATATCATCAGTAGTGAGAAGCCCAAAGGGGACCATACTTGTATCTAACATGGTATATGAGACCATCCCGAGGACATTCGGATTTGGAATTCCAACGATGGGCGTCACGTTCAAGAAGAATGGATCATAGGGGTACCAATCGGTGATGTTGGAATTCAGAGCGATGCCCCCATATGGGATGATAAAAGCCGTGGGACCAAATCCAGAGTAAATGGTATTTGAAACCGACGGGGAACATGCGTTAAACTGGGAAAACTGCGGAAATAGGTCGTGTAAGGACACGCTCCAGTTACTCCCTAGCGAAGAATCAAAGTAATTCGGAATCCAGATCATTGGTGAGATAAAGGCTTTTTGTCCGAGATTGTAGTTCAAGACACTTGGAGTTGAACCGTAGATAAGGCTGCCGTAGGCAGAGTCTGGATTGACCCATGCGAACATCATTGAAGAGTTAAGGTCGGATTGCGTCATATTTGTTGTAGTATATAGTTCTGCTAATCCACCAGCGGGGACGCTGGAGTGGAATTTATTAATAAGGGTCTGGTAATTGATAGTGGTATAATTCGCGCCATAGGTTTGAAAATACGCATATTGACCCGGGCCCATTTCCATCACCTGGGTGTCTAAGTAAGTCATGTCAGGTAAATTAAAGGCAGTTTTCATCTCTTCGAGAACTGCAAGCAATGTTTCCTGGCTTTGGGCTGACAGGTCGGGCATCATTATTGTTATTCCGAAATCCAGATCGTGTGCTTCTTCACTAATTTGCGACCACAGAGGGTTATTCGTATGATTATTATCAGCCATAAGGAAAATCCCGATGACGTCACCATATAAATGAGAGTTGAAATCAATCCCAAAATCGACTCCATATCCAAAGAACATTATGGGGGCAGGACCGCCGCCCCCGCCGCCTAGAAACGGATCTGAGAGCTGAGGGGGCTCAATGCAGCCAATTCGGATGTCATAAGCCCCTGAACCCATATGCGCACCCATCGGAGCGTAGATGGGGATGTTCTCTTGATAGAGCGTGTTATTAACCGTGATCGGTACATCGCGGTAGAACGTATTATTGAGATCGTAAGCCTTGATGCGGAGAATGTAATCTTCAGTGCTGGGAATGGTTGTAGAGTCCCAAGTGCCGTTCCAGATGGTTGAAGCCACCCAATTGAGCGTGCCATTTGCCATGGGACTCCCGCCCCACATAAGAGCTGAATAATTATAGACCTCATATTCCACCGCCAAAACCGATGCGGGGCTGGTTGCATTGACGGTAATATTGACACCCTTGATGAGCACCTCATTCGGTGTTAGGGAAAGTGGGTCGAGTGTAATTTGGCCGGGATTGTTAAGGGTGATCCGGGTATAGTTATAGACCACGCCGGCACCCCCCCCACCAAACCTGGATCGCATGCTCAATGAGGAGAGGTTATTATAATTAGCAGATACATAAATGACATAATTTCCATTGGGGAAGCGATATGTATCAGTCCAATTCACCGCATAGTTTGGATGGACGCCGAAAATCAGGAGAGCTTCTAAGGGGTCGGTTGGAAATCCATAGTAAAAGCTCAAATCATCGAAAACTTGTTGATTGAATGTTGCCTCATCATAGATTACAGCCGTGTAAAACCAACCTGTAATATTGGAATCAATAAAGAGCTGGATATTCACATCTCCTGAATAGGTACCCGGGGAAGGTGAAACGAAGATGGTATTGACGATGGGCGCGGTGAAATTCACCTGAATATCAGATACCGTGCCAAGGCCATCCACCCAAGTATCGTAGAAAGTGGCATTTTGTAGCAGCCACCAGTCATGATCAAGACCCATCAATCTGGGAATATGGTAGGAGGAAGTCATATTCGAAAGAATTTTGCCATTCTCTATAATAGTGCTTACTTCGGAGGTAGAATATGCAGATTCGTTTAGTTGGGAAAGAGGAGTCAAAGGGGTATCGATGAGGTCGCTCAAATTAAAGGTATAAAAGGAGAAGTCAGGATAGCTAGCGCCAAAATACCCAGGATAATAGAGATACACGTTACATTCAAAAGCGGAAGTATAATCTGCGAAGGGGTTGCGCATTAGAGAGGTGGTCGCTTCTGCAAGCTGAAAATTATTTGAAAATGACCATTCTAGCCGTGATTGAGTATCATTAATTCGAGTAGTTGAAAAGCAATCAGCCAACCCGGGAGGCGCGTGATCTGCGAAGTATTGAAGGAAGAGACCATAATCAACCTGGGCGCTATAATTGAATGCATAGATGAAATACTGTGCTTCACCCATATGCATACCGGTTGCAACAGGAGTGGCTGAGAAGTTATTGGAAATCCCAAATGCTTGCTCGATATCGGTTTTAAGGGTTTCAGCTGCTTGGATCATCTCGGTTTCACCAAGAACTACGGGATTTTCCATTCCCATAGCCATATTCCCATCATCCCGAGTGAGAAAGAGAAGTTGTAGGTAGACGTCATTCTGGGGACATTCTGGGTCGAAGCTTTGCATGGCGTCATAATAATAATCCGTCAGGTTTGGATTCACTGCTCCTAACAGGAGCACAAACAGGTAATCATATTCCGGGAGAGACCAATTCACATCGGGGTTGACTTGGGGACCTTGAAACGATCCGAGGACAGTGAGATTCCCATGCGTGTCAACATTCACTTGGATGATTTCTTCATAACCTAAATTCGATCCAGCCGTAGAGTCTAGGGATTTGCCATCACCATTCATTCCAGAAAGGAGGGAGGGAAGAATAACGGTAAAAGCACCAATAAAACTCGCAATTGTAAAGAGTAAAATCAAATTCATGCTATTAAATTTTCTATTAGAGAGCGAGATCGTTCTCCCAATTCGATTAATTAACTTCATGAAGCTCACCCTAAAAGATGAATCATTTCCTGTTGAGAAATAACGGTAGATAAAAGAGTAGAGGAATTTCTATAAAAATGTTATTTCAAGATAAGTGATTAAATTGATGACGTCCCGTCAACAATAAGGGGAGTTTTAATAATGTAAAATGGGGGGATTGTTCAATCTAATCCTCATATAGAAAATATATGTGATGAAAAAAATTTTTATAATGGATGCATTGATGTTGCGCTGTTAGATAAAAGGGGGATTAGGCGCTTCCGGTTTTTTAACGAAAATATTGTAAAATTCATTTAATTTTTGTTCAACCTTCGTTAGATTTTTCATCCTTTTAGGATAAAAATCACACTTTCGGATTAAAGCGCAGGGGGTCTGGTTCATTTCGCACCAATGATTGAATGACACTTGATAATCGGGTAATTGTTTGAGGCGTTTATAATCCTTGCAACCTTGACATCTGAATTTCATACTGTTATCTGAGGATTGTTTGATTAAATAATTGCAGAATATTCGGATATTCTATCCTACGTGTCTGGAGAAGCATCCTCTTTGGCGGATGTGGAGTCTTCTTCGGGAAGATCGGAAGGAATATCGGGTGTAGTTTCTAAAGATTTAGGTTCAGCGAGCTCATAGTCATCCTCAGAACGTGTAAAGACTCCTTTAATCCCTCTGAATAGGGATACAATCTTGTTTTTTAACCGAGAAAGTCTTGATTCTTCTTCATACTCCTTAAAAGCAGGATATGAAGTAATTTTAGTTTCCTTCTGCGATGGTGTGGTGAATCTATCGCTCTTCAAGAGATAAATCGCTAGGAGAATGGCGCAGAGTATGCATAAAAGTCCCGCAGAGAATAAAATGAGGAATAGAGTCATTTTATCAATCGCGTCAAGTGGAAAATCCAATAAATTAAGCATGAGAAGCAAGGAAACCATCATTGAATTAATTGAGGTTAAAACCATTTATAATTTGCTTTTTGTTGAACTACGATATGAGAGAGATTTGGGCGACATCATTATCAGCGAATTTAGCACGGAAATGTTTGCCCACTTTAGATTTGAATCGAACGAGTGGTGCTTCATTTCGGAGGCCAGTGTGAGCACGAATTAAATAATTCCATTTGATTGAGGAGAATTCATTCAAAGCAACATCAAAGGGAACCCAATCTTCGTAAACGGGAATATATATTTCCGACCACGCGTGTAGACTGAAATCTTCAGGAGTGGTAATCAGCAATCCTAGAACACGCCGAGCGGGTACGTGATTTATGCGACATAGAGTGATGAACAGGTCAGAAAACTCGTCACAATCACCTTTTCCTTCCTTTAAAGCAAGTTTTGCGCCCAAGCGATGGTCTAAGTTTTCACGGAATTTGATATTATTTTGAACGAACTGATAGGTCTTTTGTAAGTACTTACGCACGTCATCACCCGCTTCTATTAATAGGTTCTGAGCGATTTCAGTAAGTTCGGGATCCTTAGTTTCCCAGAATTTGGCGTTCCTGCAATATTGAGCTGTCATTGTTTTTGGATACGTGTTGAACTTGAAATTGATTATTGGAAATTTAAGATTCTTGGTAGAAAATAAGAGAGAGGTTTTAAATCGGAACTCATCACCCGCCTTTAGAGCGGAAAGCTTTATGAAACCTCCGTAATTCTTTTCTCCTACCTCACGGATCTGGAACGCCGGATTTTGGCTTAGAATTTCAACCGTTTGATGCTTGCTTTCCCCATAGAGACTCCAAGTGAGATATCCCGCTTGTAACTTGCCCGACTGGATGTGTAAGGTATTCGCAAGATCAACCTGAATTTTCATGTGAAATCATTTGCGGCTATTCGTTTTTATGAGATTAATACTAAACACATAATAAACAATTTAGGGCAATAAATTCATCCGATTTTGGCATGAAGAAAACTCAAGGTGAATTGGTTGATAATCTTTTTTTGTGGTTCTGGATGGAAAACGGCTGCGGATCGCGTGAAAAAGCGCGTGAAAGATTTTGAATTCCGAATGCAAGATATGAACCAACCCTTAGTTGAACAAGTTGGAGATGTGGATGTCATCATTCCTACCATGGAGAAAATCACGCGGGATATTATCGAAGCGGCTAAGAATCTCAAGTTAATCCAACAGTTCGGGGTAGGTTTAGAAGGAGTAGATAAAGAAGCAGCCAAAGAACGTGGTATTTACGTAGCAAATTGCGCTGCTGCCAATGATGTAACTGTTGCAGAATCCGCCATTTTTCTCATGCTCTCTTTATCTCGGCGTTTAAAAGAAATTCAAAAGTCATTTAACAATGGAATACTAGGCCATCCCATTGGAACTGAATTGATGGGAAAAACGCTAGGAATTGTTGGGTTTGGGAGCTCGGGGAAAGAATTGGCTAAGCGAGCTCATAGTATGGGCATGACAGTATTGGCGACTAAACGTGTTGTTGAGAAGGATTTAGTATCGAAATATAATTTAGAGTTTCTAGGAGGCGTGCAAGACCTTCCAATAATTCTAGAAAAATCAGATTATGTCTCCTTGCACACACCCTTGACCGAAGAAACTCGAAGTCTAATCTCTATGAAAGAATTACAACAAATGAAACCGACTGCCTTTTTGATTAACGTGAGTCGGGGACCAGTGATCGATAAACCAGCCTTATTTAAAGCATTACAGAATAAATGGATTGCAGGTGTTGGACTGGACGTATATTGGCTAGAACCAGCTGATCCACGTGACCCCATCTTTCAATTTGATAATGTGATCACACTACCTCACATTGCAGGTTCTTCACAGGAAAGTCAGGATCGGATGACGGAAATCGTTGTTGGTAATATAATCCGTGTATCTGAAGGGAAAAAACCCGTTAACATACAAAACTAAATAAATATCGGTTGATAATGCGTTTTTGCTTTATATTTTATGTTGCGCATAATAGTTTCAGTCATCTCTCTGTAAGAAATGTTGGTTTAATCTGATTTATACATCGAGTAACTTTTTAATACGTTTTTCCCTTAATGAGTTAGATGAACCGCCCTAAATCTGAAAATAAAAGTAATTTCCTCTCTCATTTCAATTGTTCTGAACAAGTAATATCCAAATTAGAAAATTTATTTGTAGAGTATAATCAGACGACTAATGGAAGAGCAATCCAAGGAATTTACATTACTAATAAATTCAGGGATTGGATAAGATCTAATAGTTCAATCATAGAGATGGAGAAAGACAAGTGGCTTAAATATACAAATGAATATGAAAGACATATACCAAAATTAAAACTTATAGAATTGCAAAGAATTGCAGAACGATTGGGTGGTAAATGTTTATCGAAAATATATGTTAATACTAAAATAAAATTGAATTTCCAATGTAAGGAAGGGCATATCTGGAGTGCAAGTCCAAAAAATATCAAGAAGGGGAAATGGTGCAAAAAATGTGCTCATAAAGCAAGTGCGCTAAGACAGAAATTAAAATTTGGAATCAAAGAATTACAAGAAATTGCAAAAAAAAAGGGTGGCAGAATTCGTTCCACTAAGTATATTAACGCACATACAAAAGTGGAGCTAGAGTGTGAAGAAGGGCATATCTGGAAAGCCACTCCTACTAATATAAAAACTGGGAAATGGTGTAGAAAATGCTCATATAAACAAAGAGCACTTAAAAAGCAATTAAGAAATGGGCTTGAAGAGCTTAAAATTATTGCTAAAATGCATGGCGGCGATTGTTTATCCACTAAATACGTCAATAATCGGACCAAACTAACATTTTGCTGTGAACTTGGGCATGTATGGAAAGCTACACCTTCAAATATCAAAAAAGGAAAATGGTGTAAAGAATGCGGTTATAAAACTAGTAGCAGCAAATTAAGATTAAAAAATGGGCTTAGAGAGTTACAAGAAATAGCAAATAAGCGAGGAGGTAAATGTCTTGCAACAAAATATACCAATAATAGGCTTAAGTTACCTTTTAGTTGTAAAAACGGGCATTTTTGGGAAGCAAGCCCTACACATATTAAAAGGGGTAGATGGTGTCCTAAATGTAAAATGGGAAGGGGTGAAAGAATTTGCCGAAGCCTGTTTGAAGTAATTTTTAAGATGAAATTCCCAAGAAGCCACCCAAAATGGTTGAAAAACGATAGGGGGAACCAAATGGAGCTTGATGGGTATAACAAAGAATTAGCATTGGCATTTGAATATCAAGGTGAGCAACACTATCAGTATAATACATTATTTTATGAATCCGTTTGTGATTTTGAACAGAGAAAATTAGATGACTCTCTGAAGAGAGAACTGTGTAATCAATATGATGTGGTGCTTATTGAGATACCCCACATAATTAGATATGAAGAAATGTACAATTTCATAATAGAAAAGTGTAAGGAAGAGAAAGTAAATATTCCAGAATCAAAGGCAAATTTCAATTTAAATGATTTAATAAACAAAGCTTATGTATGGACGGACAAATCAATAAAACATCATCAACAAACTCTATGACCTGTTGGATCCAACTATATCCGAGAGGTCATCGGTTTTTACGAGTCCCGGTACCACGTCCCCTTCCCCAACCCCTCCGCGATGGCGGCGTCTATGGCGTCCGAGTCTTGGTAGTCGCTTTAATATTTAAACTCTTGAAGCGATGGCAATCAACCCGAAGAGTTGGCGGACGCGATCTTGAATCTTTAAATCGTCAATAGATTTCCCCAAATCATCGAGCTGATCCAGTTTTTCAAGAATGGAATTCATGGTGCTTTGCCAATTATCTTCTGTTGCAGCGAGGATGGACTGAACCATCGGTTCAAATACCTGCAAAATTTGGTCAAATATTGGTTCTCCGGACTCCTCAGCGAACTGTTTGACGTGCGTGAGGATCTTTTTGAATACTTTCTTGATAACTTTATCACGAGCACATTGAGTGCTTTTCTGTTTGATGAAAATAGCAGCAAAAATGATTTCACCAAACGCTTGTTTCTCCCAAGGTTTCGTGTAAATGAGGGAGTAAGAGGGTTCACCAACACAGCTGTACGCGAGCCACGTGAAATCGTGCGCATAATCTCGGCTTCTACTGAGTATGCTTTGAACCAAATTCTTTGCAATCTTTTGGGCCTCTCCTAAAGCCCAACCAGAAATGATGGAGGAGTAAAACGTATAGGCGTATTCCAATGCCGTAAAATCAGTCACGGACCAAAGGGGTGACACGAAAAAACAAGAGCCCGCATGTAGAAATGAGGTTCCGAGGACTGCACTCAGGCAAGCATTCGTGAATATCAGTGGATTTGACCAAAGCTTTAAGTGGGATATTTCGAGGGCAGTTAATCGGGAATCCGTCAAGATGAGACCGCTTCGAAGTGGCAAAATTGGGTCCATATAGCCATGACCTGAGTAATGGATGATATTTGGACCGCGATTGATGCTCATGACGATATCATGCTCCCTGCACGACCAACCCTCAATTGTTTCAATTTCGAAACCTTTCAGGCGTTGGCGGAGCTGAACGAGTTCCTTTGATGCGTCAGGTAAATCTAAAGTTGGGTTAGCAATGAGGAGTATTTTTAACTGTTCTTTAGGGAGTGGTAGGACTGATACAGATAGATTAATCTGTAACGCGGTTGAATATTGATCTAGCCCACTCATCCGCCCTAAGCTGTAATAAATGCCCCAGAAATTTCTCTTATCATGAATGAGTTCTAAAGGCACTCCGCTAGTTACAGTGAAATAGGGAAGTTCATTTGGAATCATTATTTTTAGGAGTTCATCAATCTCTGTGGGAATCAATGTATTGTATAAGTGGTTTCCAAAATTTCTAAGCGAATCATCAGGATTACTACCCTTTTGAATGATTTTGTCCAGATCCGCAAAGAAATTCCTGCACTCACTTACCAATTTTTCAGTCGTAGGGTTTATTGGAATTAAAGGGGCATTTTTATAGAAAGCGTAATTACCAGCTAGCAAGAGATTGCAACGTCTTTTAATTTTCTCAACATCTTCCATTTTTTCACATAATACTGCTGAATTGAAAACAACCTCCTCAAGATGACTCCATTTTTCGTAATATTTGTGAAATAAACTGCTAAAGTGTTTTTGAGCACAATTTAAGACCACTTGCAGGTATTCCGAATGACGTACTGAAATCCCATCTATTTCACTATCTACAAACCCCTGGTATTTTTTCCCGATCTCTGAATCAATGTTCATCAAGACTGAAAGGAAATCGTCTTCAGAATCATCGACAGGTGCCGTCGAGCTTGAAATTGCTTTTTTCATTCGGCTCCGTAGAGTAGGATTAAAACCCCAATTGAAGATCTTTAAAATCTCAAAGATTCGAGCGATTTTTACGGATAAATCGTTTTCATCCGTGAATTCAATATTATAAATTGTATAACCGAGATTCTTGAGCTGATCTACAACTTTTGCTTCAGATTTAGAGTAAATCGTGATTGCCAGCGGCTTATTCCCTTTGAAATCCGTGATAAATTCTTCTAAATTTTCAATGGGCTTATCATTATCTTGGTATATAATAACAGGGGCTTGTAAATACCTCGCAAAAGGGATTATAATGGATGCAATGCAGGGATCATTGGGAATAGCTAATAAATACTCTGACGATGGGCGATCATGTTTTGAAATAATTTCCTGTCTATAATAGAGTTTTCTAAATTCTAGTGGAGTATTCAATAAATTGGGGATGGCATGAATTTTAATCATGTTCTTAATTACATCAATAATTCCTACATCTACTTCTTCTCTGGCCTTAAGTACAACTTCTGCAATCTCTTCTTTTCGTGCGTGTAATTCCTTCAAGTTCTCAGGTTTCGTGAAAATATAGAAATCAAGTTCCGAAAGTTCACTCCCCCTATCGAGCAGCAAGATGATGAGTTGTTGGATATCTTCAGTGCGAGGCACCCCAAACAAGCAAATTTTATCAATTTCACGAAGAGATAGAAGATAATCGTAAATTGAGGACGCGAGAGGTTCCCCCTCCTTGTACCACATTATTGGATTCAAAACGTTGAGACGGGGATTGTGAGGTGCCAATGCAGAAAAGTGCTCTCGCTTCTCTCCTATAGTCACAGCGCACGCGAGCGCACAGGGCCAATACTCTTCAGAATCAGGAATGATGAAGCAAGCATGATTCATCCTTCTTTCAGGAATAAAGATAAACCGAAATTCAATCTTAAACGTTACTTCTTGTCCCGGAGAAAGATCCAATTGGAATTGAAGAATGGGAAAAATTTCGCTTCGTATTTTCCAATCCTCTTCATTTTGAATTTTCTTGAAAATTATTTTAATGTTTTCAGGAGAGTTATCAGCTTCTGGAATGCAAATTTCGAGTACTTTCGTTCGATTATTTTGATAGGTCGTAGCTGCTAAGAGTTGCCCTACATTACTTAATCTATAATGAGTATCCCCGAACCAAATGGTATCATCGCCAAGCGTTTTACCATCTATTTCATTCGGATTATGCACGTATTGCAATCCTTTTTTTAAGAAACTTAAAGTGGCATGCGTGTTCAAGTTCCATTGGAATACTCCTTTGTTACCTTTTTTCCCTCCCTCAAAAACACTCGTTACATTCATTCCAAAAGTCGAAAATTTCGATTTCTTGAGAAAGAATACATCCATTTCGCGTGTTAATTTCGTGTCATCAGCTGTAGAATAATGTAATTTCGCATGATCTACCATCTTTTTCTTTGATACATGGGCACGCAAAGTTTTATTATAGGCATATCCTTCGCGGATTCCAATTCTATCATTTTCAGGCCAATGAAATCGGATCGTTTTAACATCGGGCTCAACTCTTTCACTTTCTAGTTTAAAAGGCATTTCCTCTCCAGTCTCTGAGACAAAATATAACCCTTCATTAATATTGAATTGATCACCGTACCAGGTCTCTTCTATTCTTGAAATCAGACCTTTCTCAACATTTACTACTCCATTCGAGCATGAAATCTTCGTCATTTTTCTTCACTTATTCAAAATTCGAGTTAGTTCAACTTGTAAGATTTTCAAAAGATATTGTGAATTTTTAATTGATCATCCTAATAAATTTAATAAACAATGTGAAAAGTTAATTCCAATAAAAGAGGATATCAACAATATGTTGTCAGCTGAGGTTATAATAGAAAATATTGAAAAAAAGATGGGGAAAATTAGGGAATATGGGGTTAAAAAAATTGGTTTATTTGGATCTTATCTGCGAAATGAACAAAAAGATGATAGCGATATTGATATTTTAGTAGAATTTGAAAAAGGCCAAAAAACATTTGATAATTATATGGATCTTAAATTCTTTTTAGAAGATTTATTCGAGTATAAAGTTGATCTTGTAATTATGGATGCCATAAAACCAGATTTAAAACCATATATTTTAGGGAGCGTGAAATTTGCAGCGGCAACATAAAGCTTTTCTTAATGATATTCTTGATGCAATCCGAAAGATAGAAAATATACAAAAAATCTGACTTTTGATAAATTTAAGGAAGATGAATTGATTCAAGATGGTGTAGTTAGAAACCTAGAAATCATAGGGGAAGCCATTAAAAACGTTCCTGAAGAAATTAGAGAGAAGAACTCAGAAGTGGAATGGAGAAAAATTTCGGGTTTAAGAGATATTCTTATCCATGCATATTTTGGAATAGATCTCGAGATAGTTTGGGGGATTATTGGGACCAAAATTTCACCATTGAAGGAAAAAATTTTAGATCTTTTAAATAAAATTTAAACTTTTCGAGGATTTTAATTCTTAAATTTAGGAAATGCTTCAGAAAGAATTTTATTAAGTTTAAAAAGTAAGAGGATTTTAATCCTTGATGTTGGGAATTCCTTTAGAAAGTAGTGTATTTAGTTTAAAAGCTTCACCTATTGGGTCTTTCAAGTATTTATCAATCAAATCTTTTAATTCGTTTTCCAAATTCTTCAGTGTTAGCTTGAGCACGCGGACCTCTTGTTCCGTATAAAAACAAATGATACCTTTTCCACAGGCAGCGATGCGGATTGTTCCTTCATCGAAATTAAGAGAAATGAAATCTAGAGCACTCAGATCTAAATTTTGTCCTAAATCTTCACTTGCGCAGAATATATGACTAGCTATGGCTCCCACTTCATCAATTTCTATTAAATATTCTAAAGATCTCGAAGCATGCGCAATTGTAAATCCAGTCCGATCAGTTAAAATAACCTTCTTGATACCCGGATCAGTAGTAAGTACCTTTTTTAGAACATTTTCAATTGCATCAAAGGCTTCTAAATCCATCTGGGTCAAACTTCTCCTTTTTAATCAATCACGCACGTATCTCTTGATACCTCAATGTAATTTAGTCGGACGTTCTTAATTAAACTAATTTCAAGTTACTGAATTGATTACTACGAATTGGATTAATGAAATTTCGTGTTATTAGAAGAACATGAGGGTTTAAATAGCATGTTTTAGGTTCTTTAGCTGGTTAGAATGGGTCAGTTTTACGTGTATATTGTAAAATGTGAAAAGGATAACTCATTTTACACGGGTTACACCAATAATCTGGAGAAGAGGATCAGCCAACATAATCGAGGAATAGGTTCAAAATATACACGGTCACGTGGGCCTGTAGAACTTCAATATTATGAAATTTATAATACTAGGAAATGGGCTATGAGGCGAGAGCGGGAGATTAAAAAGTTTTCAAGGAAAACAAAAATTCAACTCATAAAAAGAGAATAGATTTAGTTGAAATGTTATCGTGAAGCATATTTTGCCGTCCATTCCCTTGCCTTTATGTCGAATGTTAGGGGATCATTGAAATACATATCACCAGCTTCCTTATTTAATGGATTATTTGGATCCCAAAAGGGGGGTTGCATGTGGATCAGGCCTTTCAATGCCTTAATGACATTCGTTAAGGTTTTACTGGGAACCCAGCCTGAAGCACCCGTTTGAGGATCACCCTTCCCCACTAAATCGGGATTAATTAAGGCAAGGCAAATATTGGGACTGCCAGCTGGGAGAGATGTATCAATATTAGGATGCCAAATAGGTGTATGACAAAAGCACCAAGGAGGATTATACGGATAATTAAATGGGATCCTGATTTCAAAAACAAATTTACCTTGTTCATATGGAGTATTTTCAAGACCTCTAATAGTAACGCGGAGGCGTTCTGAACGGTCAGTCCAAGGTTGGATATCTACGTAATCGTCATCCCCAAAGTCAGAGATCTATACCACATCATCAAAAATAATTATTTTATAAAAAACATATTTCAGCCGTTGGATTCTTCATCATCAAAAGATTTCAGAACCGTCTCGTCATCATCTAGATAAATTGGAGAGGGTTACTCCTTTTTATTCTTATCGGACAAATTATTTTCGGATGCCTTTTTGAGCTCTTCTTCAATCAAATTACGAGTCCGTTCCTCGAGAATAGTGGCAGGAATGTCGTATAAAGTGATTCGACCGCGCCGCCCTCGTCTACCCCGACGCAGGGGTTGTACACTTTTCCCGATTATTCCCATTTGAATTAACACGTCGAGATGGCGTCGAAAGGTTGGTTTCGCATTAGCAGGAGTGGAATATTCATCACAAGCAATGCAGTAATACTCAAAGGATTCGTTGATAGTTGTTGCGGTAATGCCCGAATGTTTTAATCGTTTTGCAATTGCCAATGCGGTGAATAATTCATGTAATTTAAGGTCATTTAAAACATCTGGACGTAATTCTGGGTAGACGTATCCCTTGGCGATACGAACCATCTCTTCAGTAACTGCATCTTTTCCCTCACGATCTGCGAGTTTTCCTGCGTGGTACATTATTTCAATTCCGTGGCGCGCATTTTGGGTGATGGACGCGATTTCCACGATCATATCGACAATATCTTCAGAGATGGCAGATGATTGGAAGGCAAGATCTGCGCGATAATCCAGTATTTCTTTTAGATCTTCTGAACTGTAGCCATTCATTTGAACTCTATCATTGATGTGGCCAGATAGCGGGGCATTCAGCAAGGTTTGAAATTCGGTGGGGCGACTAATGATTAATGTTGAAATCCGGGCTTCGCCAAAACCGTGAATCTCTGGAGCGTGGATTATGCTGAGGATATCTTCTGCACCAATGATATTTGCTTCATCTAGGACTATTAAAAGGTGTTTATTTTCCTTTTTTAATCGGAGAGTAAGCATTCCGAGGAGTTCGTAATCAGAGTAACCCCGGCTCGTGATCGCAAAATACTTAGAAAGCAAATTCCTCAAAATTGCACTTTTGGTTCGAAAGGTGTAGCAATTATAATAGGTATATAGTGTTTCAACACCGCGTTTGTCAGCAGCCTTTACGAAACGCTCGCAAAAATATTTGGTCGTGGCGGTCTTCCCAACGCCCGCAGGACCAATAATTGCCACGTTAATTGAATAGGCCCCATCCTTGCTGACGAGAGGCTTGAAATCGCGACTTAACCGTGCTAATTCTTCGCGGCGGCGGGGCAGCTTTGGTGGAACGTATTTTAAATCGAGGCTTTGCTCATTTTTAAACACGGATTCCCCAGAAAGGAACTTTTCGATATCGTTCTCATGCTCATTATAACCCAATTTAGTATCTCCTTAGATCCACCAATGAGAATAAATGAATTATTGTTAGCATTTTATTTAAAAATATGTGCTTAATAAATCTAGATATTAAAAGAGGTAAAGAAGATGAAGAAAGTTGCGATTGTTACTTGCGGTCAAAGTAAATTTGGTTCGTTTGTAGAGAAAACGTATGAAGATTTATTTACGGAAGCGTATCTTGAAGCAATAGAGCACGTGGATAATTTTGAACGCTCCGATATAAAGGAAGCTTTCGTCGGATCGTTAGCTTTTGGCGGGTCCCAATTGGGAAATATGAGTGCCCTAGTGGGGGACGCGATAAAGGTGGTTGGCATTCCAGCAGCCCGCGTGGAAAATGCGTGTGGCTCATCGAGTTTTGCGCTCCGTTTCGCAGCATATTCGATAATGTCAGGGCAAAACGATCTTGTCATTGCGGGTGGAGTGGAAAAAATGCAAGACATTTCAAAGAGAAGTCGATTATGGTGGTTCGGGGTGGCAGGTGACATCAAATGGGAGCGGTTGTCTGGAATGACATTCCCGGGGAATTATGCGTTGATGGCGACCCGCCACATGCATGAATTTGGAACTAAAAAAGAAGATATTACACGCTGTGCAGTGAAAAATCATAAATATGCAGCAATGAACCCAAAGGCGCAGTTTAGGCGAGAAGTCACGCTCGAAAAAGCAATGAAAGCCCCGATGGTCGCGTGGCCTTTGAATGTATTTGATTGTTGTCCATTAACTGATGGCGCCTCGGTGGCCATCATATGTGATGCTGAAATTGCGAAAAAATATACGGATACTCCTGTTTATATTGAAGGGATGGGAGCAGGTAGTGATTACTTAGCATTATATCGCCGTGAGTCATTAACCCGAATAGAAGCCGCAATTAAAGCTGGTAAAGCTGCTTATCAGATGGCGAAATTAGAGCCAAAAGATATTCAAGTGGCAGAAGTTCATGATTGCTTCACGATAGCAGAGATCCTTGCCTATGAGGATTGCGGTTTTTGTAAGAAAGGAGAGGGGGGGTTGTTTAGTCACGAAGGAGAATCAGAAATAGGAGGAAAGGTCCCAGTCAATACTGGTGGTGGATTAAAAGCCAAAGGCCACCCCATCGGCGCCACAGGGGTAGCTCAAATCTACGAAGTTTGGAAGCAATTAACTGAACGTCATCAAAATCAAGTTGATGGAGCAGAGATTGGATTGACGCATAATGTGGGTGGCACGGGCAGTGCTGCCGCCATTAACATCTTAAAGAGAGGATGAGGGAGTGGAAAATCAAAATGACAGAAATGCAAATTTGTGGATATGGTAGTTACGTGCCGCGATTTCGCATTAAGCGAGAGACAATTCAAGAGGTGTGGGGGCATTTTCAAGGTAATATCAAAGAAAAGGCAGTGATAGGGTACGATGAAGATGTTTGCACGATGGCTGTAGAAGCCGCAAAGAATGCAATTGCAAACGCAGGGGCGGATCGAGAAGAAATTGCAGCAATAGCAATCGGAACCAGCTCGCCTCCTTATGCTTTAAGATCCATAGCCAGCGAAATTGCTCTGGCAGTTGGAATTCGTCCTGACGTTCGATTGGTAGATTTTAAAGAATCAGAGAAAGCGGGGACAACCGCTTTGTTAACCTGTATTGATACCATTTCCACTAAAGGCGGAAAGGGCTTAGTGGTAGGCTCAGATGCGCCTACAGCAGTTGCCTCAGATTCCATAGAAAACACCTATGGCGCCAGTGCAGCTGCTTTATTACTCGGGAAAGAAAAAGGAAATGCAATAATAGAAGGAGCTACATCTGCATCTTCAGAAATAATCGCAGATCGGTTTCGGAAAGAGGGGTCGGTTCTGGTGGAAGACCTGGGCATTCCACAATATCATCAAATGGATTATATTAATGCAATTTACCAAGCTGTATCGCAGTTGTTAGATAACTTAGGATTATCTTCTTCAGATTTTAAGTATTTATTCGTACAAGGACACGATATACGGGAACCCACGAGAGTATTGAAGAAAATAGGGTTCGATAAAAAGTTGTTAAATACGGACACGATAAATTTAATTGGAGACAGTGCAGCTGCGTCCGTTTTGACGGGGATCGTAGGAATCTTGGAGAGAGCAAATCCTGACGAGCGAATTCTATGTGCATCATATGGTTCAGGAGCAGGGTGTGATGCTGTGAGCATTTTAGTTAAGGAAAAACAGGAGATACTCGAAAATATCCCACTTTTAACCACTTACTTAGAAAACAAACATTACATTGATTATAATCAATATCTAAAATTCAAGGAGCTAATTGATTTAGAAATATAGGAGGGTTATTAATGGCACATGTGTCTGTTCCCAGTTTTTGGACTTCACTCCCACAAAAATATCGGCTGGTTGCAGGAAAATGTAAGGAGTGTGGTCATTTCAATTTTCCACCCGAAGTGCTGTGTGATAAATGCGCGAAAGTAAATACTCAAGAGCTAGTCGAGCTTCCTGGATCAGGAACCGTTTATACCTATACTATCATTGGACGAGGAGCTGCACCACCAGAATTCAAAAAAATGCAGAGTAAAAGCGGTGCTTACGCTATTGCCGTGGTAGAGTTGGACAATGAACAGAAGAACAAAGTCAATGTACAATTAACTGATTGTGACCCATTTAAAATAAAAATCGGCACGAGAGTCACTGCAGTGTTCCGAATTATCTATGAACAAGAGGGCGTGCGACGATATGGATTAAAGTTTCGTCCTGAATTAAAAAATCCAAAATAATTCTTTTTTTATGTGTAGTCGACATCGGGTAGATTAATCAATTTGGTGGTGAGGTTGTAGGCATTCAATTAAGGAAGGAGTTGTCTCCAATTGGTCCTATCAATACTATCAAATTCTTCTTGAATGAATTGCTTATATGTATTAGACTTATAATTGGGGACGTTAAACATTCTCAAGATAGAACAGAAATCCTTTGATGCATAATCATCTAGGGAATCTTTAGTTTTTTTGAATTTCACTTATGAATTCGGCTTTTAAATGATTGTTATCTAGGATTAAATCCTGCTTTAAATCTAGTTTTTGCTGCTCTGGAAAATTTCTTATAATTTCTTCTAGCTCCTCTCTCGAAAATCGTATGGTAAATTGATCCAACAGATTCACTTTTTTGAACTTTTATTCAAAAATGAAGCATTGTTTAAAAAATTGACAGCTTTGATATTTGGCATTAATATCTTGAAATGATTCACTTTTCAGGTCCCCCCCAGCCATTAATATGCCCAGTTGCGAGAAATATATAATGGAGAAACCATGATAGGTCCCCCCTTTCGCGTGCCCGAAACCATACGACTAATAAATCATAAACTTATAGAGTTGATGAAGGAATATACTGAGCAAACTGGTAAGAAAACCAATCTTGGGTTAAAAATTCAGAAAAAATTTAAAGAACTGATTAGGAACAAACTCTCTCTTGAGAAAAACGAAAAAGAAAGGTTACTTGAATATTGTGACTATTATGAGGAGTTAATAGAAAAGGCAGCTGTTAGCCAGATTCTTTTTTCAGATAAATCAGTTAGGGATATTACAAGATATATTAATAAAAAATTTGAGATTTCAGCTTCAAATAATGCTGTTAAAGCGTTTGCTATAAAAATAATACACAAAAAAGAATGTTCAAAAAGATTTAATCCAACAGGAAGAAAGATCTTGCCAAAACAAATTACTAAAATAATACATAAATATAATAAGGGAGCAAGTCAGAATGAATTAGCAAAGGAGTATAATGTCTCTCAAAGCGTAATTCACGAGTGCCTTAAAAAAGAGGGGGTGGAACCCCATGGACACGGTGATTGGAATAAAACCGAAATAACGCCCCCTCAAGAATTTACACCGGACCTAGCTAAGCTCATCGCTTTAATAATGACCGAAGGTTCTCTTAATGAACGAGGAGTCAGAATAGATAATACTTCTTACGCGCTTATTGATGAATTTAAGAATTTAATGAAAAGGAATTTTCAAATTGATAGTTTTTCTGAAATGATTAGAAAAGATAATAATCCAAACCGCAAAAAATGTTATATTTGTGCGGTAAAGTCAGTGGAATTAGCCAGGTTTCTCAGTGACTATATAGATAAATCCGATTATCAAAAGGCGACACTTCCCAAGGAATTTTTTATTTTATCTGAGAAAGTTATTGGAGAAGTCTTACGGATTGCTTTCTCGGCCGATGGATCTGTTTCGCTCTTTCCCCGAAAAAGATACCAACGAGAACGATACGAACGAGAACGATGGTTTATAAGGAAGCAAGTTGAACTTTCTTGTAGTTCACCTTCTTTAAAGGATCAATGGCGTAATTTAATAGAATCTTTGGGGATAAGGTGTCGAGTTGATATAAATAAACTAACAATTTCTCGAGAGGAAAATATTATCAAATTCAAAGAAAAAATCGATTTTATGGATGGGATCTCAATTCAGAAGAACACCCTATGGGAGGATACCACTCGGCGGGAAGTATTGGATGCACTTATAAAAAGTTACAAATATCCACGAATGGGATTTGATTCTAAAGAGCAAGCCTTGAGGTTCTTGAAATCTCTTTTTAAAAAATCAATATCTAATTAACCCGAGTAACTGCGGTATTTCGGATCATCTATGAACAAGAGAGCGTGCGACGGTATGGCTTGAAATTTCGACCAGAATTGAAAAATCCCAAATAATCACTTTTTTTTTATCACTTAATCACATTTCGAACATATTATATAGAAGAAATTTTTAATTGAAAAATTATACTTTTAAAATAGTAAAAAATCCTGGAAAATATTTTTTGGAAGTTTGATTTATTTTGAAAAATAAATTAGAATTTAAATTACCGCCGATTTTGGATCAATTTACAGATCAACAACTCATCGCGGCAGTTCCGAAGATTAAACTTCGAAAAATTTACTGGGACGACTTGCAAGAAGGCGACTCAGTTATTCTGGAGGTGAATCCTACTGAGAAATTAAAACTCCTGTACATGTTACTAACAGGGAACCATGATCATATATGTTATATAGAAGGAAAAAGTTTTGTTCCGAGCGCCCTTATCATGCCATTCATTTCTGCGGTAGGAGGTTGTTATCTTGGTGGGGAAAATATCTTCCTTGTGAAGAAGGGGGAAGCATATTTTTATTCACCCATCACATTAGACACGAACACCTTATTCATCAAGGGAGAAGTCGCAAAAAAATATTCCAAAAAGGTAAAAGGCAAAGAAAGGTATTACGCTGATTTGGAACAGATTGTATATATTAAAGAAGGGGAGGATCTTGTTAAAGTTGCAGAAACGAAGGCTCTTGCAGGAATCTTAAAAAAAGTTCGCCCTTTAAACGAACAAAAAAGTGAATTAATACCTAGGATTCAATTTAGTCTTCCTGAGGATCTCTCCCAACTGGATTATCAATCCCTGAGGCAGGAGTTATACCCATCTCATAAACCAAAATCATTTGAGGTCATCCAAGAGGGAGATGTCGTCGAGATTTCAATCCAAGTTACACATAAAATGATTCTCCTCTTTGCTCTCATTAGTGGAGATTATAATCCCTTACATACTGATCCGGAGTTTGCAAAGGATTTGAAGGCATTTGAAGGCAAAAATATCGCGCATGGAGCATTAATAAGTGCTTGGTTTTCTGGTACTGGTGTATTAGAGTTGTTAGGGGCAGGATTTCGGCTTATTAAAAAAGATGAAGCAGTTTTTAAGCGGGCAATAAAAGTAAATGATGAGATTCTTATTAGATTGAAAATAAAGAGAAAATTTTTTGAGGTTGTGGATGGAATAAAGAAATTTTATGTTGATGTTGAAGAATATTGTTTTTTAAAACAAGAATCTACTAAATACACCGAAGCGGTAACAAGTGGGTCTCGATATCAATTATATTATTGAAAAAGAAAAATGAATTGGAGTTATTCTTTAAGTACTTTTGTATTTTTACCCAAGCCGATGGAAATTACGTTATCATGGGTAAAGGGACCTTCACTCTCGTGAGTAATATTTGTAAAAACACCTTCAAGTGCATCCTCAAAGGTCACGCCTAATTGGTCTAATTGAATGAACTCATCAGGATTGGGGTAAGTCCAATCGAATTTACCTTCTTTGTAAGTTTTCTTGTCCTTGGTTTTTGGGAGTTTACATTCAATTGTCTGGCTGGGCGGAGGAATCCCCGTTTCTTTTAATTGTTTCTTAATAGCCACGGACCAGACTTCTGGAAAATTATTCGTTAGCCAGTCAATACCTACTTTTTCTAAACCCTGTAGATATAATTGATGCCCAGTTGCCAATCCAGCTAACCTTAACGCAAACGGTTTCCGCCCCATTATTGCCATTGTATTTATCAATGGAGGCCAAGGAACAAAAGCGAACCAATAGTCGGGCATGCCATACGCTTTCTTTGCACTAATTCCATCCCATATCCCTGCAAAAGCTTCCCAACTTGAACGCTCCAGTAACATGTTTGCCATTGCACCCCCCCAAACCATACCTATAATGTAAGTAGAGTTTGTCCATTGTGGAGCTCGTTCGTTCCGAACGTCTCGTAGGATATCTTGTAGTTTATTCCCTATATCTGTAAAATTGAATTTAATTTTTGCAGGAAGATCACGGATTTTATAGCCTAAACGCAAATGCCGGCGGTCTAAAAGGTCATCATCAGGCTTCACCAACCACCAATCCACGGGTATCCCATCCTCACAATGAGCATTTAGAATGAAAAAAATCTTCCCATCTTCCGCATCGTTCAATACAACGAATGTCGTATCTGTAGATTCGCCAAAGAGTAATTTATTGAGTCCTTGTGCTAAATCCCCCCGAATACTTAATACCGGCGGGAAAAGCGTGTAGCTCACAATTTTTTGGGGATTTTTAATATCCCCATCTATTATAGCCTTTGCTGCGGAAATCGTGGTATCGAGCCGTTCCTTCAATTCTGCATACATGTAGTCAACGGAGGCGACTATCATTCGTTTCTGCAAGTCATATCCAAACTCTTGGTGAAGTTTCCAAATGTGTTTTGCAAGAGGGGTGTAGGGTTTCGTTGGGATCTCATCTGGAATATCACCATATGTATATGGAGCCATAATCATCACGGTTTATTTTTTCGTTACAATAGACGGAATATGTTTATAAGTGTTTAGAAAAGAAGGAACCCATAAAAGAATGGAATGGATGGCATTTTCGATTGAATAGAAATACAAAATACGGGCTTATTTATGCAGCAATTTCAATTTTTGTAGGTGGGATATTGCCAGTTGTCGCAAACGCTAGACCTGGTGAATTAGACAGTCAAGTTTTTTCAGGCATGAGCAGCCTATTCCAAGTCTTATTTTTTATACCAATTCTCTTAATTGAGAGATGGTTAAATCATAGAAAGTCAGAAGATACCGAAAATGAATTAAGAATCCGCTCCGATGATAAATTCTATTTTGGAAAATCTAAATGGAAATTATACATTATTGTTGGATTGTCCACCTCGTTGATTTACTTCTTGTATTTTGAAGGATTATTGTGGGCGGGATCGATCAATGGAGGGTTAACATTGAAGACAACTTCTATTTTTGGATTACTCTTCGGATTCCTGTTATTGAAAGAGCGAATTACAAAAATTCAAGTGGTGTTCGCATTTGTTTTATTCTTTGGAATGGTACTCGCCGTGACGCAAGGGGCATTCCATCTTTTAGAACTCAATCTGGGGGTAATTTTGATATTAATTTGTGCGGCCTTCTGGATGGTGGTGCATACTTGTACTAAGCCCTATTTGAGTAACGAAATAGCATCATCATCGGGGTTGTTGATTGCTAGAAATTCCATTTCAGCAGCGGTCTTAATAGGATCTTATGTAATAATATTTGGAGAGCAGATTAGCATGGTTCTTGATCCAGTTAATGCGTTTTTTTACATTATAATGGGTTTGATTTACGGAATTAATTTGTTTTGCTGGTATAAAATGTTAAAGTTTCTTGATGTATATTTCACTACAATTATCATAACACCGCAGATCATCGTCACTTCTATATTTGGGGTAATCCTTTTGGGAGAACTCTTTACAATTTATCATGTAATAGGAATTATATTGATTATAGGTAGTATTATTGTTATTAGTCAGCAAGCAAAATCAAAAGTAGGATGAAAAAACAGTATAGGATCAGGCTGGCGTCTGAAAAATTCGCGACGAGTGTTCCATTGCCTGAGATGGGGACTTGACCGAGAAAGGTCGTATTCGCATGCACGACAGCGTAGGAATTGCTCAGGAAATCAACCTGATAATCATCCAGATGGAGATCCAGTGATGCTTGAAACGTGGTTATACTCGACTATTTATTGAAAAACTAACTCTAAAAAAAGTTTATAGAGTTACGGTTATATCCGATTATTTAAGGAAAACTTTAAATTAAGTTTTAAAAATTATTTTCTTAGAACTTTTGAACTCTCTGCTGAGTGAACTCATAGAAAGTATTTCATTTTTTTTATCAATTTAAAAAATTAATGGTGGGAAAGTAATATGGGAGAAATAGCTAACAAAAATGTATATTCTAAGGGATATAGTTTTATTATCATCTGTTATTTCATTCTATTAATAATTCAGATTATATTTTCTTTCATTGAAAGGAATAGCTATTCGTATCTTCATGGTTCGGTTCCATTGGAGTATAGTTTTGAAAATTTTTATATAGGTTTATTGCAGATAATGTGGGTGTTCAGAAGCCTTTTTTTTTATTGTTTGGTCATCACTTTTTATTTCTTTTATAAGAAATGGCATGCAGGTGCTTCGTTTGATTATATATTGATTACGATAATGAGTTATGAAATTATAGCACTCATTGGCCATCTTATTACGCACTATTATAACATTTCATTTATTCTTACTATATTTCAAATAACATGTTTTCCTTTTGTGTTTATTAAAGGATTAAAGATCCAGAAATTAAGGATAAAATTGGCCCCTGAAAAGACTTTAAAAGAGTTTGTTGACAAACCATCCGCTAGATTTGTGGCAATTGTAGTATTAGGATTAATTTTATCTCTCTCTTTGCTGATATATCTTAGTTTAATTCTTCCTTAAATTTTGTAAGCTTATAGAACTAAGTTTGTAACCGACTATTTATTAAAAAATGGCTGGGTATACCTGTAAATTAAAAACTTTTTTATGAAATACCTACACCAATTAGAAAATATCTTCTAAATTCGCCAATTTAAACTGACTGACTTCTTTCCAATTATTGTAGCGTTGTTTAGTAAGAGGATCATAAATCTCTGGTGTATAATAAATCTCTATGATATTTTTAGTTTTATAAATTTTGTACTTTGATAATGATTAAACCGATAAGTAATTAAATCACTTACTAAATACATGGATACCAAATTCATGGAATTGCAGATCTAAATTGACTGAAGAAGATGAAGTAAAGTCTAAAAATGATGTTCCAATAAGATTACCTAAAGAAAGATGGTTTCATATTACAGAAGAACATTCCGAGATGGCGGGTTATTATTTTGAAGTTCTTGAGACCATCAAAGACCCGGAAATTATTTATGAAGGTAAGACTGAGGAATTAATCGCCATTAAGACTATTGAAGAAGGGAAATTTCTAGTAGTAATGTATAGAGAGATAGATAAAGAAGATGGTTTTGTGATAACTGCCTTCTTAACAAGAAAGAAGAAACAATTTGAAAGGAGAAAAAAGTTATGGGAACCCCAGAAGTAGAAAAAATATTGAATCTCGTACCAAATTTATTGGAAATTCCGCATCCGAGAATTTGGAGCACTTATGACAAGGAAGCGGATGTATTATACATTAATTTTAAGAAACCTAGCCATGCAGATGAATCCGAACTTACTGACAATGATATCATAATCCGCTATGAAAAAGAAGAAATAATAGGTATTACCGTCTTAAACGCAAGTAAAAGGAAATTATAACCCTATACTTTCTAATGAATACGATTATATGGATCATACACAACCTTCCCCGCCTAGTTACCCCATAGGTCCAGAAATGGTAGTATCATAGCGAGCTACCTCCTCAATCATAGCTTTCAAGGTAATAAAGGAAAAATTAAACTGCTTATGTAACGTAGAAATTCGCTTCTTGAAGAAATGTGTTGTTAAGTTACTTTACTGGGCTTCTCTGGAGCGGCTGGTGCTGACTTCGGGGGCGGGGGTGCCACGAGACGGGACCGTTGGAGTAAGCCATAGATCACGATGGCTACCGCAATGGCTATACTCCCGATGAGAATCGAGAGCTCGAGGAGGATACTATCGGGTTCTGGAGCTGGTGTATGTGGGAAATCAAAAGGATTTAAGGGATCGGTTCCAGCGGCGACTTCTGCCCCATCAGAATATCCATCCTCATCTGAGTCGTATTTATTCGGATCGGTTTGATAAAAATATTCATCGAAATTTTCCAAGCCATCCCCATCGAAATCGAGAAATGCATCTAGGTTGTTTATGGGATTTAACAAGTTTAGGACTTCCCAACCATCGAGCATTAAATCATCATCCGTATCTGGATTGGTCGCACTTGTGGGATAAAAGAAAAGTTCCGCGGTATCATTGAGCCCATCGCTATCCGTATCCAGCTTGGTCGGATTGGTAAGATAGATCATGACTTCCGCCGAATCGTTAAGCCCATCGCCATCCATATCAGGGTTGGTCGCATTGGTGAGGTAGATCAGAATTTCTTCCCCATCCGTGAGCCCGTCGCCATCCGTATCCGGATTGGTGGCGCTTGTGGGATAAAAGTAGAGTTCCGCAGTATCATTGAGCCCATCGTCGTCAGTATCTGGATTTATTGGATTGAGATTATTTAAATATTCATCGAGGTTTGTGAGCCCGTCCAAATCAAAGTCTACTAGCCCATCAGTAGCGTTTAAAGGATCTAAAGAATTATTCACCTCCCAGCCATCTGGTATCGAGTCACCATCAGTGTCGCTTACGAAGGGATCAGTACTCCACACTAGTTCATCTCCATTTGGAAGGCCATCACCATCATAGTCTTCAGAGTTATTAAAGAGGTTTTGAGCCCATGTGTTTGAGCTACCACCCGTCGTTTGAGGCGGCGTGTTTAACCAAATGAAATTGCGAAAGAAATAGTTGAACCTACATCCACCATCTAGCCACACTCCATTGCCATTATTCTCCGCTATCAGGTTCCCAATGAAATCGTTATTATTTGATTCCCACCCAAAACCAAAAGAAATCATACGAACTCCATTCCCCGTGTTGTTATGAATCGTATTATTGATGAATGTATTACTGTTAGCAGTATCAATATTTATTCCATTTCCGCCATTACCAGTTATGATGTTATTTTCAAACGTATTCTGGTCAGGTTCAAGGTACATCTCCCAACTCATCAGAATTCCATCTTGAACATTATCTTTAATAACATTCTGAGTCAATAAGTTCCACAAACTACATTCTATAAAAATTCCATTTTTTCCATTCTTTTCAATGGTATTTCCCGTCAACACGTTTCCATTGGCATCGACTGAAATCCTAATTCCACTCCACTCATTATGGTTTATAGTACTGTTGATTAGCCTATTATTGCCACGCCCAAGGACGATTCCATAGTATGAATTATTAGAACACGTGTTATTAATCAAATCATTACCAGTCGAATCTACCCAAATGCCATAATCGACACTCAATACGATCACGTTGTATTTAAGAGTAGTATTATCACAGAATTGCTCTAAGCGAATCCCACTCTCAGAACTTTCTTTGATGGTGTTGCCAACCAATATATTTTCAGCGGATTGCTGCAAACGAATGCCATCCCACCCACTCTGGCAGATCTCGTTATCCGTGAGTGTATTATTGTGGGAGGAAGATAACCGGATTCCCCAGCGTCCTACGTTGCTCACATTGTTCGAAACTAATGTATTAAAATGTGATTGGAATAAGTGAATGCCATGATAGCGGGTGATCTGATAGAAATCATTGGTGTTCAGGGTGTTATTATTTGAATCCGCTAAATAAATTGCTGTATCATAACTGTTGTGGCATGTATTGTTGATTAGTGTGTTGTTATGGGATTGAGCCAACCAGAATCCTAGCCCATTGCCATTAACCGTATTGTTGGTGATGCGACCATTACTGACATTGTGCAGTACCATCCCTGTAAAAGTACGATTCAGCAGGAGCAGCACCGAATCGGCGTTGATAATTGTACAATTACGGATAATGAAAAATGCATCAGTATTATTTATCAAAATTCCGTGAACTCCTTGAAAAGCTGCATCTATTAGTCTATTCTCTATGATGTAGGGATCTCCGACAGAGCCATTGCCTTGGCTCTTATAGATCTCAAAATCCAGATTTCCATCGATGCTTATCGGATAATCATACCCAACTCTATCAGACTCATCATTATTTTGTATTATATTTCCCACACACTCTATTTCATAAATGCTTTTCTTATTATCATGCAAAATATTCCAAGAAATAATATTATAATTTGAATATTCTAAACAGATTCCTATATAATTATTGAGATTGGCAGTGTTATTGCTAATTGTACCATTATTATTGTCCTTTAGATGAATTCCATTCCACATATTATTATTCGCAGTATTGTAAATCAGCATATTCCGTGAGGCATCCACATAAATCCCATGCAGCTTATTGCCTACAGCTGTATTATTAATAAGTGTATTCCAATTACCCGTTAGGTAAATGCCATATTTGTTATTAGAATTAGCAAAATTGGACGTTAATGTATTATTCGCTGCGCTTTCTAAATAAACGCCATTCTCGTTATTGTAATTAGCGGTATTGGAAGTTAATGTATTATTCTCTGCGCTTTCTAGGTAAATGCCATCCCATCCATTATAGCAGGCGATGTTAGCCGTGAGAGTATTATTATGTGAATTGTACAGGCGGATTCCCTGACGTGTATTATTGCTCGCTATGTTCGATTGAAGATTATTGAAATGGGAGTCGACTAGTTCGAGGCCATTACCGCTAGTTGAATTAGTAATAAAATTATTAGTCGTAAGATTATTATCATTTGAAAATTCTAATTTAATCCCTGCTTCATCGCTCTGGAGGCAGGTGTTATTGATTAAGGAGTTATCATGGGATTGCTTTAGCCAGATCCCAAACCTATTATCTTGAACAGTGTTATTAATAAGCTTCCCATTTGTCACATTTTGCAACACAATGCCGGAAAAGCCTACAGGGGCATTGGACAGTGTACAGTTTCGGAGAATGAAGTGAGCATCTGTATTGCTGATACTGATGCTATTAAAAGCTAGGTTCCTGAGATCAATTACCATATCCTCAATGACGTACGGACTTCCCGGAGTCCCAATACCTTGAGTTTTATACATATCAAAATCCGAATTATCACCGATATTTATTGGTTTATTGAAAATAGTATTGTTGGCTATGACAGTACCAGGGTTTATCCCCGATGTTCTTATCCCTGCTATATTATGATATAAGACATTCGAATGTATCAAACCGTTTTGAACATTATGTATTCGAATTCCATAACGATTATTACAGATGGTATTATTACATACATTCACCCCTACTATATATGTAAAATCTTCTGGATTCTGCAAAAAAATTCCATCCCCTCCACAATTAATTACGGTGTTATTAATCAGAGAAATCTGCGGGGGATTCCAATCACTTATTTCATATACCTGAATTCCGGCACACCCGGGATCAGCGTTGGCGACGATGCAATTTTTAAGGATGAAATTGAGATTTGGATACCAACTTAACCATTTAAGTCTGATACCCGGCACTCCCTTCCCACGAGCATCAATAACAAAATTCGCCAAAATGTAGGGATTGCCAGGTGTTCCATCTCCCCCAATGGCCATTCCCATATCAGCATCATCATTATCGATAAATAAAGGTAAATCGTTAATGATATTATCTTTTATAGTGTTTCCTAAGCAATTTGGTTTTTCCCGATTACCATGTCTATTATGATAAAGCACGTTTTGCTCGATTATATTATTATTTGAAAGCGTTAGTTGAATCCCAAAAAAGTTGTTGTTGATCGTGTTGTTGGTAATGGTATTATTGTGGCTTGCCCATAAATTTATGCCAATATATATGGTACTGGGGATGTTGGGGTTTCCCCATCTTCCATCGTTATTGGCGGTATTGTTGATTAGCTTCCCGTTCGTCACGTTCCGTAGTACGATATTGGAATGGCCTCCATCTGCATTGGTCACTGTGCAGTTGCGGAGGGTGAAGTACGCATCCGTATCCCGGATGAAAATGCCCTCTACATTCATATTACTGACATTGATCACTTTATTTTCGATGATGTAGGGATTTCCTAGGGTGCCATTACCTGGGGGCGTATATATATCAAAATCCGCGTTTCTATAGATATGTATTACGTTTGCTTCGATAATATCGTTGTCCGTTACGATATTTCCCGAGCAATTTATTTCCCTAATACTTACAATATCGTGAAGTACATTCCACCCGATCATATTATCATTTGAACTATCTAATAGAATTCCGTAAACATTTCCGTTAGCGGTGTTGTTAATCAAGGTGTTGTTCTTTGATCTGGTTAAATAAATTCCTGTTTCTGAATTGTAATTAGCTGTATTGTTGATCAAGGTATTGTTACTTGATGTAACTAAGTAAATCCCGTGTATTGTATTGTAATCAGCGGAGTTATTGGTTAAAGTATTATTATGACAGTTACCATTTAAAAAGACGCCATGAATTACATTGTAATTGGCGGTATTGTCTGTGAGTGTATTATTTGGAGAATTGATCAGTACAACTCCACTATAAGAATTTTTGCTGAAATTATTCATAAATAATGTGTTATTCTGGGCATTCACTAAATAAATGCCATCCCACCTGTTCTGGTTAGCGATATTACCCGTAAGTGTGTTATTGTGCGAATTAATTATTCGAATTCCTCGGTGCTCGTTGAGATTCATAATATTTGAGAGCAGCGTGTTAAAATGAGATTCAAATAGTTCAATTCCATCCCCGGGCCACTTTGTCCTAAGAAGAGTATTGTTAATCAAGGTATTGTTATTTGAATACTCCATTCTTACTCCTTGAATATCGCTTTTGTAGCAGGTGTTGTCGATAAGGGAGTTATCGTGAGATTGCTGCAACCGGATTCCAAAATAGTTATAATTGAGTGTATTGCTAATGATGCGGCCATTGCTCACATTTTGCAGGAAAACTCCTGAATGAGATGAATCTGCGCCGGTAACGATGCAATTTTGTAAAATGAAATGAGCATTTGTATTGTTAATTAGGATCCCGGACTTGAGCCACCCGAAGGCATCAATGTTATAATTTTCGATAATATACGGATTCCCTACCGTTCCATCTCCAGCACTCGCGACTGCTGCCAGTTGCCCGTTGCCGTCAATATAAATAGGATTATCGCAAGTTTTCAACGACCTGGGTTGGTTATATGATGCAGGCGAATTTAATAGCGGCGTTAAAATTGTAATGGGTATTACTATGAGCGTTATAAGGATAATTACTGAAAGAAATTTAATTATATTTTTCATATTTTGCCCTCCTTTTTTTTATTTTTTATATCTATTAGGTTAGTGGGGCTTGATTTTTTCGCGGATTGTAACTGGGTTGTCTTAGGACGCGAACGTCGTAGAAACCCATAGGTAATGATAGCCGCCGCGATTGTTACACCCCCAATGATAATAGATAGTTCAAGTAAAATGCTTTCGGGGTCAGGTACAGGCGTCATAGGATAACTATTTGGATTTAGAGGATCCGTACCAGCAGCTACTTCTACACCATCAGAATACCCATCCCCATCCGAATCACTTTCATTCGGCTTTGTACGATGAATAAATTCTTCGGCGTTTTTCAAGCCATCTATATCAAAATCGAAAAGCGCATCTATTTGGTATAAGGGATCTAGTGAATACAGAACTTCCCAACCATCGAACATAAAATCATTATCCGTATCGGGGTTCGTCACATTTGTAAAGTAAGTTAGAATCTCGGAGCCATCATTGAGTCCGTCGCTGTCTGTATCGGGGTTGATCGGATTTGTGTTGTTATGATATTCAGCGAGGTTTGTAAGGCCATCAGGTTCAATATCATCCGATGCATCGGTTGAATTCGTGGCATTTAATCCATTAATTACTTCCCATCCGTCGGGCATTCCATCTCCATCAGAATCGGTGTTTGTCGCATTTGTAAAGTATGTTAGAATCTCGGACCCATCAGTGAGCCCATCACCATCCGTATCCGGGTTGGTCGCATTCGTGGGATATATGAAGAGTTCCGCGCTGTCATTGAGCCCATCCCCATCCGTGTCCAGGATGATGGCGCTCGTGGGATATATGAAGAGTTCCGCGCTGTCATTGAGCCCATCCCCATCCGTGTCTATATTGTTGGGATTTGTCAGATAAATTAAAACCTCCACACTGTCGTTGAGCCCGTCCCCATCGGTATCGATATTTGTTGCATTTGTAAAGTAGGAGAGAATTTCTTCCCCATCCGTAAGCCCATCGCTATCAGTGTCCGGGTTGTTGGCATTCGTGAGGTAAGCAAAAATTTCATTTCCATCGCTGAGCCCATCGCCATCGGTGTCTGGGTTGGTCACATTCGTCAGATAGGTGAGAATTTCGTCCCCATCTGTGAGCCCGTCCCCATCGGTGTCAGGGTTGGTCGGATTTGTATTGTTATGATATTCAGCGAGGTTTGTAAGGCCATCAGGTTCAATATCATCAGATGCATCGGTTGAATTCGTGGCATTTAATCCATTAATTATTTCCCATCCGTCAGGCATTCCATCTCCATCAGAATCGGGGTTTGTCGCATTTGTAAAGTATGTTAGAATCTCGGACCCATCATTGAGTCCGTCGCCGTCGGTGTCGGGGTTGGTCGGATTTGTATTGTTATGATATTCAGCGAGGTTTGTAAGGCCATCAGGTTCAATATCATCAGATGCATCGGTTGAATTCGTGGCATTTAATCCATTAATTACTTCCCATCCGTCGGGTATTCCATCTCCATCAGAATCGGGGTTTGTCGCATTTGTAAAGTATGTTAGAATCTCGGACCCATCAGTGAGCCCGTCACCATCCGTATCCGGGTTGGTCGCATTCGTGGGATATATGAAGAGTTCCGCGCTGTCGTTGAGCCCATCCCCATCCGTGTCGGGATTGGTCGCATTCGTGGGATAAGTGAAAAGCTCCGCCGTATCGTTAAGTCCATCCCCATCCGTGTCAGGATTAGTCGCATTCGTCAGGTAAATTAAAACCTCGGCGCTGTCGTTGAGCCCATCAGCATCCGTGTCCGGGTTGGTAGCATTGGTGAGATAGAGAAGGATTTCGGCACTGTCGTTGAGCCCATCCCCATCCGTGTCCATATTATTGGGATTTGTCAGATAAATTAAAACCTCGGCGCTGTCGTTGAGCCCATCAGCATCCGTGTCAAATAAGAAGGGATCGGTTCCCAAAGTAATCTCATCGTTATTAGTTAATCCATCACTATCAAAATCAAGAGAACTATTAACGATGTTCTCAACCCATAGATTCCCCGTACCATTATCAAAAGTTTGGTCGGGGTTGTTCAGTATGATGATGTTATGATAGAAATAATTCAAATCACCGATAACGTAAATTCCATAATTTTGATTTAACGTAATAAAATTGTCAATGATATCATTGCTATAGGTATTTATATCGATTCTAATTCCAGATTGGGTATTATTCTTGGCGGTGTTAGCAGTCAACGTCGCATTATCTGCATCCTCTAAATAAATTCCATTTCCAGAAAATCCGCCACTTCCCGGTGTATTATCTTGAGCGGAATTGTTGATTAACTCGGCATAATTTGATACAAATACGACGAAGCCATTTCCCTGACGGGTGCTCGTTCCGCCGGTATTAGCCTGAGCGGTGTTATCTGTTAACGTGGCATATTGCGAACCATAAATATAAAATCCATTCCCAGAGAACCAGCCACTTCCCCCTGTATTGGAATTGGCGGTGTTGTTGGTTAATATCCCGTACGGGGACCCTTCGAAACAAATACCATTCCCAGAACCGCCATTTCCACCGGCCACATTGTTATTGGCGGTGTTGTTGGTCAAGGTGGCATTATTCGATAGATAAATATAAAATCCCCCTCCAGAATATATTCCCGAGCCCCCAATATTGTAATCGGCAGTGTTATCAGTTAGCTTCGCATTATCGGATCCTTGTAAAATAAACCCATTTCCAGAGCGGTCTCCGGCTGTCGCAGTATTAGAATTGGCGGTGTTGTTGGTCAAGGTGGCCTCATCCGAACCAAATAAAAAGAATCCATTTCCAGAATGTACTACTGTGCCCCCCATATTAGAATTGGCAGTGTTATCGCTGATGGTGGTATTTACCGACCATTCAATATAAAAGCCATTACCAGAAGCAAGCCAAGTCCCCCAGGTATTGAAATTCGCGGTGTTTTTGGTCAAGGCGACACCATCCGACTCAAATAAATGAATTCCGACTCCACTACGATCTGCAGATCCACCCGTGTTATTATTGGCGGTGTTGTTGATCAATGTGGCATAATTCGATTGGAATAAAAAAATTCCACTACCAGAATCCGTTCCAGTTGTCCCTATGTTAGAATTTGCGGTGTTGCCAGTCAATGTAGCAAAAGACGATTGCTCCAAATTAATCCCATTTCCAGAGCGAGCTGACGCTCCCCCAACGTTGTAGTTGGCGGTGTTGTCTGTGAGCGAGTTATTACTTGACCCATCTAAATGAATGCCATTATAGCCATTATAATTACATGTGTTGTTTTTTAAGTGACCATTGGTGACATTCTCAAGGTAGATACCCGAATATCCCGCATCCGCGTTGGTGACGGTGCAGTTCCGCAGGATGAAGTACGCATCAGTGTTATTAATTACGATCCCATGCATTCCGTGCGCGCTAGCATTGACGACATAGTTTTCGAGGATGTACGGGTAACTGGCAGTCCCATTCCCTTGGCTCTTATATGTTTCAAAATCCGCATTCGTATTGATACCAAAAGGGTGACCCTCATCCAAGGAAAGCGTAAGGTTATCGATGTAATGGTCAGAAATCGGAGACCAAATTGTAACAAACCTAATCTCGTCAACACCACCCCTTGAAGGGTCCCCAGAACTACTGATACTAATTCTCGACACAGTATTAACAAACACTTCGAGACCACTTCTAACATCAAAGACCAGTGTCATATTATACCACGTATTGTCACTCATATAATAACCCGTAGCATGCTCGGACCCATCCCAATAATAAAGTTCGCCACTCCAATGTGTATTAACCCTCCAGATAATTGATCCAGTACTATTATAGAAAAATATACGAGAAAATTGGTTTGTAAACCTTAACATATACTTTAAAACGCCACTTGAGAGTAAATGGGGAGGGTAATAAGACGCGATCCCTACACTCGCACCATCAACATCATTAACCATTAAAACCTTATTCCCCCCAAAATCAACAACAGAGGCAGTACCTGATCCTATTGAAGTATCAGCCCATCCACTTGGCAAACTTCCCAAAGAGATACTTTCAAAAGTCTCATTTAAAAGTGTAAATGATCCTTCCGTCGTATGAATTCCAGTATTTCCATTAACGTCAGATATGAAATCATGTGATCTATATTCATTTAATGTAAATATACCGAGATTTATTACTAAAGTTCCAATAAGCAAACCTAAAATAGCTATCGTTAGTAAATTTTTTTCCCTCATAAGTTTTCACCTTTATGAAAATTTGAGTCGATTAATCCTTCCCAGATTAATATTTTATCTCAATCAACACAAAGTAAATTAAATACTTATAAAGATATAGTTCAGAAGAAATTGTGTATTAGATGGGAATTATATATTCTACGCCATGGGAATCAATATATCGAAAATCAAAACATTTCATTCAGCCAAATATTATCCACTTCATCCACTTTAGTCATTGGATATGTTGCTCTAATTACTATTAATGCTATTGCCATCCACTCCTTTTTATTCTTTATTTCTCTCTTGCTATTCATGTAAAAAGGGCGGGGTATACCCGTAAATTGTAAACTATTCTTTAAATTATAACCTCTACATTTCTCTCCTTTAATTTCTCTAAAATTTTATGAGCGCTGGAGTCAAGGGGATTAGACATTAGCCAAATAGTTTCGAGTGAGGGTAATTCTTTAAGGGATTCGGGAAGATGCACTAATTCGTTCTCCCACAGATAGAGGTGTTGAAGGGATTTTAGATTCCCGAAGGAGTCAGGGAGGATTGTAAGTTTATTTCCTCGTAAGTCAAGATTCTGAAGCGACTTCAAATTAGTAAATGTTTCAGGAAGTGATTGTATTTGATTATATTCCAAGGATAATTCTTGTAAAGTTTGTAAATTGCCAAAGGTTTTTGGAAGGCTCACTAATTGGTTGTTCATTAAAGTTAATTTTTCCAGGGATATTAAATTGCCAAAGGACTCAGGGAGTTTTGATAATTGGTTATTTTCTAATATTAATTCTTTGAGAGATTGTTGATTGCCAAAATAATGGGGAAGTTTCAATAACTTATTATTTTTAAGTATTAGTTTCTGGAGAGATTTCAGAGAACCAAAGGTCTCTGGGAGTGTCGTAAGCTGATTATCACTTAACTCGAGCCATTCAAGGGATTTTAGATTTCCAAAGGATTCTGGGAGTGTTTGTAATTGGTTCTTTCTTAAGTCGAGGTACTTAAGTGATTGTAAAGAGCCGAAAGATTCTGGAAGCGCTGTTAATTTGTTTTTTTCAAGCCAAAAGTTTTGAAGAGATTGTAATTTTCCAATAGATTCTGGGAGCCCTGAGATCTGATTACTGGGCAAAGAAAGCAATTTTATGGATTTGAGATTGTCCATAGATACGGGAAGGCTTGTTAATTTGTTATATCCTAAAAATAATTTATTAAGAGATTCGAGAGTACTAAGGGACTCTGGGAGCGATATCAGTCGATTCATTGATAAATTGAGCGTTTTAAGCGATTTAAGCTGGAGAATTTGTTCTGGAAATGTGACTAGTTCATTTCCATCCAAATCAAGCCCAATAAGCGATTTAAGATTTTCAAACGATTTTGGAAGGTTCTGTAAACGATTCCGATCTAAAAATAATACCTCTAAGGTTGGAAGGTTGCCAATGGACTCAGGAATATGAGTTAACCTAAGACTTCCTAAATTTAGGACTTGAAGCGAGTTAACCATTCCAGTTGATTCTAAAGAAATTCCAAAATCTTCTTTCAAAATTCTAAGAATAATCTTAGTAGTAAGAATAGATTCATCTTCAAATTTTATTGTACGTTTAAGAATATCAGTAGGATCTTTTCTTGGATATGCTTTAGCTATTAGTCCTCTTAAATCCTCCAAGAATTTAATTTCTTCTGGATTAGTCCCGTCAAAGATATTCATGGTAAACCCATTCCACCACTTTATGATAAGAAAATATTCAGGACTTTATTGCCAATTTTAATATTAAATTTACTCATTTTTAAGTTTTATAACAGAGAACTTTTCATTAATTTTAAATAAAATAATTATAAACTCAGGTTTATATACCTAAAACATATAAACTCGCATTTCTTTTTTCTAGGTATGTCTAGAACAGTTATTTTAGATTATGGAATTGATCCGGCACAATTGTTTATAGAGTTACGGTTATGCCCAGCTATTTATGCAAAAAAAATATATTATAAAGATGAAAAAAAAAATTTTTCAATCTAATCAATCTTTTTTCTTTTTAAGAGCTCTCGCTTTCGCTTTCAATTTTTTCTTGAGGATTTTTTCTTGCCCCCCACCCTCGAGTATCTCAAGAAGAAAATCTGGGATCTGTTCTGCTTGTAATTCCTTGCCAGTTCGAAGATTTTTTACCGTAAACGTTTCATAACTGAATTCGAGTTCATCACCTTTTTCAAATTCCGTGCTGACGCCTGGGACAATCAAGGGAGGCAATCCAAGGCCAACAGAGTTTCGGTAATAAATCCGAGCATATGATTCACAAAAGGTGGCCACGATACCCATTTGCCGCAATGCCTCTGGTGCGGTTTCTCGGCTAGATCCACAGCCAAAATTTTTCCCCGCCACGACAACGTCGTCTTTTTGCACCTGTTTAGGGAACTCAGGGTCCTCCGTCTCTAAAACGTGTTCCTTCAATTCCGAGGTTCCAAGCCATTTTCCAGGGGTAATTAAGTCAGTATCAATATCATCGCCAAATTTCCAAACTTTTCCTTTAATTACTTTCTCCATTTTTTAGGACCTCCTATAGTGTTCGTGGATCGGTTATCACCCCAGTGATGGCGGACGCTGCGACAACGGCGGGTGACGCTAGGTAGATGCCAGCACTTTCTGAGCCCATTCTTCCCTTGAAATTTCGATTAGATGCGCTAATGCAATTCTCTTTCGGAGCAAGCATTCCCATGTGAGCGCCGAAGCAAGGGCCACAATTGGGATTGCAGATGATTGCTTCTGCATCAATGAGAGTTTCTATAACACCTTCCTTGATCGCATCCTTGTATATTTCCTGTGTCGCGGGAATGATTAAAAGGCGTGTTTTTTTGTTAACCGTGCGTCCTTTCAGGATCTCGGCCGCAATTTTGAGGTCTTCAAGGCGACCATTAGTGCAACTTCCAACAAAGGCTTGATGCACTACCACGTCACCCAATTCGGATACCGGCTTAACGTTGTCAATAGTGTGCGGACAAGCAACCTGGGGTTCGAGGGCACTCACATCTAAATCGTAAGTTTTTTCAATCTTGGCATTATCATCAGGCAGCACGAGATCATTAGAAGTGACGGGAGGTTCAGTTCGCCCCTTCAAAAAGTCAATGATTTTATTATCGGGTGGCGTGAAAGCAAATTTTGCGCCTAATTCCATTGAGAAATTGGATAGTGTAGCGCGGCTGCTGATGCTCATATCATCAGCGGTTTTGCCAATGAATTCTATGGATTTATAAGTCGCGACATCCGCTTTATAATCCCCCGCAATTTTCAGAATGATATCTTTTGACATTACGTACTTGGGAAGTTTCCCATCAAGTACAAACCTGATTGTTTCGGGTACTTTAAACCAAAGCTCCCCTAATGCGGCGGCAACGGTTCCGTCCGTATCGCCTATGCCCGTGCTCGCGGCATTATACGCACCATAAGTCGTGGTGTGGGAATCAGTGCCTACAATGAGCATTCCCGGTCGGACATGTCCCTTTTCTGGGAGGATCTGATGACAGATGCCCGCCTTAATGTCATAGAAATATTTCAAGTCCTGTTTAAATGCCCACTCACGAATCATTTTTTGGGCATTCGCGGCAAACACCGTGGGAGCTGGAACGAAATGGTCCTCAAGAACTACCACTTTTTCACGATCAAAGACCTTACGCACTTTCGCAGGAAAGCCCATGAAGCGCGCAACAATCCGAGCGGCTGCAATATGCGCCATCAGTAGATCAATTTTCGCAATAAGATACTCGCCCGGCGTTACTTCCTCTTTTCCCGCCGCACGAGCTAAAATCTTCTCTGCAATCGTCATAGGTCGAACCAAATTCTTCACCTTATCTTTTTATTCGGTTTATTTTTATGTTAACAATAATATTAATAATGAGTAACAGTTTGTAAATAAAAAAATAATGATGAGCTTCAATTAAAAAAAACATCATTCCTTATTTTTAAGAAATGAAATTTTATGCGAAAATTACCTCAAATCTAAAAAACTAAATTAAAAATAAATTAGTTTAATAAACTTATTAAGGAGAAGGATTTTTTGGCAGATATCCCTGATGATTTATACAACTTAACAACTGGATTGGCTAAAGAACTCACGCTTAAGAACATTCAAAAATTATTAGATACTAAAAAGAAAATTCCAAGTAAGATAATCGAAATTTCAAATTTAGATATTGATTACTTTAAAGATCTTGACTCTCAAGAAGCTAAATCGATAAAGGAGATTTTCGGTTTAAAGACAATCAGAGAATTAGCAGATATTACTTATAGACAACTCATGGAGAATTCAGCTCTGATAGAAGAAAAAGGAATCTCTCAAGGTAAATTTGAATTAGTGATAACAGCCGCTAAATACATTAGGAATGCGGCACGATATAAAATTCCTGAGGGACAGAAGATCGTAGTGATAGGGCTTGATAATGCGGGGAAAACGGCGTTATTAAGTGCAATTAATAAAGAAATAATAGACTTCTCCCAATTGAAGCCGACGCAAGGGATGCAGCGCCAAACAATTTTCCTAAAAGAACAAAAAATATATATCTTTGAACTGGGGGGACAAGAGATATTTCGTAAACAGTATTTAGAAAATCCAGAAAGATATATTTTAGGAACAGATATCATGGTTTTTTTAATAGATATGCAAGATGAGAGACGCTACAATGTTGCCTTTGAATATTTAGAACAGATATTAAATATAGTTAAATTTCTCAACGAAAATCCTGAATTTATTATACTGCTTCATAAATCAGACCCAAATATATTAAAATCACGACCTTTATTCCATGAAAAAATCGATTATGTCACAGGAAAGGTAACAAAAATATTCAAACAGTATTCTTTTGGATACAGCATTCAAATAAGTTCCATCTATAATGTAATTGGATTAACCAAATCCTTTCAATATTTATTAAAAAAACTGTTTGCTGGCGATTTAGAGAGAGAACAAGAATTGAATGCAATCTCAGAATTAATAACAAGAGTTCTTAAAATGGTTTTAAATATTGAAAGTGAATTAACGCAGGAAGTGAGTAACTTAAGTGAGAACTTTTATCAATTAAAGGAAGAAATAGCTTATCTTAAAAAGTCAATAATATCTGGAGAAAGTAGACCTGAGAAAGAAACGATTTCTACTACTACTGAAACGAATAAGCATTTGGCGGGCTCTCGAGATGCGTTCATCGAAGAATTAAAACAGTTTTTATTGAAAAAAGATAAGCTTTAAAAAATAAAATAAAGATGAGCCGCCATTGAAAAAACCCACCGTCCTTTGTTTTTTAAAATCGAAAATCCACGATCATTGGGAGTTTCAGCTAAAATTAGAAGAATTGAAACGCCTCGTTGAGTCGATGGATTATGAAATTATTGAAACAGTTGTTCAACAGCGTATTAAAAAACGAAGTCGTTATTTATTAGGAAAAGGTAAGGTTGAGGAGTTAAAAGAAATCGTTGAAACATATAATATTGAAGTAGTCATATTCTATAACATATTGACCAGTAAACAAAATTATAATTTGACGGCTAAATTACAATGTGAGATAAAAGATAGGTATGATTTGATTTTGGATATCTTTGAACAGCAATCTTCAGATATTGTATCTAAAATGCAGATTACCCTCGCTCAAATGCTCAAAACCTTCCCAAAATATAAAATTCAAGCCCGCAAAAAGTTCAAAACCGAAAAGCCTTCATTCCGTTCTTCAGGTGAGTTCGCCTACCATAGCAAGATTAGAGCCCATGACAAGCGAGTGGCGAAGATTCGGAAGGAATTAGAAGTTTTAAAGGAAAAAAAGTTAAAAGAGATCGCAAGTCGGAAGAGAGGTCAATTTCCATTCAAGACAATCTGTATTAGTGGGTATTATAATGCCGGTAAAACAACTCTATTTAACGCATTAACAGGTGCAGAAAAACCCGTGAGTGACAGGCCCTTCACAACGCTTTCAAGCAAATATAAACACGTAAAAGATCGGCACTCCAGGACCATTCTCATCGATACAATTGGATTCGTGTATGATATTGACCCTAGCTTGATTAACTCCCTCGAATTGCAAATTTTAGACATGCAAAATGCAGATCAGGTTCTCTATCTCATTGGATTGGATGATTCCCTTCCTGTTTTAATAAGAAAATTTCATTATGGGTTAGAATTATTTCAGGATATTGGTGTGGAAAAGGCAAAATTGATTGTTGTTTTTAACAAAATTGACCTTTTAACAGATGAGAAAATTGATACATTAATAGAAAGTCTTGAAGAATCCTTGAAGGATTTTCCTCATACGTTTATTTCCGCAAAGGCTTCCACAAACTTTAAGACTTTAATTAAACTTTTTTAGGGAAGGATGACGGTGGATTTTTTCAAAAAGCTCTTTAATCCTAGAAATGTGGCAGTCATTGGGGCCACGAAGAATAGGATGAAAGTCGGATACATGGTGATGAATAATATCGTTGCCTGTGGATTCACGCTCAATGAAGGAAAGAAAATATATCCTGTAAATCCAAATCCAAATTATAAAGGAAAAAAGATGCTGGGTTTTCCATTCCATCAAAAGGTGCAGGATATCCCAACTCAAGTTGATTTGGCAACGATTGTTGTCCCCTCCCACGCCGTCATATCCGCCATTGAAGAATGCGGTGAGGCCAATATACCAGCGGCAGTAATCATAACGGCTGGTTTCAAGGAAGCAGGTGGAAAATACATTGACCTGCAAGCGGAATTAGTTCGGCTTGCCAAACGGGCTAATTTAAGATTCGTGGGACCTAATTCCATGGGAATTTATAGCTCCATGGATCCAAATAATCCACTACATGCTGGAATGGGATTTATGACTCCAATTCCTGGGGAAATTAGCATCATATCGCAGAGTGGAACTTTTGGAACTTTTCTTTGTACCTATCTACATAAAGTTCGGCATTTTGTTTCAAGTGGAAATGAGGCGTCTTTAAAAGCTGAAGATTATTTGGAGTTCTTCGGTCAAGATGATGGAACGAAAGTCATTGCCATTTTTATTGAAGGATTGCGAGATGCCGAGAGATTCAAGAACCTCGCTTCTGAAATCACGAAAAAGAAACCTATTGTTGTTTTAAAAACTGGAACAACAAAAGCTGGGGGAAAGGCGGCCGCCTCGCATACTGCTTCAATTGCTGGGAAAAATGAAGTTTACGAGGGAATATATAAACAAACGGGTGTTCTTAAAGCAGAAATGATTACTGAATTTCTTTTCTTGGTAAAAGCGGCAAAAGATTTACCTTATCCTAAAGGTAAAAAAGTAGGAATTATGTCAGGTGGCGGTGGCTATGCCGTTTACATGGCAGATGCTTGTGAAAAGGGAGGTCTAGAGGTAGTTCCAATTTCAAAAGAATTAGAAACGAGTATATCTGAACTACTTCCTTATTATTGGTCGCGAAATAACCCCGTAGATACGGTTGCCACTTTTTCATTCGATGTATTCCCGAAAATCCTCAAGCAAATGCTGGCTTCTGATGAATTTGATATAATAATGACTCAGAGCTTAGAGATGAGAACGTTTATCGATTTATATAGACCGTTAAATAAAGCCATGGATCAAGTGAGTTTATTCAGGGACTTCATTGGAGAGATTGAAAAGAGTTTGGTAAAGCAGCAAATTAGAATAATAAAACGCTATAAGAAACCTGTCATCCTCATCGACCCCAAGTATCCCTCATCCTCTCCAGCTTTCGAGTTATATGATGAAGAGGGCATGATCATTTGCCCTCTGCCCGAGGATGCAGTAAAAATTGTGGTGAAACTCCATCAATACCAACAATATTTGAACAGAATTATTTGATTTAGATTCTTTTTTTGATCTCGGCAGATCTTTATATAGAGTGATGAATTAGATAAGTTGGAAAAAATTTTTGATAAATGAGCAATTAGGCGCGAACTACAGTGGTTGGAGTAGTAATTGTTGGTGCGCAGTGGGGTGATGAAGGGAAGGGGAAAATTACAGATTATTATGCTTCAAAGGCAGATATAGTTGTTCGATTTCAGGGAGGGAACAATGCAGGACATACAGTAGTTGTTGGTGATAAAACTTATAAATTTCATTTACTTCCAAGTGGTTCGATCCAAGGTAAAGAAATTATAATTGGTAATGGTGTAGTCATTGATCCCTCAGTTTTGTTAATGGAATTAAAAAATTTGGAAAACAGTGGGATAAAGCCAAAATTAAAAATTAGTAATGCAGCGCACGTAATCCTGCCTTTCCATCGTTTATGGGATGGAATGGAAGAGAGCTTGAAGGGTAAAGCAGCCGCAGGCACGACAAAACGGGGAATTGGCCCAGTCTATACTGATAAAATTGCCCGGTATGGCGTGCGAGTTGGTGATTTACTCCATAAGGAAATATTAGAACAGAAATTGGAATTACTCTTAAAAATTAAAAATGATATCTTGGAATTATTTGGTGAAAGGCCATTTAAAAAAGATACTATTTTGAACGAGTATCTTGAATATGGTCAGAAATTAAAAGAGTACATGGCCGATACGGTTCTATATCTCAACCAAGCGCTGGATGCAAATAAATGGGTCTTATTTGAGGGCGCACAAGGCGCGCTTTTAGGAATTGATCATGGAGTCTATCCCTTTGGTACCAGTTCTAATACTAACGCTGGGGGTGCCTGCACGGGGACAGGTGTGGCGCCCACCAAAATTTCAAAAATCATTGGGGTTGTAAAGGCATATCTGAGTCGTGTTGGAAAAGGTCCTGTCGTAACTGAGCTAATAAATGGAATAGGCGACCGAATTCGAGAAAGAGGCCACGAATATGGTACCACCACGGGACGGCCGAGGCGCGTGGGCTGGTTGGATTTGTTTGCCGTAAAATATGCCTCTATAATTAATAATTTTGATGGAATTGTCTTAACCAAGCTTGATGTATTGGGTGGACTTGAGAAAGTTAAGGTTTGCGTTGGTTATGCGTTGAATGGGAAGGAGTTACCCATCATGCCAACTGAACCATACGTTTTAGAAAAAGTTCAACCAAGTTATATCGAGGTTGAAGGATGGCCTGACTATTCAAATGAAAAATGGACTGAGATTGCTAAGCAAGGGTTTAGTACCTTGCCTGAAACTATGATTTCGTATATTAAGAAGATAGAGGATTATCTCGACGTCCCCGTCATTATGGTCTCAATAGGTCCTGAAAGGAATCAGACAATTGAAATAAAAAATCTTTTATGAATTTCTAATTTGATTTCATTTTTCGACTACTTTTAATGGTATCATCCAAAATTTCGAAGGTTTTAGAGGCATCAGTATCGTGAACTACAAAAATAATTTCGCGATAAGTCGTGACGAAGTCGATGAGGGTGATACCAGCGCGGGAGAGAAATCCTATTAGATAGTAAAGAACACCTGGTACTTCAACCATTTCAGGTGGAGTTTTAACAATGAGAATAGAAAGGTTTTCTTCAACATTTTCAATTTCATCTTGACTATTAGTAAGTAGAAGGTCGGCATTATTCTTATCTAAAAGACAGCTAATCTCACCTTCTGATTGGAAAATAAGGATGCGTTCTCCACTTTCCCAATTTATCTTTTTATAAGATTCTAATATTAAATTATAACTCTTTTCCACCCGTTTTAATGTGATACTTATCATATCATTCTTTAAGGTTAAACTGAATTTAGAGATAATATCAAATATCTCCTTGGAGAGTGGTTTTCCTTTAATTTTTTGGGCGTATCGTTGAATTGCAGCGATGATAGCATTTATTTTAACCGGATTTCCAGCTTCTTTCTCAACCTGAGCTGCAATAGTTCGAGCGATGCCGGAATAATTCGCGGCATCCATTTTAAAAAGATCATAGACAAAAGGCCATTTATCAAGTAGATTTTCGACTATTTTTGTTATGTTAGCGGTTCTTCCTGAATTTTTAGGCATTGTTGTTCACGCGTGTATGTTTCCCAAATAAGGCTACAATTCCACTTTTCTTTTAACCTTTTAATAATATCTCTTAAATTCATTCTAAAAATTTGTTAAAAATTTAACAAAATTCAATAAAGTCGTTAGAATTCAGTCAAAATCTTTTTATTAAGAGTAGATCTCCTTATAACAATCATTTCTGTTAGGAGTGAGAAGTGAATGTTGAAATTAGAAGGAAGTTTCGTGGCATTAATCACGCCAATGAAGAAAGATAGAAGTATAGATGAAGAATCGGTAAGAAAGTTTGTCGATTTTCAGATTGAACAAGGTACTCATGGTTTGGTACCCTGCGGGACGACTGGTGAGTCTGCAACTATGACTCATGACGAGCATAAACGGATGATTGATATAGTAATAGATCAAGCAAATGGTCGCGTTCCAATAATTGCAGGAACAGGATCAAATTCGACTAAGGAAGCCCTCAACTTGACAAAGCACGCGGAGAATGCGGGCGCTGATGCGGCGTTAATAATATCCCCCTATTATAACAAACCCACTCAAAGAGGACTTATACACCATTTCACGACATTAGCTAATGAAACGAATATTCCAATCGTCCTTTATAATGTACCCTCAAGAACTGGAAGAAACGTGGAAGCCAGCACTACATTAGAACTCGCTAAACATAAGAATGTAGTTGCCATCAAAGAAGCATCGGGAAATGTTGGGCAGATAATGAATATTATTGCAGGGGCGCCCTCTGGTTTCGTTGTGGTTTCTGGAGATGATTCTTTAACGTATTCAATTTGCGCGCTAGGCGGAACGGGAGTAATAAGCGTTGCCGCGAATGTCGCACCCAAATTGCTGTCCTCGTTTATGAATAATTTAATTCAAGGTAATTACGAAAAAGCACGGAAAGAACATTTTAATTTACTTCCGTTGTTCAAAGTGCTTTTCGTAGAAACAAATCCAGGCCCATGCAAGAGAGCAGCTCAATTAATGAAATTGGCTGGAATCGAGAATTGGCATTTGAGATCACCTTTAGTTGAGACTACTACCGAAAATACAAAAAAGATTGAAAACGTCCTAAAACAATTAAATCTTTTATAAAGAAATTCTGGAGGAATGACTGGCATGATAAAAGTCGCACTGACTGGTGTGGACGGTAATATGGGAGGATTGGTTGCTAAAAATGTTTTGGAGGACCCAGAGCTCGAAATAGTTGCGGGTTTTACCATTCCAGGATCCCCGAATCTAGGGAAAGACATTGGTACATTTTACGGAGTCGACGCAATCGGCGTTTCCATTTCTAGTGCTGATGAGCTCGCGAATATTCTCAAATCTACCAATCCAGATGTATACGTGGATTTTACCATTGCTAAAGCCGCAGAAAAGAATTGCATGATCGTGGCAGAAAATAAAATTAAATCAGTCATTGGAACCACCGCGCTTTCAGCTGATTTCCTCAAAAGTTTTGAAAATACCGTGAAGAAGCAAGGGACAAGCGCAGTAATTTCACCAAACATGTCCCTAGGAGTGAATATTTTATTTAAACTCTCTGACCAATTGACAAAACTTCTGGCCTCTTATGATATTGAAATTACCGAGACCCATCACCACCGGAAAAAAGATGTCCCCAGTGGAACTGCAATGAAATTAGCCCAGATTATATCAGCAGCTCTAAATAAAAACATTGAGGATATAGGTAAGTTTGGGCGCGCCAAAGGTTTTAATCCACGCAAGATAGGAGCAGATGAAATTGGCATACATGCCCTTCGCGCTGGAGATATAGTGGGAGAACACACGATTCTTTATGCGGGACCTGGCGAACGAATTGAAGTCACGCATCGTGCGCATAGCCGACAATGTTTTGCTACTGGGACAATCGTTGCAATTAAATTTCTCAGCGAAAAAGGAGAACCTGGAAGAATTTATTCGATGCAAGATGTATTGGGCCTAACATAGTGAAATTGCTTCGAAATTTTCAAATTTTTTATTATCAAAAACGCATTGGAGGATCTTTTCGACGAATTTTTTGGGAATTGATGTAGGGTTTGGGACGACCGACATTTTACTCATTTATGAGGGAAAAATCTTCAAAATGGTTCTACCTACAAGGGGACAACAACTCGCCAAGCAAGTAAAAAAATATCACGGGGATATCTATGTAAGTGGAATTGAAATGGGAGGGAATCCCCTCTCAGGGGCTCTAAGGGAGCGGATAAAGGAGGGGGATCGTATCTTTATTACACCTAAAGCAGCGGCAACAATCAATTATGATCTAAAAAAGGTAAGAGAAAAAGGTTTTATCTTAATTTCAGAAGAGAAATTTGAATCTACAAATAAATCAAAAGCTTTAATAATTAGAACGGCCGATTTATCTCCTGATCTCCTAACCAATTTCCTTCAAAATCAGGGAATTACCCCAGATTTTGATGTTGTTGCAGTTGCAGTTCAAGATCATGGGAAGTCTAATACCTCAAGCACTAATTTTCGAGGGATGTGGATTCAGAAGCAATTAGAAAAAGCGCCCGTTTTGGACTCATTCCTTTTTTCTGAAAGTGAAATTCCTCCTTTTTTATTGCGAATGAATACCAACATATCTTATCTTAAAAACTTTTTTCCTGATAGCCGACTTTATGTCATGGATACAGTATTTGCAGCAATTCAAGGGGCAACATATGGACAATCCATTATGTCTAACGTAGTTTCTATGGATATTGGAAATGGCCATACTGCTGCTGTTTCACGAAATGAAGAAGAAATTGTAGGCTATTTTGAATTCCATACCTCTGCTGTTACTCCTTCCAAGTTAGAATGGGCCATCGAGAAATTAATACAAGGCAATTTATCCAATGAAGAAATTTGGAAGCAAGGGGGACATGGTGCTTTAACCAAGAAATCGTTAGAAATGCCTTTTGATCTCTTTGTGACTGGCCCCCACAGGCAATTAATTAAAAAAACAAAATTATAACATAAATTTGGGACACCCCTTGGCGATATGATGGTTACAGGCTGCGTGGGACTTGCTTTAGGGATTGAAAAGAGAGAAAATGTAGAGATTTTAAAGCCAATTTAAACCATATGCTTCTAAAATAAATGAAAAAATATGTTATGAAGAAATAATATTAAACGGGAAAATTTTCGGTTCGTCACCTTCATCTATAAATTCTACCTTCCAGTCATAGAGTCTATAACCCGAACGAACAGAGGGAGCTTTTGTGCTTGCCCTAATAGCATTAAGCCTGCTTGCTCTGGAGCCTTTCCAAACCCAAATTATCCCATTTGGTTTATCGATTATAATACCTACCTCATCAGAATTCAAGTTTTCCACTTCTTTAATCACATCACCTGCAACCGTGAGCACCTTCATAGTTTCGCTGGATTCTCTCCATTCCACATCTACAGTAATGGTAGGCGAGCTTATAAGTGGAGCGGAGTGGCGTATTTTGGGAGCATAGGTTGTAGTGCGTGGGGCGGGAGCAGGGGCACGTGATGCAGGGGTAGGGGCAGGGGCGCGTG
>JABXJT010000107.1 GCA_013375455.1 Candidatus Helarchaeota archaeon | reverse complement strand
AGAATTTGTGTCAGGAGTGGCTATGACGGTTCCATTTCGATACACGTTATAATGGGATAGATCTGAAGCGGGATTCGGTGCCCAGCTTAGTTCTAGCTTGCCACCCGTACCTGGATTGGTAATTGAGAGCCCAGTTACTTGGGGTGGAGCCTCCGTGTCACTCGGGATTCCCGATTTTTCCACGGAGGCGGTCCCATTGTTTGGCACTTCATCGAATGCCCTAATGCGATAAAAATATTGCTTATCATCTTCCAAATTTTCATCTAAATAAGTAGTTTTGTTCGTGGTTGCTATCAAATTCTCCAAGTCATTGGGGACAAATCCGGTGACATTACTCCGATAGATTCTATATCCTTTTAAATCGGGAGCAGGATTTGCTGCCCAGGTTAAATTCAAAGTATTTCCTACACCAGTATTAACAACATTGAAATCTGTTACTTGTGGTGGGGCTGTAGAATCGTGAGGGGTGCCAACTACTTCCTCTGAAGCTAGTCCTTCGTTAGGAATTGGCCCACCATCATCCACTGCGGAAATTCGATAATAATAATTTTGGTCATCATCTAAATCAATGTCTAAATAATAAGGATCAGTAGTATTTGCGATGTTATTGTCAGAACTCGGGGAGAACCCTGATATTTGACTCCTAAATACGCGATAGATCCAAATATCGGACGCAGAAGAAGGAGCCCAAGTGATATTTAAGGTATTTCCAGTTAAAATGGGGGTGGTTCCTACACCAGTTACCTGCTCTGGTGCAATTTTGTCTTCAGGTGTATTATTTTTCTCATCGGAAGGAGGCCCTTCAAGAGATTGAATATCAACTGCTGTTACTTTATAATAATAGGTAGTTCCATCGAATAGATCGGTAGTATCATTATAATAATTGATCCCTATGGGTTGGGTGATAAGATAGGCAGGACCAATTGTGAAACCTGGATTATCATGGCGATATACATTATACTTTATCACATCAGGTTCCGAGAAATTAACATCCCACTGGATATTCAAGGCATTCCCCGTCGGCTTCACTAAAACCAAAAGCCCTGTTACTTGTGAGGGCGGAATCCCTCCTGGTGTCGTTGATGATTCATCCGAAGCCTCCCCTAAATTACCAGGGATGGCCGTATCTATCGCTTTAATTCGATAATAATATTTAACTCCAAGTGTAATGTTATTCCATCCAGGCGGCAAGTGTGATGATGTACCATTCTCATCTAAATACCAATTTTGAGTGCCTGATACATTGGCTATATTGTTGGATGGCCCCAGAATAAATCCTTGAAATTCGCTTCGATAAATACAATAATTGAGCAAATCTGGTTCCGTATTATGCGTCCAATTTAGCATTATTTTTGGCTCATCTCCTACTTTATTTGCCACTAAATCTTGCACTTTTGCAGGAGGAATCGTGTTATCTGAGGTTCCATTAGCTTGATCCGAGGCAGTCCCTTCATTAAAATTATCATCCACACCAGATACTTCATAAATATATACCAACCCATCAGTTACAGTAGTATCGCTATAGATATTATTCGTGGATCCTGTCAAATTGGCAATATTTGTAGAGTTTCTATAGATTCGATAATGACTAAAATCTGGCGCGGTACTGGCAGTCCATCCTAAATTAAGAGTATTTCCGGTATGGGGATTGGTTACAACCAAATTGGTAACTTTTTCCGGTGCTATATCATCTGTAGGCGTGTTGAATTCTTCAGATGAATTAGTTCCCCAATTGGGCATCTCATCATATGCTGAGATCATATAATAATACGTTTCACCATCAGTTAAACCTGTATCATTATAATAATTGTCTGTCTTTGTCGTATTTACAATGGCGACATATGTACTTGTAGAATTTCTACGCCAAATTGTATATCCTTTTAAATCAATTTCAGAATTTGCTGTCCAGGATAGATCTAGCTGATTCCCTGTTTGTGGATTGCTCACTATTAACCCAATTACTTGTGCAGGGGCTGTTTGATCTGTTGGGGTTCCATTTACTGCAGCAGAGAAGTTTCCTTGATTGGGCACCTCATCGATCGCCGCCACCTTGTACCAGTAGGATATACCATCATCAAGTCCAGAATCATTATGCCAGGTGTTAGGAGTGGTTGCGATCAATTGAAAACCACTTATAGTCGAATTTCGATAAATCCGGTAATTTTTAACATCTCCCGTGAAATTTACATCACCCCACTGGAGATTAAGTTTGTTTCCAGTATAGACCACAAATACTTGCAAACCAGTCACCTGATCAGGGGCAGTGGTGTCCTGAGGAGTACCATTCACTTCAGCGGAGGCAACTCCTTCGTTAAGGACTGGACCACCATCATCGACTGCTGTAATTCTATAGTAATAAGTGGTACCATCAGTCAATCCACTATCGAGATAATAAATCTGAGGGTGCGTGACATTTGCCAGCAGATTTCCTTGATTTGGAGTAAATCCTGAAGTTATACTGCGATAAAGCCGGTAAACGAATAAATCAGGTTCGCTATTTGCCGTCCAGGTGATGTTGAGCTCATTTCCCGTATCAATTACTGTTACATTGACTCCCTGCACTTGGGTGGGGGCGGTCTCATCCGTGGGGATCGCTTTTTTCGCGGTGGTGTTTGCGCCCGGATTCAGGACCTCATCATAGGCCGAAACTTTATACCAGTATTCCTGGCCATCGATCAACCCCGAATGAACATAGTAGGTCGTGGGGTCGGAAACGGAGGTAAGGAGCGTGTAAGTGCCAAATTCTGAAGTGCTATTATAGATCCAATATCCGGCTACATCCGAAGATGTATTCGCAGTCCAGGAAATATTCAATGCCTTCCCCGCAGGGATTGCCGCCACGGGATCTGGAGTAATGGTAACGGGATCCGGTGGGACGGAATCCCAAGGTGTTCCATTTACTGCAGTAGAGTAATTCCCTTCATTGGGCACCTCATCGATCGCCGCCACCTTGTACCAGTAGGGGTCCCCATTGGTCACCGTCGTGTCGTTATACCAAGTATCGGTGGTCGTATCAATTAATTGAAAGCCACTTATAGTCGTATTTCGATAAATCCGATATCCATCAACATCTCCCGTGAAATTTACATCATCCCACTGGAGATCTAGTTGATCCCCCTCAGGGATCACGAACACTTGCAAGCCCGTCACTTGGGCTGGATCGGTGGTGTCCTGGGGGGTCCCATTCACCGCAACTGATGGCTCCCCTACATTTTGGGATGGCCCGCCATCATCGACTGCCGTGATTTTATACCAATAAATTTGCCCATCAGTGAGCCCGCTATCTAAATGAAAGGTGTTAGTGGTATTCGCTATCCAATAACTGGGATTTATTGGGACGTCTTGAAATGGCGCACTATATACACTATAAAGAAGCAAATCTGATTCGCTATTTGCCGTCCAGGTGATGTTGAGTTCATTTCCCGTATCAATTACTGTTACATTGACTCCCTGCACTTGGGTGGGGGCGGTCTCATCCGTGGGGATCGCTTTTTTCGCGGTGGTGTTTGCGCCCGGATTCAGGACCTCATCATAGGCCGAAACTTTATACCAGTATTCCTGGCCATCGATCAACCCCGAATGAACATAGTAGGTCGTGGGGTCGGAAACGGAGGTAAGGAGCGTGTAAGTGCCAAATTCTGAAGTGCTATTATAGATCCAATATCCGGCTACATCCGAAGATGTATTCGCAGTCCAGGAAATATTCAATGCCTTCCCCGCAGGGATTGCCGCCACGGGATCTGGAGTAATGGTAACGGGATCCGGTGGGACGGAATCCCAAGGTGTTCCATTTACTGCAGTAGAGTAATTCCCTTCATTGGGCACCTCATCGATCGCCGCCACCTTGTACCAGTAGGGGTCCCCATTGGTCACCGTCGTGTCGTTATACCAAGTATCGGTGGTCGTATCAATTAATTGAAAGCCACTTATAGTCGTATTTCGATAAATCCGATATCCATCAACATCTCCCGTGAAATTTACATCATCCCACTGGAGATCTAGTTGATCCCCCTCAGGGATCACGAACACTTGCAAGCCCGTCACTTGGGCTGGATCGGTGGTGTCCTGGGGGGTCCCATTCACCGCAACTGATGGCTCCCCTTCATTATAGGGAGGGGCAAGATCGGGATTAATTCCATCATCAACCGCCGTGATTTGATACACATAGGTCACACCATCTGTTAATCCCGTATCGTAATAGAAGGTGTCATTCGTACTATCTATCAACTGAAGGGCCAAACTTACTGGCGCCCTGTACACATTATAATGATCCAAGTCATCGACTGTCCCACTTAAATCATTCCACGTAATATTCAGCTCGTTTCCTGTAGGAATAACTGTTATTGCGACTCCCTGCACTTGGGTGGGGGCCGTCACATCCTTGGGAATGCCTGCTTCCTTGGTGGAATTGGGACCGAGCCACGGGACGCCATCAAAAGCCGTCACTATAAACCAATACATATCCCCGTCATTCAATGATGAAACAATCGTGGATGTATTGAACCGTCCAAACATCACATCCTGAATGTTATAGGTTCCATTCTTCTCTGTGCTCATCCACACGAGGTAACCCTCCACATCATAAGCGGGGCTATAAATCCAGGACACATTTAAGGTATTTCCAATCCCGAGGTTGGTCGGGGTGACCCCTGTCACTTTTGGAGGCGGATAGGGATCCGCTACTGTAAAGATAAATGGTCCTACAGTATTAGGATTGCCTGCAGTATCATTCGCGAAAATCCAGTAGGTTATATTCGTTCGGTATGGATGTTGCGGAATTACCCCACCATATGTGTTTAAAGCCTCTTGGTAGTATTGCATGAAGACAGTATCGCCTCCCGTTCCATTATCATATGTGAGCCAGACTTTATGGACACCCCAATCCCCAAGCCCTGAGTCAGTAACAGTTACATAAATGGAAGTGCTAGCATTGTTGACGGCGGGATTGGGAACTTGAACAGGAGGACCAATCAATGGAGGTAACGCATCAGGACCTGCAGTTTGGGGTGGGGTAAAAGTTTTAGCTAAAGGAGCTTGAAATTCATACCACGTTCTAATTCCAACATCTCGGGCTTGTGTTGGAGCGGAAATGGAGCCCATATATTTCCATTTCATTGTGATATTCAGAGCGCCTTGTGGTTGAATGTCATTAATATCAATTCCGATTTCAGAGACCGTGATGTCATCTCGCCAATAGGTTCCCTGGCTGGGAGTTCCTATAAGTTCATTTCGTGGGGAATACATCCACATGGAGCCATATATGGCAGAGGTGAAGAAAAAGAAATCAGGGATCCCCGGATTTGCTAATGCTGGATCCTTTGGATTTGGTCCCGTAGGCCCTGATGTTGATATTAATACATCATCAACAGGAACTCCATTAGGAAAATTTGGTCTCACCTGCATTTCAGGAACCCAGCCATCATAAACAACATAATCAGAGCGGACCGACGTGTCGAGAGAGGTGACAAAATCATAATGAAAATCAATTGTCCCATTTGCAATGGGTACTTGTGGAATTTGCCTTGTAATATTGGTAATTTTACTATCCATGTAGAAAAAGTCGGTCTCATGATCAATAATGTAATAAGAAGTAGTATCTATCGTGTAGTTTGAAAACAATCTTTTATTTAAGATGGTGCGGATTGGCCCAGATACGATAGGCGTTCCCGCTCCACCTTCAGTATAATAGGCGCCAGGATTATCTGGACTCTGAAGTTCTGTTTTAATATCTGAATAAGGCGTGGCGCCTATGCCTGCCCCCCATGTGCCCTCCGCCATACTAAAACTATAATTATTAAATAATATTAAATCGGTATAAGTTACATTGGTCCAACATTTAGGCGTTTCATCAACAAAATTTACACTGTCTCCTGTACGCCTACGAATATCTATTTCCAAATCTGGATTAATTATGTTTTTAGAGACATTATAATATTCTCCATATGCTTGCCATCGGCTTTGATCCCAGCCTAATGGAGGATAATCAACCCATTTTCCGAAAGCTGGATTAATTCTAGGATCTCCATGGTCAATTGGTAATACTCCAGGTTCGTAATAAATGTATGCCCAGGCAAACCCGTTATCAATGGGATCTCTAAGACTAACTTCAATTCGATTGGGATAAGGCCCAGCAGCATCTCCCTCCCACCACATCGATGGCGTGACCCTCGCCCCCGGATGTGCATAAAAAACTAACTCATCTTCCCCTCCAAAATTGGAATCCATTCCAAGTTCGAAAAGAACATCATCCGGTCCAACAAACTTATTAACACCACTCGGTATAGGTGGACTAAGGGAACTATATTGTCCATCCTGCCATCCCAGTTCAGTATGCCATTCATCAATTTGGAATGGGACCGACACCCATTCGGCAATTGTGGGATCATAATAAACGACTCGAATATTCCCCCAACTCCTACCCGTTAATGCTGGGATATCAGCAGCCGTAATTATGACAGGCTCCCACATGCGCGTTAAATTCCCTGGTTCAACTTGTTGAGTGGAAAGAAGTACATCACCCGGATCCTCAAGAGAGAGAGAGAATGCTGGAGATGGAGTTACTGAATTGATTCCTATGAAACAAACAAATAATAATCCAACTCCGAGAATTAAACTCAATATTATGAGTTTTTTCTGATTTTTAGAACGAGAACTTTTAATTCGCAACATTAATCACCTATCTTTCATATAAATAAAAATTCCTACCATAATACTCGAGTATACGGTTCTATCTCATTTAAAACGCGTGATATTAAGGATAAATTTAATAAATTTTTTAAATTAGGAGTCCATTTTAAAAATTAAATGGAAATAAATTTCCTAAGGTTGTCATTTGGATCGAGAATGAGTATATATTTACTTTGTGATGGTGCTCCTTTAAATAGGGGCATTGCTTGCTGAGGCATTCAAACTCGTGATCGTGAAAAATATATATAATGACGGAATGATTGGAGACTTACAGAAGGCTTGAAACTCTTTAATAGAAAGTAAAAAAATCGAACGGCGCATGAGATTTGTGGCAAAAAAAATGGATTAATAAACGGAAAACCTTTCAAATTTCTATGGTGGGCCTAATATTTATCCTAATTCTATGTTTTACCGTGAACATGCTCGCTTTCTCGAGCATGCAAATGCGTTCTTTGCCGCGAAACGCAAGATTCACTCCATTGGCTGAACCAGTAATCAACAACGTTACAACCACTGCTCAATATGTAAAAGATGGTGATTTCATCGAATTGTATATAATTTGTGATCAAGCAAATTATAGCGTGTTCGCGAATTTTTCTATGATAGATGACGCATTCCTGCCAGCTGATGAGAAAATCTTGGATTACAATAATAGGACCTACAGGGTTAATTACACGCTCAATCTTTTAAATAACATATCCGATGGCACGTATCAGGTGTTAATTAATGTTACCAATACGACAACAAGTGAATTCACCATCTATACTGATCTTAATCTCACCTTGGATAATACACTCCCTTCTTCTGCCGCCATTACCTCACCCGGTGAAGGGGCATACTTGAAGGGAAATCATACTCTTCAAGCTGTAGCAGCGGATGCGGGCACTGGCGTTCAGTACGTGGAATTTTGGTTGGATGACGCGGGCAACGGCACCCTTCTCGATATTGATTATAGCGCACCTTATAATTATACTTGGGACACGAATTCCACCCCTGAGGGGCCACACGCCCTATTTGTCCGGGTTTATGACTTAGCAGGGAATGCAAATACGAGTCTTGCGATAAATATCACCATTGATAATACGATCCCTTCTGCTGCTACAATGACCTCACCTGGCGAAGGTGCATACTTGAAGGGAAATCATACGCTTCAAGCTGTAGCAGCGGACGCGGGCACTGGCGTCCAGTACGTGGAATTTTGGCTGGATGACGCGGGCACCGGCACCCGTCTCGATACTGATTATAGCGCGCCTTATAATTATACTTGGGACACGAATTCCACCCCTGAGGGGCCACACGCCCTATTTGTCCGGGTTTATGACTTAGCAGGGAATGCAAATACGAGTCTCGCGATAAATATCACCATTGATAATACAATTCCAAACATAACTATTGTTTCAATTACTCAAATAAGTGGAAATTATTTCATAATTGTTGGAAATGCAAGTGGCACCTTCTCTCCGATTAGCTATTTCCATTATAACATAACTAATTTCACTCTAAGCCAAGATCCAACAGGCAAATTATCTGAATTTTTCTTTCTTGATAATGGCGGTCAACCCCTAGCTGAAGGATTCTATGTCTTAACCATCACGCTTAACGATAGTGTAGATTTCACAAATAGTCTAGATATTCCATTGACGGTTGATACTACTCCTCCAACCGGTTCGCAAAGTGCTTCTACAAATCTCGGTTCTCCCCAGAATGGTGACCCGATTGGCTCTATTTGGGTCAATGGAACAGCTTCTGATGGCGCAGGCACAGGCATGCTTAATGTAACAGTGGTGTGGACTAATCATACAGGAAATCCATGGAGTACCAACCTGGGAACAAATGAATCTTGGGCTTTTAACAATGTTTCTGCAATAAACGACGGAATTTGGGGAATAATGATCGAAATAACAGATAAATCCAGGAATTCACGTAATATTAGTTGCTTTATTTTTGTTGATACCGTTGTTCCTACCGGTTCGCAGGATTTAGTAACGCAAGCATTCCAGACTACTGATCAAAATGGTCTTGTCTGGATAAATGGGACCGCAGGTGACATAAATGGCTCGGGTATACTCAACGTATTCATTGAAGGATGGAACGGCACCGGGAATCCATGGAGTGCTAATCAAAACACCACAGATGCGTGGAGTTTCTCAAATGCAAGTGCAATTCTGGATGGCAGGTGGGAAGTTTACGTCAATATTACCGATTGTGCATCCAATTCCTTTAATCTTACCTGTTATGTCAAGATAGATACCCGCCCTCCCCTCGTGGAAACGATTCAAAGAAATCCAATGTCTCCCAATCAATACATGGAAGTCAACATCAGTATCGCTTTTTTAAATGATTCAGGTTCAGAAATTGTAAGTATTCTCCTAAAGTATTCCATAGATGATGGAGCGACTTGGAACTGGAAGAATATCACGCAAAATAATTGGGGTTTGATTGAGTCTCAACCTCCATTTACAACAGTCCGTTATCAAATCATAGTAATTGATGGAGCAGGTAACAAATATGCATCAGGAATTATGTCATATTCAGTCAAATTTGATTACACGAGATTACTCATCATTCTCATAATCATTGGGGCGGTAGCCGGCGCCTCCACCTATACAGGAAAAAAATTTTACTCGAAAAGAAAGCAAAGGAGCCTTCAGCTGCAATTTATGACAGAGAAGAAGGAATTTACTACGTACATCGATTACAGATTGTCAGAGATTGACATCATTCTAAATGATATCAATACCATTGAGTCAAAATTAGACACTTTACTGAAGTATCAATGGGTATATCCAAAGGTAAAGTTAAAGCAGGAGGATTCCAATAGATATCAATTAATTAGAGAGTACGTGGGAACTTCTCAATTATCTACTGAAATTACAGATCTTAAAATCGATTTAGATATAAAATTAAAGGAAATGGATAAAAAGTTTCATTCAATAAAACCGCATCTTCAATTGTCTCATAAAATAACAAGATTTGATCAAAAACTCGATGCTGCAGTTTATTCGCTTAATCGCTTGAATAAAGAATTGAGAATCAAATATTCGTATTTATATGAAGATGAAATTGAATCCCCTCGAAAAGTCGAATTTCCATTCAAGGCTTTTGATCAAGTGTTAGCAAAATGCCTGAATACATTTCAGGTAAAATATGAAGCACTTGCAAAGAAACTTGACCAATTACTGATTTCAAGGAAAATTAAGTTAATTGAGAAACGGATAGACGAGCTCGAACTAGTTTTTAAAGAAACTGATGAGTGGCTCCAAAAAGCAGAAAAATGGAGCAAAAAGTTACCCCTACCAAAAGATAGAGGTTATAAATATCTACTGAAATTGAAAAATAAACAATATTCATCCGTGAAAAACGAATTTGGAATGAAAATTGAAAAATTTAGGGCCGAGTTGATGAGTTCAATTACTTTTGCGCAGAATTTCATTAACTGGAATTTGGAGAATCTTCAAAAACGATTAATGAAATTTGAAACGGTTATATTTGAGGATGCACTTCGCTATATCAGTTCGGAAGATGCGAACATTGCAAGTATTGATTTATTTATGGAAGAGAAATTCAACTATTTTAACTCGCTTTTAACAGATGATAAAACCAAAGTTGACGAGTTTTATGGAACTCACAAAGAATTTTACATTCAAGAGTTATATAAAGAATGGGTGGCTCTCGTGGAGGACATTCCAGCGAAATTAGAGGAACTTCGGCACGGTTTAAATACGTTTATCCAACCCTTGCATCGGCTATTTAAGTTAATAAAGGGAACTACCATAAATTTTTACGAAGAATCTATGGCTGAAATCGAGAAGCACGCGGAATCGGAACACATTCCAACAGAAGTCAGTGATGAATTAACGCCTTTGAGTATTTTATTCTCTCATACCGTGTGGAAAATTAATCGTATCGATAACGAGATCAATGATTGGATTAATCTGTTACCTTTCGATTTAGAAACGCCACAACTCATAATTCTTTTAAGAGAATGGAATGAAACGAAGGAGGAGGTCCTCGGAAAATTAAATACCCTTAGTAGAGAGCAGAAAATATATAAATGCGAAATTATGCATGAAATTTTGGATCCACTAAATGAGGAAGTCTGGGAATGCTCCAATTGTGGCGCCATTGCTTGCAATGAGCATTTAGAGCGGTGGTATCACCGAAAAAAGGCCCCTGAATGCTTTAAATGCGGAAAAACTAATACATTTAAACTGAAAATAATAACCTTATGACATCTTTAAAATCTAAGCCATTTAAAAAGACTTAGAGTATATATATGCGCGAATCAAATATTATTGATAATAAATGAATGAAGTGATTGATTTTGCCACTCTCTAAAAAGGAATCCCTCCTTCAAAAAGTGGAACCGATAATGAAGCAATACATATCGGACACGAATTTTAAATGGAATAGCAACGTGTTCACCTCTTCAAGCATTGCAAAAGTGGCAATGAAAACATTAAAAATGCCAAAAACACAGTTTCGCCTCGTCCATAAGGCAGTTCGCGACATTTTGAAGGATTGGGAAGAAAAATCCTATTGCGAGCATGTAGAGACCACGCATTATGCTCATTGCAAGAAAACTAAGATGATAATTCAATTTAATACTTATGGTTTCGCTAGTCTCGTCCCAGAGGTTTTCCCCTTACCGATCTAATTCTCAATTTTAATTGAAACGGTAATTTCTCGAAAAGCATCTTCTACTTCTTCCACTCTAAATGCTTTAACTTCCGAGTGAATAGGATCATATACTAAGGCAATGTTCCTCGGATTCACTTTTTGCCAGTAGACTTGTGTTTCAATATCTATAGCAGAGAGAAAAGCTCTATAACCTGGATGGCTATGAAAGTATCCAACACAAACTTCATTCGTCCCCTTTTTATTTGATTTAATCAGGGCATTAACTAAGGATACTTCCTCTTCTACTTCAACGTAAGTCCTATCGCCAGTTTGCTCTGGAATTATGATATCCGTAATTTCAATTTCCTCCTCACGAAAAAACCCAATTAAAAATCCAATAACTTCTTTTTCTTCATTCTCGTATTTGGTTTTGGAAAATTGCCTTATTTTTTTTAATGCATCTTTTCGGAGGATGACCGTTTCCACTCTTTTAACAACTCATTAAATTAATCACTCATAATGCAGGCGCCTCTTTCCCATAGTCTTCAGCCCATCGCTGCGCCTTTTTCTCAAAAATTTTCTCTGATTTCAGGAATTCCCGTGCCGCTGTATCATTTAACGGGCTTTGATTGTTGAAAACGCCCCCTAGCATCGCTATAATATTCATCACGACGGAAACAATGTCCGACCCCGGTGACCACGCGTATTTACTTTCTCCAGAAATTTTTAAGATGTCATTACATATTTCCCCGGTGGTTGGGTTGATGTTAGGATGCCAAATGGAGGTCAAAAATCGCACTAATGGCGGTTCGAATGGATAATCCGCAGGTAATTGGATGTCAAGTTGAAAAAAACGGTCTTTATAGGGTGAGTTCGGAGGCCCTAAGACCCAGCCTCGGTAATGTCGTAGATCGCCACCCACTGGGGCGAAAAATGGGAGTTCCTTTTCAATTTTTTTAAATTCTGACGCTAAGCGAGATTCTGCCAATTAGGTTAAACCACCTTCTTCTTGTTTCACAAATTTTAACCGTACCCAGAGTTCTATATCAAGGATCTCATCCTTTATAAATAAATTATCATCACTTTTAAATAGGGCTTTTAACGGTTTCATCTCATTTTCCTTTATGCGCTCTCTTTCAGTGTTAGGAACTGCTTTATTTTCTAATAGGGTCGTGTCACGGTACAACATGATTCCTTCTTTCAATACCATAGGCGCTTTTAATTCAAATGTCAATTGCGTTTCAAGGTTCTGTAGGAATTGAATTAAGGGTATCGAAGGAGACATCTCTATTTCAATTTGCTTCACGCCACAAATTGGGCATTTTTCGTTTTTTTCGAGGGGTATGGTCCATCCAGCTTCGGTTATCCCATTAAATTGGTAATATGTTAGTGGAGCTAATTTAGTCTCATTCATTGAGATGTCTTTTAACAGAATTTTCAATACTTCGTTTGTCATTACTGCCCCAATGATGGCGTTAGTCGTTACTAGCGCTGCAACCGTTCCTTTCAAGAAATCCTTCACGGTATCTTGAGTTACACCAATAATATTGTATTTTTTAGCATGCGCAAGCGCGAACTCATGCACGACCTTCACGTCTTCCTTATTATCTTGATCAGGAAGTCGGTCATATTCTAGATAGAACTTATCCCGCCCTTCGAGCACGCAATCCAAAGGAGTTCGCGGATGGACCGCATAGGAACATTTGAATTTTTCTTCAGCCCTCGACCAAATGTCATGACATAACAGGCAAGGGGTCACTTGGGGAAGCACGACCTGCACGTGCCCATAAAACCCTTCAGAGCCCCCATCTACCATTGGCTTATTTAATAGAACCGATTTTTGATTTAAAAAGATGCGTGCGGGAATGTTATCTAGAGCCGAGATGAAAATGTCAGCAGTATTATAAGTTTCATTAGGGAGTTCTTGCAATTTCTGGTTGTAAAAGTTTATTTGAATTTTTGAATTTAATTCTTCTGCCCGTTTAGCGGCAATTTCAGCCTTAAATTTTCCAATATCTTCTTTTCTAAACAATAATTGGCGGTTTAGGTTAGAGAGCTCAATGAGATCCATGTCGACGATTAGAAGTGTTCCGACCCCTAAAAGGGCTAAATTCTTGATGATTTCGGACCCAACGCCTCCTGCCCCCGCTACCAGAATCTTTGCCTCTTGAAGGCGCTCTTGGCCCTTCTTTCCCCAAATTCGTCTTTGCCGATCATACCGGTCCTCGTCCAAACCATAACCCCGCAATCGATCTTACCACGCAAAATATGACGCCCTCGTTTTGAAAACCTAACGATTTGAGCGAATTGGAATCAGCTAATACCTTACCACCATACACCAATCTTTGGCGATCTTCTGGAATTTTTCTTTTTTGTTCAATTAATTGCTTAATTTCACGCACTTTTGCAATTTTCGGGACTAAGAACCGTTCCTCACTTCCGTCAGTCATTCTCACCCGGACTGTCATTACTTTACTCATAGTTTTCCTCCTATAACATCGAAATTCAATTTAATTTTGATTCAGAAACAAAATTCTGGACCGATTATTAGGGAATTAGAGGATATTCTCTAGAGAATACACAGCTATATCACTTATTAAAATTACTTCGTTCATAGAAATTCTTTACGTGAGAGAGGTAAAAGAAAATGATCGTTTGTCCGGTTCATTTGCCCCCGATGTATTTAAAAGCCATTGAAGAATTGGTGGAACATGGATTTTATCCCTGTCGAAGCGAAGTAATTCGAGTTGCCATTCGCGATATGCTAAAAAGAGATTTACAGATATGCAAGAAGCTGAAAGAATAGCAAATTGATGGCAATTTTCAACCTCCACTCTTTTTCTTTTTTTAAAAATAAGAACTAATAAAAATAACTCGCTCATGATACAATTTTAATTTTCTCTTTCGCACATTTTGCACAGATCCAGGAGGTATCTTCTCCTTTTGGGAGGCGCCTCAAGAGTTTAATGCGCGAAACCTGTTTTTTAGGAAATTCCTTCTCACAAAGCGTGCAAGTAAATGTTTTTTTCCGATTTTTCACCAATTAATCTTCTCCAAAAATATTCAGATGGAGTTAAAATAAAAAATTTCCTTAACTACATTCTGAAAAAGTTAATTAATGAGAATCATAGATCTAATTTCTTGACAAAAATTTAAAAGATGTTTTTAACAGAAATATAATAATATCTACCGCAGGATTAGGCTGAAACGATTTGATACTAGAGCTTTTAATCTTTTTAGGTTCATTAATCACGAGCATTACTGCTTCAACGCTATTTTTCAAATATGTTACGCCCAAAGAGAAAAAAGAATTGAAAAGCGAGCGAGAAAAGCTCTTTAAAGAGGTTGAAAGACATCTCAAGAAAGAAAATTTCTTGGATGTTATTGGAACTTTTGATAGAATCGCTGATATTTCCGAAAAATTAGGGGAACTCGGAATTTCCGACGAATTTCGGGATCGCGCCAATAATCTGCGCCGTAAATTAGGTCAAGAAGTCAAATCTGATGTGAGCACTTCTCAGGTTGAAATTGGTATTTTCATCCAACAACTTTTAAGAGGACCTTATGGAATCGCTGAGGTAGTTGAGGTCGCTCAACCCATGGCTCGACCTACGGTTCAACCTATGGCTCAACCAGGTGTAGTCGAAGCGCCATCAAGATCTCTAATGGAAGAGGGCGAGGAAATTCTTGCGAGGTTAAAGCGGCTTAAAGGCGAAGCTCCTGCTGAAGAGGCTGCACCTTCCATAATTGCGTCAGCCCCACCAATGCCCTCTCCTGCAGCAGCTATTCCTCCCTCAATGAGACCGCCCGTGGCAGCTCCGCCCCCTCCACTTGCACCACCCAGGACTACCCCTCCCCTGGTCCCTCCTAGAACGCCAGGCCCCCCAATGACATCACCCGTGGCAGCTCC
>JABXJT010000106.1 GCA_013375455.1 Candidatus Helarchaeota archaeon | reverse complement strand
AATACTTTCATCTTGGTGGGATTTAAATGTTTCCATGCCGTGATTTTTGTCGGAAAAGATTACTTTTGCAGATCATGTTTTTTTTGAAGATTAGATACCTAGTCAAATCAATCAAAAATCAATGGAATATGGTGCGATCTATTAATTCTTTATAGGAAAATATGTCATTGACTAGTTCTTTCGTAGCACCAAACTCGTCTAACGAACCTGTAAAATTTTGAAGAGTTTCTTCATATTTTAACTCGAATTCTTCAACTAACCTCTTTAATTTTTTTCGGAGTATGTAAAAATTTTCCTCTGTTATCAGAACTCCAATTATATATGTACCATATTCAAGTAAAATCTTAGTTTCCCCCTGGTCCATCAATTGCAATTTCTGTTTGCTCCGAGTAACTTCTTGAATAAGTCCAGTAATTCCTGAAATAGTACCTCCAATTAATTGCTTTTCCAATACCTCCTCTGCCCTAAAAGAGTGGTCAAAAATACACACGCCAGAATCTCCAAAAATGAGGAAAAGGGAGCGAATTTTTTTAGGCCAATCCACTTCAATAAAGCGTGTAAAACAAATATACCAAAAAAGAAAAGCGGGTATCCAGAGTAGCCGTGTAAAATCAGCAAAATCACTCGGGAGAAACATTTTCAAATAAAGCGCGAAAAAAATGAGCATGGTTGCCATTCCTAACCAGAATGACCATTTAGAATGAGGCGGTGATTGCTTCCTCATCGTAAATGCGTAGTAAAATAACAAAATAGGAATCATTAAAATAATCGGAATGCCAAAAACTATTTGAGACAACATGGTAGAGCTTGGCAGGATTAGTTCATAACTTTTAGGTACGAATGTTGGTGGAAAAATCACATACAGTGAGATATCAATTGAGGATAGGATTACATTAAGCCCAAATATTTTTTTCTCATATTTTGGGATAACTACGTGGAGACAGAAGAGATTTATTGCTAAATATCCAATCGAATTACATAAAACTTGCAAAAAATTGACCGAAAGCACGAAACTAGAGCTTAAATCTAAAATTAAGAACGTTTTTTCTAAACCAGCGAAAAAAGAAGCTAATCCCAATACCAAAATCCCTATTCCAAAGTATTGAACTCGCTTTGACCGATTTTCTAAGTAATTTCTATAAGTTTTTATCCCTAAATAGAGCAATAGTGCTGCAATAATGAAGAAAATGCCAATTGGTATGTAATGGATTGGATCTAATATCAGCAATTCCTCTGTTTTATTTTTTTCATTATTTGATTCTTTAAGCATTAAAACTTTTTTAATTTGGAAGTCTCGTCTAGGGACAATCATCTCCAAGATAAACCGAAAAACCTAGTCAAGATATACCTCGCCGCCAATATTTATCTTGATAAAAATGACAACGACAATAGGTGTAAAGTATAAAGATGGAATAATATTGGCTGCGGATCGCCAGGTTTCCTCCGAGAATTTCGTTGCTTCAAAATATGGAGAAAAAATTTTCCAAGTTGACAAATCAATAGGCGTGACAATATCCGGCTTGGTAGCTGATGCAGTAAATCTCGTTGAGAGACTTAAAGCAGAATTCAAATTATATTTCTATGAAAGGAAAAGATCGATACCGATAGATAATGCGGCAAGATTGGCCTCAAATATATTTTATGGAGTATTCAGAGGTGGTCGCCCATTATATGCGCAAGTTTTAATAGCAGGGTTCACGGACAACGGTCACGATCATGTATCAAACCCCAAATTATTCGTGATCGATCCCTCTGGTGGAACTATCGAAGATAAATTCATTGCTACTGGCTCGGGGTCACAAATCGCCTATGGGACGCTAGAAAACAATTACCGGGATGATTTAACAGAGGATGAAGCCATTAGGCTAGCATTTAAAGCCACTCGATCTGCGATTGAACGCAACCCTTATACAGGGAGTGGTGTGGATGCTGCAATCATTTCAAGGGACGGTTTTAGGCAATTAACCGACGCTGAATTATTAAAAATAGTAAAAGACGGTGAGGTGAATAATTAATGTATGGACTTAGAGATGCAGGCTATGATAGGACAATAATGTATTCACCTGATGGGCGTATTATCCAAGTGGAATATGCAAGGGAGGCAGTTCGGCGTGGATCAAGCGTGATTGCAGTTCGATGCAATGATGGAATCGTTTTATTAGCAGAAAGCAGGAGTTATTCAAAATTAATCGAACCTAATGAAAAAATTTCCCAGATAGAGGACAACCTTTATGTTACCTTTTCAGGCTTGTTGGCGGATGCCCGCGTCATGGTGAATGAAGCGCGGGTCTTTGCCCAGATTCACAAGATCACTTATGGCGAAGAGTGTGACGTAGAATCAGTTGCTTGGCACTTGAGTAAAATTGCCCAACGCATTACCCAATTTGGTGGCCGTCCTTTTGGATTAGCCATTATGATTGCGGGAATTAATAATTCCAAGCCCGTCATTAGCGTTGTGGAACCAGGCGGGGCTAAATACGAAGCAATAGCGATAGCAATTGGACGAAATGAAAGTGAAATAATGAAATACCTCGAGAAACATTATAAAAAGAACATTACGCTCACCGAATGCAAGGAAATGGTAGAACAAGCATTCATCGAAACCACTTCCGAAAAAAACAACTACGAATTAGTCGTCATGGACTTAAAAAATCAAAAAATCGAGCGAAACCTAATGGAGCAGCAATAATTTCCCTCTTTTTTTTAATTCTATAGAGGTTTCATATTAACAAATCAAGAAGATAAATGAGCGTTTGGGAGAGAGTAGCGCTTCTCTCATATCTAATCACTGTATCACTATTTACATGTATAGAATTATTCAAGACGGAAATTGCACTGGTATTATAGCCAAAGGCGCCAGTCAATCCATGAGTACCTTGTAACTTAAAAATCACTACTTCTTTTACACCCATATCTTTGCAAATTTTAACATCTGTCACAATTTCATTGAAATCCTGATATACCCCCTGGTTAACGACTCCTAAACTAATAGATACGGCATCAGTACCGAATTTATGCTTCATTAACTTAATGTAGGAGGATGTGAAATAAGGATTTGACTCGACGAGGTAGGTATCGCCTTCAACGATTGACCTGTAAAGCATGACGTTGTAAATATCGTAGTTATACGGCGGAAATGCAGCATATTGCAGAAGAGATTGAACGGACGTGTCGTAATCTACTATATCTATTAGTCCCTGTAACATTGCAGTTATATGTGTTTCAAACCCCAATGCTTGTAACTCATCATTTAACAAGCCATAGCCTTGAACCGCTTCCAAATATTCTTGGCTATTCGCTGAGTTACAGATATATCGACCCAATCCGATTAAATCTCCCGTGTTTAGAAATGCGAAGAGTTCATCCGTGAAGTAATGCGGACTTTCGACATCATTGATGAATCCTTTCACACAAGTAGTGAGATTCTCACTTATAATGAACTGTGCTATTTCCAAGGTTTTATTTCGATATCGTTCCCAATTATAGATGGCAGAAAAATCTCCAAAAGGGGTTGCACATAAGTAGATCTCAATTGAATAATTCATGAATCGATGCATTGAATCATTAAAAGCACTTGGTTGACTTTCCACGACATGATCAGGCGTGAAAACGTAGAGGGAAGAATTAAAAATTTTTAGTTGATTCAGTAATTCGTCGGAGTATCCACTTGCATTCCAGTGGGACCAAAAGGAGATCTTTATTTCATTATCTGTATCAGGGATGATGACGTCCAAATTATAGCCGTTGTAAGAGAGCAAGGTATTTATACCAAGGAATGCAATCAACGCAATTCCAATAAGGTTTCTCCGGTTAAAGAATTTATACCCCTGCGTCTCGTTTGGTGTCTTTTGAATCTTCTTAAAATTTAAGCTGAGCAAGACAATGGATAGAATAGAAATGAAGGTAAAAATAATTCCAACTGAAAGCACATTTATTAGTTCTGAATTAATTGTTAGGATCGTCAAGAGCATTCCCAAAAAAATGAAAATAACATCTAAGAAATAGCTAACGAAGATGACCCATAACCGTATCCTATTTCTCGTATGGAACAGGAAAAAGATCATAAGAATTAGGAGAATAGCGGAAATCCACAGCCAGAAAATCCAGTCCATGAACACGTGCAGAAATGCGATAGAAAATATTGTAAGTCCACACGTTAGATAAAAGAAAAATCCGAGCTGAGAACAAAAGACGAGGCGGATGATTATTTTATAAATTTGGTTTTTATTCATTTTGTTTAACATTTTCGATATCAGGCGTTAGAACGATGAAACCTATTTATGGTTCTCCATATTTTATAGTTTCGATGAGTGAAATGGAACAAGAACAGTTCCCTAAAATACATATCCGAAGCCCACGTAGGTGATGAAAATAGTTACTCCTCCCACGATGGTTCCCCATAGAACTTGGGAGAAAGAATGCGCTTCGAGCTTCACGCGTGACCACCCGATGGGAATGCAAAAAAGATAAAGCCAGGCCCACCACCACCCGAACACGATCACTAAGCCGGTAATGGATGATGCTGCCCCGGTCATGTGCAGGCTAATTTTAAATTTCCCGCCCGAGGTTATTATAAGACAGACCACGTGAAGAATCGTATACCCCACGGTAAAGATGAAGAGGATTCCTGTATCTAGTCCGGTCCAGGATGGATAGTAAAAATAGACAACAGATGCCCCGATGAACCCAAAAATTTGGATGAGCAAAATTAAGAAGCGGTCCCTAATCGGAATTGAATAATCTTGAGACCTTTTCTTTCTAGTTACATATAAAAGCGGTATGAACGGTATGAGTAAATAAAAAGCCCCGGAAATCGTGTTTAATATTGCCGCCTCTGCGAAGGTATTACAAATGATCTCGGCAAATGCTAAATACAGGACGATTTGGAAGGGGGAGATGGTTAAAAATGAAATTACCGCAGCGATCCGTTCCGATCTGGGTTTGTGTTCTCCCGAATTGGAATCCATACATTCCATATTTCGAAGGGCTATTTAGTTGTTTCCACGTAGAAAATCAAGGACCAAAAACGATAACTCGACTTCCGTATTCGCAATTTTTTAAATTATAACAGGTTCGACAGAGCCGATATAGTTCTGTGATCTGATTTTCTTGTTCAAATTTTGAAGCTTCTTCACAGGCATCCGTGCGATGGGATTTTGCAACTCCTGATTGAAAAGCCATCAACGTCAAGGTCTCCTTTATTCCAGTTAATTTGAGAATCTGTTCGGTCACTACTTTTGCAACGTTCTCAAATCTCTGACAAACCACCTTCACGATGATATCCCACGGTCCTGCGATGGAATAGGCTTCCGTGACCTCATTTATAAACATCGCATCATTCACTAAGGTTGAAATTACGTCAGGTTCCGCTTTCACCAAGATAAAGGCGACTGGCACCAAGTAACACCTCATTTATGGTAAGAAATCCTTTACGTAAGTTAATAATTCAGTATGTTTTAAAATTAATTCATTTTATAGGAATAAAAATCACGTAGATAATAGTCCGAAATTTATGATTAGCCATTCGAGAAAGAGAAAAATATCTTTCATTCTCTAGAAAAGAAGAAACTCGCCTCGACTGGGCTCGTGGTAGTTTTAGTTATCCTTATACTTGCGGTCTAAAAAAAACGGGAATTTAATCCCACCCTTATTTTTTTCCTTTTCGAATCTTTCATAGTTAATGTTAAAATGCACATCACATAATTCAACAATAAAAAATATTTGTGTGGTGTTCATGACCCAAGAAAAGAAAGACATTCCCAAGGATGAGGAAGAAGAAATATTCAAAACACTAGGTCATAAAATCCGAAGAAAGATAATAAAAACAATTGGAATTGAAGAAAAATTAACATTTTCCGAAATTAAACAATCATTAGGGGGAATTGACAGCCCAGGTCTTTCCTATCATTTAAAATTTCTCCATCCGTTAATAGAACAAAAAAAGGGATCCTACTTATTAAATAAAGTTGGTCTTGCAGCATTTAATTTATTAAGTAAGACCGATCAATCAGTCAAATTCTCGAAATATAAGAGATTTTTTACCCATGCCCATATTATAACCATTATATGTTGGGGAATTGCATCCTTTTTAGTACCAATTACAATAAATTTCACTGAAGACAAATTATTATCAATAATATTAATTGATATCATTATAGGCGTAATTTCGGCCATAAATATGAGCGCTGTTGGCTATTTAAGGCATAAATATTGATAAATTTTTTTTATATCTCCCATTTTTGATCCAATTCTAAAGAGCTTTGCCAAATAATATGTTTGACTACAAATTCTTTTTGTTCATTTAAGTAAATGTTTGGTCCAAGTTTCTTGACCATAGTCAGGGTTTCTTGACTATAGATTCCTCCACTTCTGAATTAAAATTAAATGATAGTTATTATTATCTCAGAACATGTATGGTGAAAAATTTGAGTATATTAATAAATAGAAAAGAATTAGAACAAATTTATTATAATTTACAGGTTTTTGATGTGACAGAATTTAATGAAAATAAAGACGAACTCTTTAGACACTTTGCATTACTATTAAAATATTCTTACCTAAAGGAGGAATGAGATTTGACCAAAAAAAAGGTAATAATTATTGGTGCGGGTATAGCTGGGTTATGTGCAGGAAGTTATCTGCAGATGAATGAATACAATACTGAGATCTTTGAGTTACATACTACCCCAGGAGGCCTCTGCACTTCATGGAAAAGAGGCGATTATATATTTGATGGGTGCCTTCATTCATTAGGGGGAACCAATCCAAATTATAACACATATAAATATTGGAATGAGCTAATAAATATGGAAGAGATTGAATTTAAATACTGGGATGTCTTGGGTCAATACGAAGATATTGATGGTAAAATTCTCAAATTCTATACAGATCCTGATAAAATGAAAAGTGTATTAATCTCTATTGCCCCTGAGGATGAGAAATTTATTAATGATTTTATTAAAGCTGTCAAAAGATTTTCAAATCCAAAATTTTTTAATTTAAATAAAAAACCTAAAGAATTATGGAACTTCCTTGATTATTACCTCCAACAATTTAAAATCCTTCCTTATTTAAGATTTTTATTTAAATGGAGCGGATCTTTTCAGGATATGATCGAAAAACTTTCCAATCCATTACTTAAACGTGCTTTGAATCTGGATTTTTTTTATTATTTCCCTGCTTATTTTTTTCCTATGAGTATAGCTGGGTTGAACGATAAAAATGGGGGCTATCCTATCGGAGGTTCGCTAGCGTTTGCTCAATTATTAGAAAAAAAATACTTGAGATTGGGTGGGAAAATTCATTATAACTCAAAAGTAAAGAAAATAAATGTAGTAAAAGATCAAGCGATAGGTATTACATTAAATAATAATGAAGTTCGTAATGCTGATCTCGTGATATCGGCTGCAGATGGGTATGACACAATTTTTAACATGCTTGAAGGAAAATACATTGATAAAAAATTAAGAAAATTCTATAATAATCAACCCGTTCATCCTTCCGTTGTTATCATTTTTTTAGGTGTTGCACGGAGTTTTGATCATGAGCCATCCAGCTTAGAGTTATCCCTGAAAAAATCATTAATCGTCGATGATCAAACTGAAGTTGATAGAATCTCCGTTCTTATTTATAATTTTGATCCCACACTCGCTCCTGAAGGAAAAACTTGTATAAGAGTTGTTATACATACAGACAGTTATCAGTTTTGGCATAATTTACGTGCAAACAATCAAGAAAAATATAACCAAGAAAAGATTCGTATTGCTAATGAAATCATTAACATCCTTGACCACAGATTTAGTGATTTCAGGACGAACATAGAAGAAATTGATGTAGTTACTCCTGCAACTATAAACCGATATACCAATAATTGGAAAGGTAGTATTCAAGGATGGGTATGGCTTCCTGGAAAGATTCCGAAAGTGGTGAAAAAAAATTTACCAGGGTTGAAAGGATTTTACCAAATAGGTCAATGGATCATGCCTGGTGGCGGTGTTACCACTGCTCTAGTAACTGCACGCGATTTAGCCCAAATTATCTGTAAAAAAGATAAAAAGAAATTCCAAGTCAAACAGAATGTAAATTAAATTATTTCCAGCTATTTATGCAAAAATAGCAGAAGAGGTGTGCTATGAGTGAAAGATAAAAATCCCTTATTTTCTTTCAAAAAGAAGAAACTCGTCTTAATTCGATTTATAAATAATAGAACATCCAGAGAACAAGGATGAGTGCAAATTGAAAGATAATGATTCCCGCAAATACTCCAAGAATTCCTTTCTCAAGTTTCATGGTCATCAACCATATTTTACGATTGTAATATATTATATTTTTATAACATAAAAGATTTTTGATAGAACCCTACAAAAAATTCAAAGTTGGTGTTAATTCTTATATGCTTGAACGAGTTACCATTAGAAATACAAAACTGCTAGAGGTATGAGCATGTCAACTTCAATTTATTTTGATGAAGATGCAGATTTAAGCATTTTAAAGGATAAACTTGTTGGTATAATTGGGTATGGAAACCAGGGACGCGCCCAAGCATTGAATCTCAAGGATAGTGGAATTAACGTCATCGTAGGCAACATCGAGGATGATTATCGCGAAAAAGCGCTCCAAGATGGGTTTGAAGTTCATTCCATCGCAGATGCAACTAAGAAAGCGGATATCATCATAATTTTAATTCCGGATGAAATTCAAGCTGAAGTTTTTCAAGAAGATATCCAACCAAATCTCACGGAAAATCAGGTTCTAGACTTTGCCACTGGGTATAATATTGCATTTAAGGAGGTAACAGGGCTCATCCCTCCCGAATTTGTCGATGTCATCATGATTGCTCCGCGAATGATCGGCGTTGGGGTTCGCGATTCATACCTCTCTGGAGAGGGTTTTTTCAGTTTCGTGGGCGTCCATCAAGATCATTCAGGCTCTGCGAAAGAAATCATGTTGGCATTAGCTAAGGCCCTAGGCACCACTAAAAAGGGCGCAATCGAAACAACTTTAGAGCAAGAAGCACATCTGGATTTGTTCCAGGAACAGGCATTTGGACCCGCTTTCGGGAATGTTCTTCGGAATTCTGTTAAGGTTTTATTAGAGGAGGGATACCCGGCTGAAGCGGTAATGCTTGAAATTTACATGAGCGGTGAATTTTCTTACGGTATAAAAGAAATGGCGGAAACTGGCGTCATAGAACAGATGGATTTCCATTCACCAACGAGCCAATATGGGAGTATGACTCGCGGGGGGAGATTCCTCGATCCCAATTTAGCCGAAATTATGAGAAAAGGATTAAAAGAGATTCAATCAGGGAAATTCGCGAGGGAATGGGCTCGCGCTCAGAAACGGAAAAAAGATCCCCTCAAAGCATTGAAAGAAACAGCGAAAAGCACGCGTTTCGTGCAAACCGAGAAAATGGTTCGAGAAAAGTTAAGAATGAGACCCCAAAAATAAAAAGGGGTTTATTGAACGGACGCTCCACAATTGGGGCAGAACACGCTATCTGAGGCTATTCGTTGCCCACACTGGGGACAAAAGAATGTACCTGTGGGTGCAGCAGCGGCGGCAGCTGCATCGATCACTGGAGGCAAATACGATTCCCCTAAAATTACCTCACCTGATTTGGAATCCACGCGAAACTTGAGTCGGCGCTCCACTCTTAAATCGATTAGTAACCGCATAAGACTTGGGCGCTCCATCATTAATTCGGCCGTTAAGCTATCGATGCTTATTGGGCCGCTTTTGTAATTGTCTAAAGTGGCCAAGACATCTCTTCTCAGTTGATTGTAACGTACATGGGTAGCAATCCCTCCTATCCAGAGGAAAAAGGCTGGTATAAACATCCAGTATCCCCACGCGGAGAGCCCTATGAAATCGAACGGTGTGAAATAAAAGATAATACTTAGCATTCCGATGAAAGTAAAAACCGCGGCGATGCCATAAGCACCTAGGTACTCTGATCTACCTTTATATCTTCGTTTTTTCTTCATCTTTCGTTCCAATCGTTGTTCATATCTATCCTCTGAGCTCACCTTTTTTCAATCTCCTTGAAAGCTTTTAATTTTTTAATTTCAATTTTCTTAATTGATTCATTACTTTTATGATTAATATAACTGAAACCAATTTAACTTATTCAGATTAGTCCCTTATTTTTTTTCCATAAAAATTAGATTTTAAAAGATCTTTACACTGTCTTTATAAAAGAACGATTAACAAGTTGAATGTGCATGACAAGAGAACAGATGTTTTCAGAAGTGGTTCAACAGCTCAAAAAGTATAAAGAAGCCAATAAAAAGATTTATGGAATTTTGGCACACGGTTTAGTCCCTGAAGAAATAATACATGCTGCTAGTGGATTCCCATTACGGTTGAGCCTTGTTGGAGATAAGGATTCTGCTTCTAAAGGGATTGAATATTTAACCTCCGCCACATGTTCGTTTGCCAGAAGCACGATTGGACATTTTGATTTAAAAAACGCTCTTTATGACGAGATAGAAACCATTATCGCTGGTAATTACTGTAATGGTGAGCTCTGCGCCACCGAAATGATTTCTGAATATTTTAATATTCCTCGCATCAACATTGTATTTCCCTCAGCTAAAACAGATTCTGCTTTGAGATTCCTGATTGCTGAATTGAACCACTTCAAAGAGGATATTGAAAGGTTCAGTGGAATTAAGCTCTCTGAAGATAAGATCGCTGAGGCAATCAAGCTCTACAATAACGAACGAAAATTGATGCAAGAAGTCGTAAACGTTCAACGGAATAAAAATTACGTTTTATCAGGCGTCGAATGTTTAGAATTGATGCACCATCATTTTCTTTATGGGGTAGAGGCTTCTATTGGGAATCTTCAAACGACCGTTATAGATTTATCAGAGAAAACTTCACCAATTGAAGGGAAAAAAATAATCTTTGCAGGCAATGGGGTTCCAATCGGAGATAACATCATTCAGTTAAGTGAGGCTCAAGGGCTTTCAGTAATTAAGAATCTGACATGGACCGGATTAGATTATTATGACTCCTTAGTTGATCAAAATAAACCTCCATTGGAAGCCCTTGCTGACTACTATCTCAATTTAGAAAATAGTGGCCGTATGATTCTCAGTGATGATTATTTTACAAATCTTGCTGAAATTTATAAAAATAGCCACGCCGATGGAATTATCTTTTATAAAGTGAAGTATTGCAGCATTGTCCCATCTGTAATCTCATCGAAATTAAAGGAAATCCTTTCTGAACAGAACATACCTTACGTGGAAATTGAACGTGAATATGGTGTAAACAAGAATGCACAATTGCAAACTCGGTTGCAAGCGTTCCAGGAGATGATAGCGTGAGTATTGACACTGAAGAATTCCTTATACCGAGCTTTTTAAATCTCAACTTAAAATTTTTCTCAGCACAAAAGCAAATCAGAAAATTTCGACGACATAAACGCCCTTTGGTAGGAACAATTTTACCTATAGGCGCAGAATTAGTGTTTGCAGCGGGCGCCTCCCCGATCTTTCCATTAAGAATCGGTAAATTTGAGGCAGAGAAACTTTTACGGGGAACGAGGCTAGCCAAGAATATTCTAGGGGCAACGCTCGTAGGGACAGGTGCTCGGCTGCTTCAACCTCAAGCTGAAAATATAATAAATCAATTCCTTAACGAATATAACAAGAATCTATGTAATTTCGAATCTAAATCTGATGAATTTAAATACCCGCCAGAAGTTTGTTTCGCAACCAGAATTGCATATGGATCTTCGCTTCCCCATCGTGATCAGATCAAACTATTTCTTGCTTGGGGGACGCGCTGTGGCTGGTTTTCTCAGTTTTTCCAGACATTAAATAATTCCATTCCCGTTATTTTCACTGATATCCCGAAATCAACAGCTCCGCACGCAAGGGAATACATGCTTGAAGAGTTGCAACAACTCGTCACCCATCTTGAAAAGTTGACTGGGAACAAAATCACAGACGAGGGCCTCAGGGAGAAAATAATTCTGGCCAATAATATTCGTGCAAATTATCGAAAAGTGCTATATTATCTAAAGACACCTGAGAAAATGCCCCTATCACCTTATGCCTACATGCAACTTATCGCCCTATTGAACATTAGTTTCATTGACTTCCTCTCTGCAATCAAATATTTCAATAAACAATTTTTAAAATTAATCAAAGACCTCGATAGTCGCCGAAAAATAGATTACGAGGGTGTCCCAAAAATAATGCTTGTCCCGGTTTTCAGTGGTAGCGAACCAGATCTGCCACAGATTATGAACGAATTGGGGGGGTGCCTCATTCAGGCAGATAATCTAGCATATGGAATGTTGGATCCAATCAAAACTGAAGGTGATATGATTCATAACTACTGCGATTATCTCGTGAAAATGCATGAATGCTGGAGCGCCAACAAAATTCTCGTTAAATCTTGGCTCGATCTTGCCAATGAATTAAGAGTAGATGGTATTATTTTCAATAAACTCATTGGATGCACGTCAATTACACCTTCCTACCGCCTCTTTAAAGATCGTGTTCGAGATACTGGCATCCCCTTCATAGATGTAGACTTTAATCGGATAGGCGAGAATTTGGCCCAAATTAAAAATAAACTCACGAGTTTTATGGAAATCGTAAAGAAAGAAATCTAAGGTATGTGAATTGATGACGAAAAACGCGTGAAAACGAACCGCTCCTTTGGGATGGGCATATTAATTAAAGAATTCATGAGTAATTTATGAAGCAATTGAATCAATCTGTTTTTTATCTCCTCGAACGTCATCTCATGCTTCCGTGATTGAGCAATGATTTGACACATTTCGTTGCAATTTAGTGGTTTGGGTAATAATTGGATGAAATCCCATTCCAAATCGTTCTCGCAATCATATTGCGAGTAATCCTCCTGATTTAAGAGTAGGAGTCCCGCCTTGCTAAGCATCACGCCAGGGGCGAGAGTAGGAATTGCCGAATCAGTTTCCCACCAAGCATCATTATATGGAATAAGTTTTGAGTGGTGATCAAATTCTAATGTCCAGATGGCCTTATATGGGCTGATCATCTCTGTTGAAACCGTTATACGCAATATATCACCCGAACATACGGAGGATTGTTTGGAGCTTGGGGCAAATAAAGGAGTCCAATTATGATAGGTCACTTGATCCCTACTGGATAACGTAATATTTTTAAAAATATTAAGTTTAAAGAAAAATTCCACCCCGACTAATTGCCCTGATTGTTGGATTGAAAATTTGACAGAATTTTCAAATGTGTCGTTGAGCGTATCTCTCAATAAATTCACTTCAAGAATTGGCTGGGGGCTTGTAAGCCAAGCACTTTCCCCTAGCGTCGATTTATAGAATACAGTCCGGGGGAGTTCAATGAAATCGATATTATATACATTTGTTCCTCCTAAGAAATAATCTGAATCACGAAAAACTTCAGGGGGTGCATTCACCGGAACTATCAGAAGACTACCCGAAACCGGTAAAACCAAGCCATCATTTTTGAGAAATTGCTTAAGATACTCAATACTTGACCAAGCATCTCCCTCTAATAATAAATTGGAAACAGGCTCAGACAAGATTACATCTACTTCACCAGAAATATCCTCTGCCGTGATCTCCTTACCAGGTTTTTGGATAAATGTGATATTTTCCTCCAAATTATTTTTAATGGCCATTCGCCTGGCGTACTCGATGATTGAAGTCTCTTCTATGGCATAAACGTGGCTGGCCCCCGCTTGGAGGGCAAAAAATCCAAGAACTCCGGTTCCACATCCAAAATCGATAACGACGTCTCCTTCTTTTACTGCCTTGAAGATAGCATACTTGTACTTCAAGGTCCGATTTCGATCAAGCAGGAGGTTTAATTGTTTCTTATAATTATCGAAATAATGACTCATATGACACCTTCATAGATAACAAAAAGGAGGGGTCATGACTCCTCTCCATTCACGGATAGCATAAAGGAAGGCGGTCGTGAACCGAAGTTCCCACCTTAAGGGGTGCGTCCTACCCGCGACGCAAATAAAATATGGTTTTTATTGTATTAAAATCTTTTCATTTAACAAAGAACTAAGGTCGCGGGCTATAGGAGGGTTTCACCTGATCCGAAGGTAATGTTGGAAGCTATAAAGTATATTATATATTATCGAAAGCAAGAGATGACGCAAAATAAAGACCCTCTCTGATGTTTTTCTTTCTTTATTTTAAAAAGATTAAAGGATGGAAGAGATTTGTTCGATCACTCACTTATAATTTTTTTATGTTCTTCATCATTAAAGGTGGCAAGCCATTTTGAAACATTCGCCCAAGATCTGAAGAATGATTTCTTATGTAGTATACCTAATTGTTCTCCAGTTTCCCTCATCGTTGAGAGGGTATGGATCCCCTTTATAATGTCAGTTAGAATTACCGCATTGAAGATTATTTTGGATGAATATAGGAGTTTTAACATAATACTTAATCTTTTATCTTTAGAGGTAACAAATTCTCAATGAATAATGGAATAGGTACTACTATCAGAAGTATTCCAGCCATTAATAAATAAAGATTGGTATATATAAAAACGCTTAATAAACTACAAATTAACCCCACTCCAAAAAGGAATAGTAAAATGACTAATTCTTTATTTATAAGTCGATCTGAATTACCTTTAGGGGATAACTCATGCTTTCGAGCCTCCCAGTCATCCCGTAATTTCTGTAATTGTATGGTTTTAATAAGTACAAGCGGAAAATAAATTACCACAATCATATTAAGAATAAAGGAAATATTATAGGATTGAAAAGCAACATATAAAACGAGAGCAAGAAGTTCCCAGTAAAGTATGTAAGTCACCGCCAAACTACCTGTTTTGTGCTTATAAACCGCTATAAAAGATTCTATGATACTAACAATTCCAACGCCCAAGAATAACCATATGGTATGTAACATAAGAATGCCACCAGAGTAAATGCTAGGAAAGTTCAACATGTCCCAACCTGTATAGTTCCATCTTTCCGTGAAAGTAAAAAAAATTTGAATTGAAAGCAAACCTATGAGAATACTTATTATACAAATATAACCCTTGAATTGCATCTTTTCATCGGATAATTTTCCCATTTTTCTTCATCTTCATTTTATATTTCCTTTTTTTTAAATATATTGTAAAAATTACTCCGCTTCCAATGATGAGCATTAGTATGAACATCTACCCCGGATTTAGGGAAATATAGATCTCCATTGATGATTCTTGAAAAAAGCTTCAGGCCATATTCTCTGCAACTATCTGTACTTTGCAGCCCAGCTCCAAATGAAAAATAAGCTTGTTCCCCCCATTGCTCCCACTCCAATGATGAGCAATTGAAATATTTTTAGTAGGATGACATTTAATGGTACACAAGTCAGGATTAAAATTAAAGCAATAGTTAAAAACAGCAATTTCATTTTTCTTTCCCGAATCGCATCCCTTTTCGGGGGGAAACTCGAAGATTCCAATTTATTTTTGAGATGGCTTATTTGCATAGTTATATACAAGACGAAATGGACATAAATTGTTAGAATCACAGCGAAAATAAACGACCCATTGTAAGATTGGGTGGAAGTATGTAAAATAAGCGCAAAGAACTCCCAGAAAAGCACCCAAATCAGGATCACAAAAGCGGCCGCGGCATCAGCACCACCCGTAGTTTTATAGGTAGCGACCCAGGAAAAAACGACGCCGCCACCGTTGCGTTCACTCCCACGAGCTTCGTCGAGGAGACGCTTACCAGTAAGCTGACCCAGATGGACGCGCTCGGCAAGTTCCGCAGGGAACACTTGATCGACGTG
>JABXJT010000105.1 GCA_013375455.1 Candidatus Helarchaeota archaeon | reverse complement strand
ACTTTTGAGTGATAAAATACTGCGTTCTTTTTGACCCAAGTCATCTAAATAAAATACAATATCAACTCCTGCCTCTGCCAATCGCTTAACGATTTCGATGTTGGTTTTAGTATATTCAGACATAACCTGGTGTATGAATTGTGGGTTTTTCCGCATGAAATATGCTACCCGGCCCATTGTCATTCCTTCTATTAGAGATTCATGCATTGCAATGGGCAGAGATGCCATGGGGTACAAATAGGGTTCAAGACTTTTCACATATTCATCCCAAATCTGGGGGGAATAATTGGTTTTATTGTTAATCCACTCCGAAGGTTTTCCATATTTTTCCCAATATTTATGTAAAATCTCGGGTGTTTTAAAATAACCGTCAATGTACCATGGATAAGGTAACCCCGTCTCTTCTATAGTTGTAAGTTTAAATAAACTGCCGTTAAATACATTAATTATATAATTTGGATATTCTGGGGGACCGGCTGCGAAGGGCAACAAAGATTTCAATTTTTTAAAAGGATCCATAAGGAAACAATCTACATTAAAGAACCGCAGTTGGGTAATACTCCCTGCCCATTTATATCTTCGCCTTGAAAAATTATTCTTTATATAAGTTTTACACTCTTTGTATTCCTCAGATTTTTTAAAAGATTGGTACGCTGTTCCTGAAAACTCAAAACCCAAAGTGAAAATTGGAATTATATCTGGTTCCTCAAGTTCTAAAGTTCTAATCACACGTTCCCGTTTCGATAATACCATATATTTTGAACCTCCTATCCTTTTATGACAACCTTTGATGCAGCTTTTTTAGCCATTATCTTATCGCATAGTCTCACACCTTCCACTGCATCATCGCAGGCTATGTCAGCTCCCATTTTAGATGCTAGGTCTTGATTTAATGGCGCACCACCGCAAATAACTTTGACATTATCCCGGATACCTAATGCAGCTAATTCTTTTACAACAGTCTTAATTTCAATAACAGTATTCGAAAGCAAGGCGGATAACGCAACAATATCTACATTTTCTTCTTTTGCTTTCATTGCAATGATATTTCCTGGGATATCCTTTCCCAGATCAATGACATCATAACCTGCTGCTGTTACCATTGTGACAAAAACATTTTTTCCAATGTCATGCATGTCACCTTTCACGGTTGCGGCAATAATTTTTCCTTTTTTTGGCAATATGTCACTCTTAGAAAGTTTAGGGCGTAATATCTTCATTGCTTCCTCCATTGTCTCACCCGCTAACATTAATTCAGGTAAGTAATATTCTTGCTCTTCATACAACCTCCCGACTTCAAACATGCCATCACATAAAGTTTGTAAAATTTGCTGCGCATTATTCGATTTTAAAGCATTATTGACGGCATTTTGAATCTCATCGATGTCTAAATCTACTAATAATTCTTTTACTTTCTCTAGGGACATAAATTTTAACCAGCCTTGTGATAGAACCTATTTATTCATTTATTTTGAATTTTTTGTAGAATTATTTCAGATCGTGAATGGGGGAGAAAATTCCGATTAAAGGACTTTTTTTATTAATATGACAACGATGATGCCCAAAGTGAGAAACGGTATCAAAATTGAGAGTGCCAAACCTACTGGATTTGTCCAGAAATAAACTATAAACCGATCGACTACTATTATAGTTGTTAGCCCTGGTAACCATGCATAAAACGCACATTTCCAAAAAGACCACGTGGGACCATTCATCCAAACTCCTGTCCTTTTAGCTCGAAAGTCGGAAAATGCACCCCATAGAGACGCTCCTACCAATAATCCTGGAATCCAAAGAAGATCAAACGTGGGATTAGCAACTGGAAACCAAGAGTGCCATCCCCAATACCGAAATAGTTGTGGAAAATAGGTGACGATTGAAAGGCTAAAGCCCATCGCAACAAACCCAATAACCATATCAATTGGGACATGCTTAAAATCGAGTTTCCCAACTTTTTGGTAGCCGCCATAACAGAACCAAAGCCCTTTTACATAAGCATACGCTTCGATGATCCAGTCATAAATAGCAACGGTAAGTCCAGCGCATAAAGCACCGATAACATGCGGAACCAATGTTCCCTCTACATTAAAGGGGAAACTGAAAATAATCAGAGCTACAGTTACCAAAATAGGGGCGCCAGGCAGTGATATTAGCCGTTGTCTGGTGGGATTCGTATTTGGCTTCTGTGGAGGGGGCGCTCTCGGACCGCCGGCCCCTTTAAACCCTTCATAATCGATTTCTTGATCTGAATCAGACATAAGGAGTAAATCTATGAACGCTTATAAATAATTATTGTAAGGTAATGCTCAAAAAATTAGATAAACCATTAAGAAAAAAGTTTGAAAACGCCATGGATAGCCATCAACTATTCTTTTGGCTTATTTTTTTTTATTGTTGATGGTGACGCCTGGTCTTCTATGGGGCATAGTTGCGCTTTCGGTCTATGCTTTTAGTTGGGTTCCTCTACCGATCCATGTATTCTTCATTTGTTATCTGATAATAGGTCCTTTCTGGACGATTTACATCATCAGAATTTTGAAATTAGAACTATCAAATTAGAACTATCAAATTCTATTAAATCTTTCAGGGCAACTCTTCCTACCAATAGGTTTTTAAGTACTTCTTAGATGAAAATAATAGAAGAAAGACGGCGAGATGGGGTGTGATGGGCGTTTTTTAATTACAGCTTCAATACTAGCATTTTGAGATGCTTGAAAAAAAACAAAATTTGACACTTAACTTTCAATTCTCAAGTAATATTTCGTTCGACGCTCTGGTTGCCATGCTTGATTTTTAAAAGAATTGCCCAAACGACTAGCAAAATGGTACATGAAATATTTACTAACAGTGATATGAATATATTCCTATCTAATTTTTATCTAATTCAAAATTTTAAATAGTCCTTTTGACATACTTCCCACCATCATTATAATTCTTGATATTCATATGGAAGGGAGCAACATGCGGAAAATCGTGACAGTTCTATCAGTAGTGGTCATCTTTTCGTTACTTGCAATGCCATGGGGTCGCGTCGGTCAATTTTCGGATGCGGCACGGGTCAATGGAGCGCGCTGGGAGTTGACACTCAAGGCGGATGCCCCCTTTAACATCAGTAAGAACGCAGATTTCGAAACGTTCAAGAGCCAAGGCAATGGATCTGCAGGCAACCCGTACATCTTGGAGAACTACGTCATCAATGCGAGCGGCTTTGGGGTGCATGGGATCTTGATCAATAACACCGATGCTTACTTCATCCTGCTGAACTGCACCGTAACGAACACGGACGCGGGCTTCGAGGGTATTCGCCTCGAGAATGTTACCAACGGAAATCTTACCAAGAATGTCGTAAACAATAGCGGACAAGCGGGAATATTTGTATCAAATAGTGCTCATAACACGTTGATGAATAATATCGTGAATAACAGTGCCACCACTGGAATTTACTTGGGAAGTTCAGATGATAACGTCCTGATCAACAATACCGCCGAATATAGCGTGGGGTACTATGGATTTCATATCACAGATTCAAACAATAACGCGCTGGCCAACAACACGGCGAGCAATAATTGGAATCTCACCTGGGGTCGTGGAATTTGTCTCCAAAGTAACAGCAATTTCAATAACCTGACCGGCAATACTGCCAATAACAACGGACGGCATGGAATCCACTTGTTGGATAGTGACAATAATAAATTGACGGATAATACAGTATCGAACAATGGTCTTAATGGCATTTATCTCGAGTTTTCCTTTGAGAACACGCTGACCCACAACACCGTCAAATACAATGCTCAACATGGCATCATGCTAGATAATTCGGAACGGAACACGTTGACCCACAACACCGTCAATAACAATACTCAACACGGCATTTACTTATTTGATTCGTGCTGGCGGAACACGCTGACCCACAACACCGTCAATAATAATACTGGGACTGGGATTAGATTATATGCGGGCGTCACAACTGAAAACAATGTTAGTCACAATTTTATCATATCCAACGGAAATTACGGAATAACAGTCGAACCCGGATCTAATCTTTTCTACTGGAATTGCATCTGGCTCAACAATCCCGACCAAATTCTTGATGTAGCTTTTCTTAATACTTGGGTTGAGAATATTTACGATGAGGCGGGTGATTGGGATGGCGACGGCTTATTAAATGGGGATGAATATTCTATTGGGACCAGTTCGTTCTCAAACGATACTGACTCTGACAGGATCCCGGATGGCTGGGAAGTAGCTAATTCCTTAGATCCCTTGAACACCACGGATGCCTCGGATGATTTCGACCTAGATGGACTCACGAACCTCGGGGAATATCTCAACACGACGAATCCAAACAACCCGGACACGGACGCCGACGGGCTCAACGACAGCGCGGAACTCTTCCTCTACCTGACGAACGCCACCAACCCGGACACGGACGCCGACGGGCTCAACGACAGCGCGGAGGTCTTGATCTACCCGACGAACGCGACCAACCCGGACACGGACGCCGACGGGCTCAACGACAGCGCGGAACTCTTCCTCTACCTGACGAACGCGACCAACCCGGACACGGACGGCGATTTGATACCAGATGGCTGGGAAATCGAAAATAATTTGCTTCCCCTCCTGTTTGATTCGCCTTACGATAATGATAGTGATTACTTGAGCAATTATTTAGAATATCAATACGGTACTAACCCACATGATTCGGATACAGACGGGGATGGGTATTCCGATGGGGCCGAAGTCATTGCAGGGACTGACCCACTGGACCCGAACGACCTTCCGCCAAAGGATTCTAACTGGCTTCCGATTGCAATCATCATTTCTAGTGTCGCAATTGCAGCCTCAATCGTGATATTCGGCTTTCTGCACCGACTCCGCCCCATAAAACCCACGCCACCGTCCCCGAAGTCCGCGCCACCCGCGCCCAAGAAGCCCGGCAAAGGGCCTTAACCACACTTCATTTCTTTTTTTCTAGGCACGCTTACACATCTAATTAGAACTATCAAATTAGAACTAGGATATTTATAAGAAGAATGTCTAATCAAAAATTAAAGGGTGAATTAAATGACAGTAAATTTTTTACCTTTAGTGCATGTTGAAATTACTGTTCCAGATGCGGAGGAAGCATACAGGATTCTTCATGATGTACTCGGGGCTGAAAAAGTACAAGAAGACCTTGCCAAATTTTTAGATGGTGACGTTGTCAAGGTTATCCACGTTGGACTTGGCGATGTAGTATTACAATTTATCGAACCTAAATTAAAATACATTGAGGCAGTAGATAGAGAAAGCTCCTGGTATAATCAGTTGGAAACTAAAGGTCCTGGTGTCCATAATTTGACGTTTGGTTTAGAAAATGTTAATGAGGCGGTGAAAGAGCTGGAGAAGGAAGGTATTGTTCCTCTCTTTACATTTGAGTTAGAATGGGGTAATCTTATTCCTTCTGCGTTTTTAAATCCTGATGCTAAAACAGTATACATGATGGATTCAATGGAAAGGCTAGGGTTTCATCTCGAATTCGCTGAAAACCCCTTTAAAAAAGGAGTACCTTTGCCTCAAACTCGATACGTAACCGGTTCTGACAATTTAATTGGTAGTGTTTCACCCATGATCCATATTGAGCTGGTTACTCCAGATGCAGAGAAAACTTACGAACTTTTGCATAAGGTTTTTGGTTCAGAAAAGGTAGAAATTGAATTTGCCAACTTCTTAGATAGCCCTTTTATGAAAGTTATTCACGTGAATTTAAGTAATGTTGTATTGCAGTATTGCCAACCTATCGTTAAACAACTAAGTTGGTATGAGCTCTTGCAAAAAAATGGAACCTATGTTCATAATATCACATTTACAGTTGAAAACATTCAGGAAACAGTTGAAAAATTTAAGAAAGAAGGGATTACTCCACTTTTAACTATTCCCCTGGATTGGAGTAAGCTAAACGAGGATTTTAAATCCTACAAGTCTCCAGTATACATGATGAATACTCTCGAAAAACTCGGGTTTCATTTAGAGCTTGGTCAGACACCCACTGGCGATGAACTTGAATTTTTTTCTAAATTATTGTTCATCGACTTGAAAGGTGCGCTTAAAGAAAAATAATCTTGAAATGGGTGGAATAAACTCAGCAACGTATATTTCATACTAGGCAAGAATTTATTTCTCTTAGGAACACCCAGGACATCAAGGACCTTACTTCTCGCAATCTTGTCTTCCAATGATTTGACCTCCGAGAGATGCGTGGTGAAATGATCACTTTATAAAGCTTTAGTTGAGAAATAATAAAGCAAGCATGATATACAATACAAGGAGTTGATAATAAATGCCGTTCATCGTGACTCATTGCTTTTTTCCAATCCAGCTTGCGGATAAAGTGGCACAGCGCTATTTAGAAACCATGCAGAAACTGCCCATCCCTGACGTCATAAAACGAATCGCGCCACCCAGCTCAGTCGTATCCAGGGAGGGTGTCGAAACCATCATCGTTGATGATGTCAAGCTTAAGAACATGGGAGACGCTTGGGAATATCTTAATAGATTTCTAATTGAGTTTCGAGATATTGAAGGATTCAACTACGAAAGAGACATACATGATACAGTCGCGGAATCCCTAAAATTAATTGGTATGGATTAGATCAGAACAGATGTGCAGTAATAAGTATTTCTTTTTCTCTTTTTTTTGAAATTCATATCCGTTGGGTTTTTAAGGTTTCAAAATATTTTTGATAATAAACACGTACACGCCCCGAAACCATTACAAGAAGGGCATTTAAAGTCCCCCGATACATTCTCTTTATCTTGGCCAGATCCACCACACCGGACACATATACCAAATCCCTTGCATTTCAAGCAATCTTTATCAGCGTATTCAAGCAATTCCTCAGGTATTTTCTTCTGCTGTTTTGGTATTTTATCGGCAAGATCTTTTGGTTCATATACAAATAAGGGCAAATTTTTTAGTCTTTCAAAGCATCTCATGAGAAAAAAGAAGGTCATGGGAACTCCTAGGCCGAGTCCTAAAACTGGATTAATCAACCAGAGGATAAGACTAAGCACGACACCTACACTTAGTCCTATAAGAAGTTCTTTGATGAGACGGTGGCTACCAGGATTTAACTTGCGCTTCAAAACTTCGCCACATCTACGGCATACGTATTTCCTACTCTTAGGGTCGCGAAACTTTTCGTGTTGGCAATCTCCCCTTCGGTTGGTCTTCAACTCTGAGCGCTCCCGTACTCTAGCTATGATAATTCCTACTATGAATATAAATTTTTATTAAATATGGGGCAGTTTTCGGCAATTACATGGGTTGGGACCTGATCTGGTTCTTCCAAGTTCAATGCCGCAATAACTCGCTCACGACGGTTCATAGATCACTCATCTTTTTTTAAAATTTTATCTCTATACAATTTATTCAGTAACTCGAAGATTTTATTTGCTAATGTTACTGATCCACCTGAATCATCCCAATCAGACGTTGGGACAAAAATTCCCCATAATTCTTTGATATCTTCCTCATCACCCGTTGCCAATTTCCTTGAAGCTTTTTCGATAAAAGCCCCTAAATCTTGACATATATCATACCTTGACCATGGTGTTACATTATTGCCTAATTTCTCCATTTCAGCCGCAGCTTCAGTTAATAAGGAAATAAGTAATGTACGATCGCTATTTTTCATGATTTAAGACGCCCAATACTTGTATTATTTCCTTTGTTTTAAAAAGGCACCCAAAAGAGAGCCAAAAAAAAGAGGAAAAAATATTGAAGATTATGGTAAGATATTTTACTAAAAAAAGTAAGAAAATCAGGGTTTCTTGGTCGCGGCACGCCTCACCTTTTCGCGGATCGCCTGCCGGATGAACTCCGGGATGGACGTGAACCCCTCCTCCTTGTGGTTGTCGAGGTACTTCTCGATCCGTTCGATCAGGGCGATCGGCAGCGACACCTGCCGGTACCCGCGTTCCTTCAAGACCATGATGATCCACCACCGTTGTACCAGGGGTGGGGGAACTTTCTATATAGGCTTACCCCTAATTATTGCCCTAAATCTGACAATATCTCGAAGTTGTTTTTTCCGCCGTTTGCATGCGTTTCCCTTCCTGAACCATCTACTAGCTGGGCCTAGGTGGCGACTCAGACGGTCTTGGAGCACCTTTCCCTACTTCAACTTGGGAAATAAGGATCTTTATAATAAATGACGTAAAAAAAAAAGAATTTTGAAAGATTTAATCTTAGCCAAGCTAAATTATTCAGGCATCTTCATTCCGATCATTTCCAAGGCTTCTACTGCTTTGAATCGCACTTCTATCGTGTATTTATAACCCTCGATGTTATGGTAATTCACCATGTACTTTTGTGTTAAGAGAAGAAACTCTTCCAATTTGCCTTCTTTTACATCATGAACACCCATGGATTCAATTCCATCGTCGGTTGACTTTACTGCATTTGGAACAACTTCCTTCGTTAGAGCTCTTTGAGCGGATCTAAATTCTTTCAGAGTTTTGACATATATTTTTGCTGCCTCTTCTGCCTTATTTAACGGAAACTTAGAAGTTGTAATAACATATGGCATGTTTTCCACCTCTATTTTAATTAAAATTGAATTTCATAGCGAACAATTATTTGATTTATTAGCATTTATAGTTTCATTTTATTTTTATTAAATTGAAATTTCATAAATCATAGTTAGCGAAATTTTTTACCCGTTATTCTCTTAAGATATTTTAATAAAAAAGTAAGAAGGTCCTTGTAAAAAAAAGAGATATAAGGAATTCTTTCTGGTAATTATAGTAGGTCTTTATTAACCTCTGCGACTTCATCGATTGATAGGAGCTCATTTACTTTAAACTTGATGAAAGGATTATATTGATTTATTGTCTTGCTTATCTCCATTTTATCCCCTTCTGCAACGGCATATCCAGCTGCTTCGCCTAGAATCATTCCCCAATGTTTAATCCTACCTTTCTTTAGATCTTCTTTTACAGCGGCTATTAAAAGTTCGTTTCCTCTGCCAATTTCTTTTCTATCAATCGGTAGCTTTGTCGTGTCTGCTTCCCAAAGAATTAAGAATATTCCCATATTATCACCCAATTAGAATTGTAATAGATTCATTTTCTACCGATTAAGATTTTTAAATTTTTTTATTCTAAATTTGAGTTCAATAAAAGTGGGTAATTCTGTTCTGAATCTCAAACTTTTGAAAAATTTATTGAAGTTATGATGAGCGCCTCGTGGACTCGATGATCTTGACCTGCGTGCCCAAGGGTGCGGCGGGCGGGGCCGGGAATTTCCCTTTCGTTTCAGCTTTTTGCATGCGTTTCCCCTCCGGAACCATCTACTAGATGGGCATGGTCGGTCACGCTTTTATAGTATAACGATCATAAATGTTAGTGAGGGATTTAATTTGATTAAAAAACATTTCAAATTAATTTTGGTAATTGCTATTATCGGTTCAGCTTCGATTATTTCTGCTGTTTCTTTTGTCATGTGGAATCAGAACGCCCCGCCTGTTGCAATCATAGAAGCAGAGGAGATCCAACAGTACAACACGGATATCACCTTTGATGGGTCTAATTCATACGATCCCAATGGGGAAATAAGACGGTGGGAGTGGAATTTCGGGGATGGATGTACCGCGAGTGGAGCGGTCGTTCGTCACAGTTTTAGCGCTTTCGGTATTTTTAACGTGACTCTCACCGTGACGGATTTTTGGGGCGCGACTGATCAAGCTACATTTTCCATCACTGTTCATGGAATCCCTCCCGTGGCTAATATTTCCGCATTGCTAAATGCTGATAAAAAGACAGATGTGTCCTTCGATGCGAGTGGGTCCTATGGGGTGAATGGCACCATTGTCTCCTACGAATGGGACTTTGATGATGGGGCTAATGGAACCGGGGTAAATATTTTGCACCAATTTAACCATAGTGGGAGTTACCAAGTTACTCTTCGAGTCATAGACGAATGGGGTGGCACCGATCAAGATATTCACTCCATTAACATCTATAACCATTTTCCTGTCGCCTCCTTCGTGGCTAGTGAAACGATAGTGTGGACAGATTATCCGATTGTTTTTGATGCGAGCGCGTCATTTGATCCTGATGGGGATGCTCTCCTTTATTCTTGGGACTTCGGCGATTCGAGTGGCTCCGCATCTGGGATTGTAGTTGGACACTCCTATTCAAGCGTTGGCTCCTATTGGGTAGTTCTTGACGTCACTGACGATGACGCTAACAATCCATTATCTACCACAGATATGGTAGAAATTACCGTCAATACCATCAATGACCCTCCCGTAGCTAACTTTACTATGGATCCCGACCCCACCCAAACCTTAGTATATACAGGAGAGCTTATCGATTTCGATGGTTCGCCTTCGTATGATCCGGATGGTTCTATCGTCGAATACTACTGGTATTTTGATGATCCGTTGGACCCTACCCCTGCAACTGGAGAGAATGTCATCCATACATATAATTTAAATGGTTTGTATGAGGTAACCTTGGATGTAACTGATAATCAAGGTGCCAATGGCACCTATCAAGTGTCATTTGTCATAAATATTATTTAACGTTTATTCCGCGACCTCGGAGATAATCCTTAATCATGAAAAATTGGATTAATAGATACGATTGATCGAATAACATACATAATTTAAACCATTGATTAAAAAAATAAGATAAGGAAGTGATGAAGAGTGGCAGGGAAAACAGTCTCAGTGGTCGGATTGGCGTTTGGGTGCGGTTCTTTAGTCTTGGCAGCATATGTTAAAATCAGAGATACGATAGACCCAAATTATTGGACCTATAACCTGGGTGGGATGATAATACTGGGGATAATCGGCGGTGTAATCATAGGGGTCGCCATAGCGGGGTCCGTTTGTTCAGTTGTTGGAGCTGTAAAAGGTTCCAATCTAGGAATCGCGGGATTTATCTTGAACCTTGTCAGCCTCTTTTTCATAATTTATACTTTATTTTCATAATAGGATGTGAAGAGTGATGATTTAAACCATTGATTAAAAAAATAAGATAAGGAAGTGATGAAGAGTGGCAGTGAAAACGGTCACATGGGTCGGACTCGTTCTTGGGTGCATTGCCGTGGCTCTGGCACCGATTTTGTACTATGCTATATATTATGCGCCTTATTTGATCGCGGTATCAATACTCCTCCCTTTAGCGGGGTTAACTTGTTCAATCCTTGGGGTCGGAGAGGATTCTCGTCTGGGGATTGCGGGTATTGTTGTGAATGGTTTGGCCTTCATCTTAATACCCGTCGTAGCTTATTACCTATAGGTGTCGCCAGGAAGCTCTTTTTTTCTTGAAGTATCCCTTCATAAAAAAGTAAGAAAATCAGGGGTTCTTGCTCGCGGCGCGCTTCACCTTTTCGCGGATCGCCTGCCGGATGAACTCCGGGATGGACGTGAACCCCTCCTCCTTGTGGTTGGCGAGGTACTTCTCGATCCGTTCGATCAGGGCGATCGGCAGCGACACCTGCCGGTACCCGCGTTCCTTCAAGACCATGCTGATCCACCACCGTTTGACCATGGGTGGGGGAAAATTGTATATATCCTTACCCCTAATTATTGCCCCAAAAATTTCGTGAGAAAAGTTGGTGAAAGCAAAAACTAGAATAGCTCCTTAAATCACATCAAGTACATCTACTGATTTATGCAAGATGGCTTTCACGATGGTTTTCAATTTCTGTTTCTTGCTGGATTTTCTATTGATTTTTATCTCAATTTCGGAATTGGGAATTTATTCATTTTGTTGGAAGGACTTCACCGCGCTATAAAAAACAATCAATATGACAATAGTATGTATGAAGGTTACTAATTTCTGTAAAATAGCGGCGTTAAAAATAAGAAATAAAAACAATACAATTCCCACCGCTAAAAAACCCATTGCGCGTGTATTTGGATAGTTTTTATCAATAAACATGACGAACGCATATAGAATTTCAGCGAGAAGAAAACTAAAGTAACCAAGGACTGCAAAAAAGCGGTGGGGGAATGGGTGAAGGTCCTCTGAGAAGAAAAATACAAATAGAAAAACAGTTATCGCACTAATTAACGCAAAAAGCGTACCCGTGTTACTCAGTAACTTCCCTAATCTCGATTCCGAAAACAAGGATTGGAGCGCGTGAATACTGGGAACGAATGAAATTATCCAAAATACACACGCTAAACTAAAGAATAGTTGAGATATGAAATTAATTTCTCCGGACCACGCGACGGTCCTCCCCAAATCACTCCACGAGTTTAGCCACATTGAGTACCCTGGAGCGGAGGGATTGAAAAAATTCCCCCCCGCGTAAAATACAACTCCGAACATAAGTAGAATTAGAACTAGGAGACTACCAATTATTGCAAGAACGAAAGCTATTTTTCTCCAATTCTGCCACGCCATCCGTTCCACCTATGGTGGGATTACTGGGGGAATATAGATTACCCCTTTTGAACATTTTCAATAAATTCTTTCAATTTTTCTGTGGATTCCTCGTTTTTTATTTCTTTTCTCGTAATTTCAAGTATCGCTATAGGTTCTTTATCACATATTTTTTCCATTTCGGCGAAGGCCCTTTCACCACCAACCTTTCCTTCGGTACAGAAGAACGCGACTTTCTTGAACTTACCAAGGGGGAGAAACTAGATTGGATTAGTTACCTTAGAATAGGTGAAGAACCAAGTTTGATGGGGAAAACCAAGTTTGATCTTATAGATCAGCAGAACCAAAAAAAAAAGGGATTATTATAGTTTATCGGAGCGGACTGTGATGCTTATAATTCCACTAGCTAGCGCAAGGGCAAAACATATGGCAAATATGAATAAAAAAAACACTTTAGACCATTCATTAATAAATGCAAAATAAAACAAGCTACTAACAATTCCTACTCCTCCTGCGCAAGTTCCGAGTATCCCACCAGTCATTAAATCAACTATTAGAAGGATTCCACCCACCACAGCTATTGCACCAGATATTAGTAAGATCCATCCAAGAGTAAACTCAGCAGCACTGTCAGAAAGTACTATTGCTAATAAAGCAAATAAAATTGAAAGACCACCAGCACCAATTGAAATGATCCCAGCTGAGATTCTTCCACCTTTTGTCAAAGATTTTCCTCCTTGTAATTAGATTAGTATTTAAAATCTAATCGAAGCTTATAAAAATTTTGCGATCTAAGGGAGATGAACCTTATAAAGGCAATTTTCTTGACCTTATAAAGTCAATTTCCTGTTAAAAGAGAGACGTTAGCCATAGAAGAACCGCCGCCACCCCACCTTGTAGTAGGAATAGAGCAAGGTTCGCTGCGCCCCTAGATATAAATTGAGCGTATTTGGATTCCCCAATGTCCATCCTGATCAGTCATTATCCAGATTGCTGGGGAAGTTGCTATTTTAGTCCCATCATGTTTGTAGCGTGTAAATTGCAGGTCAAGATGGACTTTCTTTTTACCGCTATGAAGCACGCGTCTATAGTCCCAGCAAGTATGATGCCATCCAAATGTTTTACTAAGCATCTCAAAAAATTTTCCTGAATGAAAGGGGGGCTTTTTTAGAGAGAGCGAATTACCGTCCATCATGACAACAACATGAGGAAAATGAAGATTATCGTCGCACGCCTGGACATTTCGTTCATTAAATTCATTCATGTAGTTTATAGCTGCCATGACTGCTTTCTCTTCATATTCATTTTTTACTACAGTGATGACCTTTTCCGTCTCTTCGGAACTCTCAGAAATTTTTTCATCCGTCATTATTTCCTTTGGATATCCTTCTTTACTTGTCATAAGACTCCACACATCGACCGCGTCTATTATAATTGTTTTGAAAAAAAAAAAGATTTGATTTTAATCTCCCTGTTTTCGATAGAGGAGGAAAGTCAAGATAAAGAGTCCAAAGAATAGCGCAGCATTAAACGATGCATTTGTCAAAGCAGGCTGGGAAAGCCCGTAAGTGAATACCTCCCATAAACTCACGGTTCCCCATAATATATGTAAGGTCATTCCTAACTCTATATACATCCGGATTTTTTCCCATTCAGCCTTCTTTAATGCTATTAGATTAAATCCTCCAAAGGCGAAAAGAACAGCTCCAAGGGCAGCGGATACTCCAGGGTCATAAAAAGGATAATCAATGAATAAATGAAATTCCCACGGCAAGAAACCGTATATAATTCCATAGGCTATACAGGTAATGCTTGTTACAAGGAGATATATCTTCATTGCTTTTGTGATTTCAGTCATGGTAGATTTCCCTCACCATTTTGTTTTACAGTACCCATAATATATTTGTTTAAGGTTTTAAATAAATTGGTGAAATGGAACTCACCCAATGGGATTTGTTTTGGTAACTACTTTCTCCCTTCTTTATCGGGCATTCCTTAATTCCCTTGTTTTTCACCAAACTCTTGGTGACCTTTGAAAGGGGGAAATTTGGGAAATTATCGAGCAGGGGCATGGACGGGTCGTGCTCGGACGCGGTGGTTACGACAATGATTCCCTGGGATTTGGCGAGCATTTTGAGGCGCGTCGTGACGTGTTATTCATTGATCGGATAATATCCATACTTTTCGATGGCATTTGAAATAGCCATGACATTGGGTAGAGGGACGTTCAAGGGTAACGCGCAGACCGGGCAAACAATATACCTTCCCCCGGGTGCTAAATTTAGAATATTTTCCTTGACCCGTTCTTCTACATCTTGGGGCGTTCCCGTGAGCAATTCTTGACTTACATCAATGGTTGCACCCACTATACAAACTTTTGGAAACTTTTTCTTGAAATTTACCCAATAATTGATATCTAATGGATGCGATCCATTAACAGCATCAAATTTAATTTCACTGCAGATTTCATTGAAGTAGGGGTTCATTCCACAATTATGAAGAATAAAGGGGACCTTTATTTCCATTCGAATTCGCTTAATAAATTGCCCCTCAAATTTCATCGCATCCTCAAAACTCATCATCGTTTTATTGAAAGCATATCCAGTAAAAAAGATGGCGGGAACTATGCCAACTTTTTCAAACCAATACCGATATAAATCCATCTGGGATTCGTAAATCTTTTCACAAAGCGTCATTAGGATTTCCGGATTTTGCCGCATATCTCTATAGGCATTCACTCCTCGTAATTGCTGAACGACGCTCCAAATTCCCATCCCAAATACTTGTGGAAACCCCGTTTCCTTATATAATATTTTTGCAGCATCAAATATTATGTTCCATAATTTAACTTGACTATGATCGGGAATTTTTAATTGTTCAATATCCTTTTCTGTTTTACAGATTACCCCTTGATCAATAAAAATAGGGCGATAATCAAACCATTTAATGGCATGTCGCCTATCATTTGCTTCCGCAAACGCGACACCTTCGCCTGGACCAGCGTATATAGGGAGGCTCACGTTATCACAACCAAAAAATTCACAAGCTTTTTGGGTGGAATTCGCGAGAATTTTTGGTGAACTATATAAAGTTCTAACATTAATTCCCATTATCCGAGTTATCATCTGTTCCATGACTATTGCTAGATATGGAACTCTGTCAATTTTTTTACTACCAGCTAACGCTTTAAAAAATCGATCCATTGAAGCCTTCCAATCATACATATTATTCTGCCCTCTCTACCAATTTATTAATTTTTTTAAGCCCATCCCATCCATCCGTGGCGAAATCGTCTGCCCCTATCATGGTGCATGATTCTACCGTTAAAATTCCCCCACCAACAATGATTTTTGAAGGAATGTTTTCTTCTTTCAGCATTAAAACCGTTTTTTGCATCGTTGAGATACTTTCTGTAAGCAATCCGCTTATACCGATCACGTCAGGTTTGGATTTTTTTGCCTCTTCTATAAACTTATCTGGAGGCACATCGGTTCCAAGATCTATCACCTTGAATCCCTGTCCTTGTAGTAGCGAAATCATTAAATTTTTCCCTATACTATGGACATCGCCTTCCGCCGACCCAATTAAGATAGTCCCCATGGGTTTTTGGTTTGGATCTCCTTCCAAGTGAGGCTTTATTATTTCCATAACCCCAATCATGGCATCAGCAGAGATGATCA
>JABXJT010000104.1 GCA_013375455.1 Candidatus Helarchaeota archaeon | reverse complement strand
CCTATAGTTTTACCTACCATTACTGCTGCAAGTGGTGCCCTTGCCATGCCGACAATTTTAAAATAAGGTGCTCCCAATGCTAAACCTTTGAATATCTGATCTTCCATTGTAATTCCACTAGCGATTGCCACATCAGGAATATATTTGCCTTTCTTCACTAACTTATCAAGATATTGATATAGGAGCGTCCAGAGTTCAATGCGAGGCACACCCCATTCATTCATCATTCTCCATGGACTCATACCTGTTCCGCCACCTGCTGCATCTACTGTCAGCAAATCAATTTTTGCTTCAGATGCGCATTTTACTGTAAGAGCCAAATCTTTAGGTCTATATGCACCTGTCTTCAAGAATACGTACTTTGCACCCGCATCCCTTAATTCTTCTACCCTTTTATAGAAACTTTCCTCTGTTACCATACCCAACCTTGAATGGCGTTCAAATTCATCGAAAACTTGGTTCTTAAATGCCTTTATGATAGTGGGGTCTTTGGGATCTGGTAGTACAATATAGCCTCTATTCTTCATTCTCTGGGCGTGTTCTAAAGTCTTTAACTTTACTTCCCCGCCAATATCTTTTGCACCCTGCCCCCATTTAAGTTCCACTATCTCAACACCTAATTTCTCTAATGCATATTCATGCACACCGAGCCTTGTATCCTCAACATTTGCTTGGACTACAATGGCTCCATAACCGTCTTGCTGCCACTCATTGTAAAGTCTAACTCTATTCTCAAGATCTTCAGAATAAACAACCTTGCCGTTTTTTATCTCCGAGTGAGGGTCCATACCGCATACATTTTCACCAATTGTAACTATTGTTCCGGAAAGTGCAGCTCCAATGGCAAGTCCATCCCAGTTATTTTTCGCTACAGCTGTTGAGCCAAGTCCCGGAATAATAATAGGAATTTTTAATTTTATCCCTTTATCATGCCCTATTTCTTTTTCTACATTCACATTTGTGAATAGAGCTTTATCTGAATCTGGTTCAATGCCATGTGCACCTCTACAACTGCCAAGTATTGTAAAATGCGATAAATTTATGGGATAATTCTTCTCACCTGAGGTTGTGATTATTCCAAATGGCCTTGGGTAGATCATTTCTGAACCCCTATAAGCCGACTTTCCAATTTCGCACATACCGATACAGCCATCTACACAGGTAACGCACATTCCGCTTGAAGGCACAATCGAATCTTCAGTTCTATTTTTTGATAAAGTCGCAGCTGATGCGTTTATTTTTCCAAATACCATATTTCATATCTCCTTTTTTTCTTCAATTTCTTCTTTTACACATGTTCCACATTCACCTTTTAATCCCATCCAACAATTATAATTATCATTAAGATCCAAACACGTTGGCTGGAGTACATTATAACAACTGCCGCATAGCACACTTTCTGGATTAGGGCCTTCACATCTTAGTGTGCATGCTGGACATATATACATACAAGCACCACATCTTCGACACTCTTCCGAGATTTTATCAAAGGGAGTGGTTACTTTTAATTTATTGCCTCTATTAATAAATCCAATGGCCTTTGCCATCATCTGCTCCTCACACATCCTGACACACAACCCACAATAAATACAATCTTCCCATTTAGGTTTGAACTGCACTCGCTTCAATCCCATCTTCGCTGCAAGATCTTGTAACACTCTAGAGGTTGGACATTGTGCAATCAAGAGTTCAAGTATCACTTTTCTTGCATTCACCACTCTAGTACTCGCAGTTCGCACTGTGAGTCCTTCCTCGACAGGATATGTACAAGAAGCCACTAATTTTGTATTTTTACCTTCACCTATCTCAACAATACATAAACGGCAACCACCCCAGCTTGAAAGCCCTTCATGATAGCAAAGAGTTGGTATATTTATCCCCAAGAATTGTGCTACATCAAGTATTGTCCAGTGCTCTGGGGAATCAAACTCAATTCCATCAATCTTTATTTTTGGCATTTTATACCTCCTTGTTTACAAATAACTGAACCAGATTTGCAAATTTCCTGACAAATCCCACATTTAATGCATTTATCTTGATCTATTGAGTGCGGCTGCTTTGATTCACCTATTATTGCATCCTCCGGACAGTTTTTCTTACATAATCCGCAACCTGTACACTTCTCCGCGTCTATCGTATATTTAATTAATGCCTTACATGCGCCTGCAGGGCATCTCTTATCTTTCATATGTGCAATGTATTCGTCCTTGAAATATCTAATTGTAGTAAGCACGGGGTTTGGCGCAGTTTGACCGAGCCCACAAAGTGAAGTATCCTTTATCACGTTGGTAAGTTCTTTAAGTAATTCTATTGACTCACTGTTTGCCTTACCTTCGATTATATCAGTTAATATTCCAAACATGTGCTGTGTGCCTTCTCTACATGGTGTGCATTTGCCACATGATTCATTCTGTAAAAAATTTGTGAAATATCTTGCAAAATCAACCATACAGGTATTTTCATCCATTACAATCATACCACCCGAACCCATTATAGAACCTGCCTGCGTAAGCGATTCGTAATCAATTGGCAAATCAAAAAGTTTCAGAGGAATACATCCACCAGATGGACCACCTGTCTGTATGGCTTTTATTTTCTTATCTGTGGGGGAACCACCACCAATGTCATAAACTATCTCTTTTATTGAAATACCCATTGGCACCTCAACTAATCCAGTGTTTTTGACTTTACCAACAAGTGAGAATATTTTTGTACCCTTGCTCCTCTCGGTACCGATTTTTGCAAATCTATCTACACCCATCTCAAAAATTCTTGGCACATTTGCCCATGTTTCTACATTATTTATATTTGTAGGTTTGCCAAAAAGCCCTTTTTGAGCTGGATACGGTGGTCGCTGACTAGGTATACCTCGTACCCCCTCAATTGAATGAATAAGAGCAGTTTCTTCACCGCAGACAAATGCCCCTACGCCACGCACAATTTCTAAATCAAAGTTAAATCCTGAGCCAAGTATATTTTTACCAAGTAAGCCTATTTCTCTTGCCATTTGAATATTTATGGTCAAACTTTTTACAGCAAATGGATATTCATCGCGAACATAAACCCATCCCTTACTTGCACCTATTGCATAGGCCCCTATTATCATACCCTCAATAATTAATTGTGTATTACCCTCAAGCAAACTCCTATCCATATATGCGCCTGGATCACCTTCATCAGCATTACAAATTATATATTTCACTTCATTTTCTTGCTTTCTTGTAATTTCCCATTTTCTGCCTGTTGGAAAACCTGCGCCTCCTCTCCCACGCAGTCCTGAGATCTTTATATTTTCGATAATCTCATCAGGTTCCATTTTTAATGCTTTAGAAAGAGCTTTATAGCCACCAATTGCCATATATTCTTCTATACTTGTAGGATCTATAGATGGATTGTCTCTTAAGAGTATCCGCATCTGATGCTTGTAAAAGGGAATCTCATTCACATGGTTAAAATTTTCTCCATTTTCACTAACAACTAAGCTATCTAATATTTCACCATTTAATATAGATTGCACTATGTTTGGTGCATCAACTGGTTTTAAATTTTTGTAGAATATTTCTTCTGGAAAAATTGTCACATTAGGTTCTGTTGCACAATAACCGTGGCAACCTGTCACTTTCATCGAAATATCATCTTCATATCCTTTAATTGCGTCCTTAAATGCTTCTATAATTTCAATTATTCCGCGTGCGTAGCCACAAGTCCCCCCAGATATAGATATAATTGGCTTTTTGGGAACTTTATTTTTCATTATTTTTTTACAATATGCCTCGAATTGCTGTTCAGATTGTAGTTTGGTCACTTTTTTTCTTCCTTAAACGTCTTTAGAAGTTTTATTGTCTTTTGTGGTGTCATCTCATCATAATATTTACCATCTATTACTATAACAGGTCCTATAGCACAACAACCAAGACAATTAACAGTTTCCAATGTAAATTCCATATCTTCTGTTGTCTCGCCAAATTCTACGTCTAATTCCCTCGATAACACATCTGCTAATTTTTCACTACCCCGAACATAACATGCTGTTCCCAAACAAACGGTGATAATATGATTACCTTTCGGCGCAAGGCTAAAAGATTGGTAAAAAGTTGCTACACCATATATATCTATGAGTGGAACTTGTAACTTTTCTGCAACTTTTCTGAGCATTTCTTCGGGCAAGTAATGATAACGTTCCATAATATCTTGTAAAACGCCGATAAGAAAATTTCTATGTTCTTTTACGGATTTATCAATAAAATTTTCATCTATCGTTATACAATCTTCTCCTATTTGTACTTATATGACAATTATTCATCCAATAATCTTATTCAAAAATCTTGACTTGTTAATTTTATGTTTCAATATTTAGTATTTGTTTTTTATATCATATTTTTTTAAACGTATAAACATTTATATTTGAAATTAAGTGCTCATATCTGTACTTTATTCTAATTAGGTTTTCGCCTAAATTAACAGTTTAATTCATTGTTTTTAGCAAATCTGTACAAAAATGAGATTTAAAAATATTCAAATTTATGTAATTATGAAAAATTGGTAAAAATCTCCATTGGAAACATACCTCAACTTTATTCGAGTACTAGTGTGTTATAATGCGCAAAAAACAGAAATGCGCAAATCGATTCAGTTAATTTAAATATAACACCTGACCTTAATAAATTAGATAAGGAGACCTGAATTCCGCCAAATTTTTTTTATTTTTGGTGATTAAATATACCCTTGATTAAAAATCTCGACAAAATTATAACTAAAGACAAACTTGTAGCACGATATTGGATTCAAAGAAAATCATTAGCTAGAATTGGAGTGCAATATGGATGTTCTGAGCCCAATATTTTATATTGGATGAAAAAGTTTAAAATTCCAAGACAAAATTACTCTGAAGCATAAATAGAGTATCAAGTGAATGAGAATTTCTTTAAAGCACCTTCTCCAGAAAGAGAGTGGGTGTTAGGGTTTATTTTTGCAGATGGATGTATTTCCCTTACTAAAAATATTCATTTTACATTAGGGTTAGCTCAAAAAGAGCCCGAAATCTTACAGAAAATAAAGAATCTATTACAGACAGAGGCCCCAATTAAAAGGATAAATAAAACAGGATGCCATATATTGAGAATAAACAATAAAAAATTAGTGCGAGATTTACTTCAATTTGGTCTGCACCCAAGAAAATCTCTTACAATTGAATATCCTGAAAATATAAAGTACCATTCTCATTTTATTCGAGGCTTTTTTGATGGTGATGGGTGTGTTTCACTTATCCGATATCAATATACCAATAAAATATCTTTAGATAAAGGAGATAAAATAAAACTATATAGAGCTATAACATTTCATTCCGCTTCAAAACAGTTTTTAATAGAATTATGTAATCACTTACCTTATGTAAATCCTTTTAAAAATCATCTACGTAAGGAGAAAGGAAATTGTTATAGATTGGGTTTTTATGGAAAACCATTTGTAGAAAAAATTGTCGAATTTTTATACAAGGATTCTTCCGATGAAATCAGATTGAGTAGAAAATATAAACGATGTGTTTTACAGGCTGAAAATTAGAAAAATAATAGGTCCATTATGTTTAAATCTCTAATTTTGCATATAATCATTACTCTGATAATTTAAGAAATTTCCAATGGAAAGATATGTAAACTTTTTGAGTATACCTCGCCGACAATAAAGAGCTACCTTTTAATGAAAAAAGAATATTAGCTACTGTTACCATTGATGGAGATAAGGTAATGAGCGACATCCAACACTCTTTAACAACAATCGAACTAGGACAAGAGGAGTATTCAGTTGAAAATGATATAAAAGAGATTCTAAGACAGCCTCTGGTAGAATTATTGGTCGCTTTAATGTTAATTAATGATCTCTTCATATTTTTACGAAACAAATTCTAATTTTTTAGGTCATAATTTCTGGATGTACCGGTCTAGTTCCCAACTGGTCACCTGCATTCGGTATTCATCCCATTCCTTCCATTTAATTTCCAGGAAATTTTCGTACGCAGTTGGCAAGAGCGCTTGGCGCATCAGTTCGCTTTCTTCCATTTCTTTAAGGGCTTCCGAAAGGGATTCAGGTAGCGAAATGATCCCACGATCGCGTCGCTCTTCCAGCGTCATCTTGTAAACATTTAATTCCGTGGGTTCTGGGGGTGAGATTTTCTTCTTAATGCCTTCGAGGCCAACGTGTAGTAAGACAGCGAATTGCAGATAGGGGTTCCCGGCAGGGTCGGGGCAGCGGATCTCCATGCGGGCTGCGTTTTTGCGTTTTCCAAAATCAGGCACGCGAATGAGCGAAGACCTATTCTTATGGGCGTATGCTACATATACAGGGGCTTCATATCCAGGTACTAATCGTTTATAAGAGTTCGGCCAAGAGGCAAGCACGGCCGACATTTCGCGTCCATGCAGTAACTGCCCTCCAATAAAATAAAGGCAAACATCCGAGAGGTATCCCGTTTTTTCATTATCTGCAAAAAAGGCATTCTCCCCATCCAAGGTCCAAAGGCTTTGGTGAACGTGCATGCCCGAGCCATTCACGCCGAAGAACGGTTTAGGCATGAAGGTGGCTAAGAAACCATTCCGTTTAGCGATACTCTTAATGATCATTTTCATGGTTATGGTGCGGTCAGCGGTGGTCATCACTTCATCATAGCGGAAATCAATCTCATTTTGTCCGACTGCTACTTCATGATGGGCTACTTCAATGTCAATCCCAAATTCTTCAGCCGTATCCGCCATTTTTCGCCGGAGGTCTTCGGAAACGCCACTCGGGTGCAGGTCGAAGTACCCTGAAAAATCCATGGGGGCGGGGATCATTGATTCATTCTCTTCAAGGATGAAAAATTCTAATTCCGGCGCGCACTTGAAGGTGTAGCCGAGATTTCGAGTTTCTTCCATCGCTTTTTTTAAGACATATCTAGGATCTCCTTCGTAGGGATTCCCGTTAGGTAAATATATATCACAAATGAACCTGCAGGTAGAGATTTCCTTGGATCGCCAGGGAATCACGTTGAATGTAGAAGGGTCTGGAATGGCAATCATGTCCGATTCTTCGATGCTCCCCATTCCGGTAATGGAAGATCCGTCAAAATATTGCCCATCTGCGAGCGTACCTTCAATGTATTTCGTAGAAACTGAAAAGCTCTTCAACAACCCATTAATATCAATAAACTGTAGGCGTGCGTACTTTATTTTTTCATCTTGGATGAATTTGATCACGCGATCTGCAACCTCTTTCCGCTTCGGATCTTTCAAATCGATCATTACTTGCCACCTTGAGAATTTGATGTCTTGTTTCTTAAAGAATTTTTTGTTTTTCTCACCACTATTTAGAGTATTTTTTGTTCTTCTTAGCACTAATTTTTTACGACTTTAATGATATTTAAAGAATTTTTTATTCTTCTCACGACTCTTATCTCCATAATGCATGATCTTACTTAAGGTCATTTGAATCAATCAATATCCTATTAATTTTCCTCGGTTAACTATTTCAAGCCGAAAATAGTGGAGTTCAATTTGGATCCTTGATGATTGGAAAATTAATGCATGACTTTTCGATAAAATGGATGGAGGAGACGAACAAATTTATGAATTAGGCTCATTTGTCTTAAAAGAAAACGAATTGAATGCTCGCGAGCCAATTTTCGAAATGCATTCATTTTAGATTATCATAGTAATAAGATGAAAAATAGTTTATATGATATAAAAATAAAAGAGAAAACGCGCGAAACAGTTTATGCTTTTAAAATATTTTGCATGAAAAAAGTAGTTTTTAAAGATCACTACCCAACTTTTCGACAGAAAAGCATAAGGCATATAAAGTGTAAAACTCAAAACTAGTACTAACTCGATCTGAGGTGGGTATAAAAAGTAAAATATACTCAATTTTGGTGATAAAAAATGGGTGAAGAAGTAAAAAAGCCTTTGGTTTATTATTCTAGAATCAGGGAACTGCTCCGTGGCACATATGAAGGAAAGGAGACCAAATTGAATGTCTCTAAAGAAGCGAAGGAACCCATAATCAATTGGCTTGAAGATCTTATTGCGTTAGCCTTAGAAGCCCTCGTCGAGGCGATGCCTGCAAAGAGTAAGGGCGAGCAAGAGGGCCAACTTTCTCGTAAAACCGTCAAGAAAGGTGACATCACCAAAGGAAAACGCAAATTCCGAGAAAATATGTCGGAACCAAAGAAGAAGGGCAAAAAATAAAACCGATATTGCACTTCATATCTCCTTTTTTTTTCATTTTAACTCTTTGATTTTTTGAAAAATAGGTTAGTTTTTAATAGTTAAGTCCACCTCAACTACTATTCAGAGTTCGATGAGTAACGTGGAGAGTTTGAACAATGATAATAGATGCGCATTGCCATCTTTGGCAGCGAGGCATGATACCTGACAATTATTGGCAGTATTTTGCGGCGATCATTGCCAGTAACCTGCCAGGAAGTTCTATCCCAGACATCCTAAATTCAGAGATCATGCAACAAAGCATCGACGCACCTGCTGAGCGGCTCATTGCCGAAATGGAAGTCGCGGGAATTGATAAGACCATAGTTTTCGGGGTGGACTGGGGGTTAGCCCTTGGCGAGCCTAAAATTCGCATCAACGAATTTAACAAAATGATAGCAGATTCCGCCAAGGAATATCCTGATAAATTAATAGCTTTCTTCACCATCGACCCACGCAGGCCTAAAGCTCCAGAATTATTTGAGACTGCCTTGACTAAAGGGGAAATGAAAGGGTTAAAGCTACATCCCACGACAGGATACTACCCTGATGGTGAAGAAACGTATAAACTTTATAAAATTGCGGATGAATATCAAGTTCCAGTCATAACCCACATCGGCTATGCTATGGCTCTTAAGGGGCGAACAGCCAAGCTAGACTATTTTGATGCACCAACGACAGACTTTCCAGATTTACGGATAAGTTTTGCACACTTCAATTTTGGGAACGTGGAGGATTTAATTAGCATGATGTTCAATAAAACTAGTACTTATTGCGATATCTCGGCTCATGGGCAGGTAACCATGATGAATTCCCCTCTAGACTTCTATCGCCAGCTTCGATTTTTTATGAATCATGGAGGAGAAGCAAGACGCGTGATGTTCGGGTCAGACTGGCCCATGACTAATGTTGCCAGACCACTTGCAGGCTGGGCAGAAACCATCCAAAATTTAGCAAGCCCGAAAGTTACGACGCTTCTACAGAACTTAGGCTATAAAAAATTTAAAAATAAAGAGATCCAGATGATTCTCGGTAAAAACGCGGAACAATTTTTGAAGTAAAAGAGTTTATTGAAAGAAATTTATGAACCGTGAGAAAATGTCCGAGGAAAACGAAGAAATTGAGAAATATTACGCGATTCTAGCCAAAAAGCTGGATGCTACCATTCAGGGATTATCACCAATTGGCACGCAAGGGAATGTCAGTGACACGTGGATGGAATATTTACGTGTTTTAGTAGATCCGAAGGATGTGAAATACCTCATTCAATTACCGGTATTCCCTGGCATGATGAAAGTAAAAAAATTTGCCAAAAAGATAAATAAATCCGAAGAGGAAGCTACCGTCATATTAGAACGCTTGTTTAAAAATGATTGCCTCATGCGAATGGGATCAAAAGTGAAACGGTATTGCATCCACGTTCCCTTCATGTTTTTTGATGGTCCACCGTTAGGGTTTGCTGAAATGCCCCCGGAAAAAGCCCGACAATTAGCGGAATTAAGTTACAAATACTTGGTTGAGGAGGAATGGTATCGCAACTTCGAGGGATCTCCCGAAACTCCGTTATCGCGGATCATTCCAGTGCAAGAATCGGTTCCAATTGAACAGAATATCATGCCGTACGAGCAAGTAAAAGAGATTGTTGCGAATGCCAGTGTTCTTTCACTTCAAAAGTGCGCCTGTCGAACACGCATGGATTACTTGGGGATTCGGAAATGTGATCATCCTTTAGAGTCATGCATCGGTGTCGATTATGGGGCGCGTCATAATATTGACCGAGGACACGGACGCGAGATAACCAAGGAAGAAGCGTTAGAGTTATTAAAAAAATATAATAAAATGGGGCTCGTTCATACAACGGACAATTTCATTGAAGGGAACCATAATCTCATCTGCAATTGTTGTAGTTGTTGCTGCAGCTTAATTGGAGGCATTACGCGCTGGGAGAATCCTCGTGCCGTGGCCAAGGCAAATTTCATCGCAGTAGTCGCAGATTTAGAAAATTGCACGCAATGTGGCGCGTGTGAGGAGAAATGCCCATTCCACGCTAATTCCTTAGGCGATAATGGCCCCGAGATTGACCCGAAAAAATGCATGGGCTGTGGCATTTGCGTGGTAAATTGCCCCTCCAATGTTTTAACACTAAAGCGTGAAGACCGCGAAGTTATCTACAAAAATCTCCTTGATTTGGGCTTGAAGGTCGCAAAAGAAACAAATCGCCAAATAAAAATGTAATTATACTTTTTTTGCAAAAAAATCGATAAATCCTGCCGAATTTTCAGTTTTAATCACGTCGAATCCGTGCTTTTTCAATTGAATTTCCCAATATGTTTTTGGTTTAAAGACGAAAATGAAAATTCCAGCAATTAAAATTAGGTTCAGGGACCATCTATTCCATTCGCCAAAGTAAAGCAGGCCATCATCTTTTAAAACGCGGTAAATCTCCTTATATGCTTTGGTCTTATCGGCATCATCATGGACTTCGTGCATAACAGATCCAACTCTTACGATATCAAACGTCTTTTCATCAAATGGGATATCCGTAATTGAACCAACACGAAATTCGGTGACATCCGCAACTCCTTCAAGCTCTGCATTCTTTTGCACGCGTTGGAGGGAACTTCCAGAAATTGCGACTGAATCATAGATATCAATGCCGGTCAAGAATCCACCTTCAGGGAGTTGTTTCGCCATTTGAATCGCGTGCCGACCTAGACCACATCCGCAATCAAGGATTTTTGGGGCTTTATACTCCGTTAGAAAATCATACTGAATAGTGGTGCGTGGTATCCAGAGATTCATCGCAGCAAACCCTACAGCAGGCCAGAGAAAAATAATGATTAATATCACTCCGGTTATCCATGAGAGTATATTGAGAATGGGTTCGAGAAAAAAGCCCAGTATGAATAATGTTAATCCGAAACCTCCAATTATTCCTATTATGATGATAATTTTGCCGACATACCATCCATATCTTGGTTTTTCCTTCTCATCTTGCAACATATTTTCCTCCAAATTTACTCATTTTCATATTTTTTCAATTTTGGTAACCATTTTGCCACGCTCTTTTTATAGTTAGAATATCTTTCACCGTAAGTTTCCTCTAGCTGTTGATCTTCCCTTGCCGCTTGCCTATCAAAGATGATGAAAATGATTACCCAGCATGCAAGGCTCAGGAGAGAGATAGTGAGAAAGAAAACGCTTAGTAGGGCTAAGAGGTTCCCAAGGTACATTGGATGTCTAATGTAAGCGAAAGCACCCGTGGTTACTAGGTCCTTGGGTCTGTGCCACTCTGGATTGAAGATTTTCCCAAATAACGCCTTATGGGCAGCGCCCCACAGATAAAAAGCAACTCCTAGAATTATAGCAAACAATATTATTCGCAAAACTAACGGTATGAAATCTATGAGGAACGTGGAAAATTTAAAAACAAAGGAATCCAGAATCCATATCGAAACAAAGATTATCGGTAAAAGAATATGATAAAAATGCCCGTGATGTGTCTTTTCATTTGGATTATTCACACTCAATTTATCACCTCTCTGCTTCGTTAGTTTCCGTTAGAATATAAGCTCTTTTGGCAATCTTTTCCCAATTTACGCCTCGAAAACCAACATCCATAGTTAAATAGATTAATTCCTTCTCCAACCTTTTCTTTTTCATGCATCTCGCTCTGGTTCACTTCTATTTTTCAACAAGGTGCCACCAATCACACTTAATATTTTCAAAGCGAGATTCTTCATGATGCTTGCCTTCTGAATTGCAATTCCTTTCTTGATATCACCAAGCACTAGAAGCTTATCTCCAGCTTTTATCCCAAAATGTTCCCTTGCCTGTTTTGGAATTACAATTTGGTAACTTTCCCCACATTTAACTTTGCCGTAATGATATTTCCCGTTTTCTAATGCTTCTCCTTTAGAATGATGTTTTTCGAATTTTTCCATTATTTCTATCGTCGTAATTGCAATCCCTTTTTTCAAATCACCAACTACGACGAGAGTATCTCCTGCCTTTATATCAAAATGTTTCCTCGCTTCTTTGGGTATGACAATTTGCCCACGGTCACCTACCTTCACCGCTGCATACAGGTACTTACCTTCGTGTAGCTCTGTCATGTGATTACCAAATTCATATTTTTATGATCATATTTCTATGATCATATTAATATGATCCTTTAAAAATGTTCTCTCATGAATCCCCCTAAAAGAGTTAGCCAGAATTAAACATCAAAGAAATTAAATACCCGTTAAAGTAATGGAGTTTAGTTAACACCAACAATTTAGAAAGGTTGGGAAAAACCTATGGGCAAAGCACCATTTAAAAAGTATCTCGATATTAAAGCAAGGTATTATCCTAAGGATCGCATCGCACTGGTTTATGGTGACAGAAAAATTACGTGGAAAGAGCTCCATGAGCGAGTAAATCGGCTCGGGAATGCTTTAAAAAAGTTGGGAGTTAAAAAGGGCGATAAAGTCGCGTTTGTTTTTTGGAATAGCCCCGAATTCATGGAAACCCATCTCGCTATTCAGGCATTGGGGGCTGTAGCCGTCCCTCTGAATTATAGATATTCTCACGTGGAGTATAAATATACCATCGACAAGTGTGATGCAGTAGGATTAGTTATCGACGATGATGTGCGAAAGGAAATTGAAAAAATTCGTCCTGAATTGACCAAAGTGAAATTTTTTATTTGTAGAGGGCGTGATGTCCCGGCTAATTGGATTGATTATGAAGACCGAATCAAAAACTCGAGCAAGAGAAATGTGAAAGTAAAAGGTAAATTTGGCGAACAAAATGAAGCTCTTATTTGTTACACGGGAGGCACGACGGGCAGGCCAAAGGGAGTGGTTTTGACGTACAACAATTTCCTTAGTAATCTGGAAATGACGTCGGCCTTTCTCGCATCACTTTTGCCCCCAGTTTCGGAGTTCTACGATGAGGAATTTGCGAAAACTGCCTTTCAACGGAAGATGCGAGATGTCATGGATGCCATGGGAATAAGCAGCTCATTCTTAAAATTGGATTTCCAGAATGAATTCAAGGACAAAACCGTGGTGTTAATCACAGAAACTACGGAAGGTGTCTCATTGCCCCCACTGACCATTACTCACCGGGATTGGAAGGAAGGTGATATAAGAGCGAAATTTTTTTGTGGCAAGCGTGATGATGTTACTCCTGATTTACAGGTATATTATAAAATCGGTAAGCAAATACGTTATGGTGCTGCGAGTTTGCCAAAAGCCTACACCCTTCGAGGAAAATTATCGATGATACCCTCCATGTTGAAACGTCTTTTATTTGGGGGAATCAAAATCGAGGGGGAGAAAAAACTTAAGAAAGCAGTCAGGAGCGCATTTTTACATCCTACCCGTATTACGGAGATTACTCCAAGCTGCATTATGCCTCCTTTATTCCATTCTGCGGCATATATTGGCGGAATTTGCACGTGGATACTTTACGGCCAAGCCCTCGTCTTTCCCGTTTCCAAGAAATTTGATGTGCGAGAAGTTTTGGAGCTTGTTGAAAAACAAAAAGTTCGCGTGCTTTTTATGGTACCAATAATGTGGAAAAGATTACTCGAATACCCAGACCTCCAAAAATATGACTTGAGCAGCCTGCAAGTCGCTATCTCGGGAGGATCACTTTTTAAAGGCAAATACAAGAAACTTCTTTTAGAAAATCTAAAAAACGCTCTAATTGTCGATGGATTTGGCCAAACCGAAATGTCTCCTATTATTTCGATGAAATTAGATGCTTCCGCCGAGAAAGTCGTGGAAAGATCAATCGGGCGTGAGATTGAAGGGCTTGAAGTAAAAATCGTCAATCCCGAAACGGGAGAAGAAGTGCCAGATGGTGAAATAGGAGAGATGTGCTATAGAGCACCCACTGTCATGAAAGAGTATTATAAAGAAGAGGAAAAGACAAAAGAAGTGTTTGATGAAGATGGATGGTTCCATGGAGGAGATTTAGGATATAGAAACCCGGAAACCGGTGACTTATTCATCGTAGAACGCAAAAAAGAGTGTATCAGTAGCGGGGCTGAAAAAGTCTTTCCCCTAGAAGTAGAGGAAGTTATCTACATGCATCCAAATGTCTCAGAAGTTTGTGTCATCGGGGTACCAGACGAGGAATGGGGACATGCAGTGAGAGCAGTTATCATCCCCAAGAAAGGAATCACACCTGGCAAAGATATCACTGAAGAAGAAATAATCGAATTTTGCCGAGGTAAAATAGCGAGCTACAAAAAACCAAAGAGCGTTGTATTCACTGATGATTTTCCTGTTTCCCCTGTTGGGAAAGTATTGCGAGCAAAAGTCAGGGAAGAATTTGGAAAGCCTTGATCGAGTTCAAATTAATGTCGTGAAACGTAGGTATTTTATTTCCTATTAAAGCTAAACTTTTATATTCTGTGTTTACACATAATTCACTAAGAAAAAATATAGAGGGAATCCTTGAAATGGCAAATATAACCTTATCAATCCCGGAAAAATTGAAAAAAGAAATGAATAAATTCCCGGAAATAAACTGGTCCGAAGTAGCCCGAGCCTCAATCAAACAAAAACTTGCAGACCTCAAATTTTTACGAGCCTTTACCTCTGAGAGTGAAATTTCATATGAAGATGCCGAGAAATTGGGGCAAGAGGCGAGTGAGTTATTGACCAAGCATTTCACGGGTGAATAAATCATTAAACTGGTTATTGATGCCAATATTTTATTTGCCGCATTAATTAAGAAAAGTACTACTGCGGATTTGCTGATAACGGGGGATTTTAAGCTCTATGCCCCAGAATTTCTTTTAATTGAATTCCAAAAATATGAGGCTTTGATTTTAAAGAAGACGCATCGTTCTCAGAAAGAATTTAACCAATTTCTGACTCTTTTAAAACGCAAGATCAAAATTATTCCTCGAAAAAAAATTACTCCCTTTTTAGAAAAAGCCAAAAAAATTTCTCCAGATCCCAAAGATATCGTCTATCTCGCTCTGGCACTGGCTATTGATGCAAAAATTTGGTCCAATGACAAACGACTGAAAGAAAAACAACAAAAAATTGCTGTTTTGACCACTATTGAGATTTTAAAATTGGTTAATCGCAATACGTAAGTTTCTTTTTGAAAGATGTTACCAATCCTAAAGGGATTTATTTTTATGCTATTTTTAATTAAAAAAAATTCGGAATTTCAAAATACAACAGTGAAAGTATGTATTCAAATTATCCCTGCCTTATGAATGTAAGAAACATAAAAAAAGATGAAAGAACGGTGTATTGAAGGATGATACTCCCATCAATGGCAATTCTTATATCACTTAAGTTTTTAATTCTATTTTGAACACCAATATCAAATTAATTTCATTAACCTTCTAAGAATTCGATTACTGCATGTACCATTTTTTCGTATTCCTCAAGTAACGAATGTCCTGAGTTTTCCAGAATAACCTTTTTTACCCCGGGTATCTTTTTAGCTATAATTTCGGCGTTATTTACGGGTATCATTACATCCTTTGCACCATGTATTACCATGGTGGGATTAGTAATAGTTTTAAGCCTTCTACACGCATCCCACTTCAATATAGCTCTAGATAGATTCATAAATGTATCTTTGCCCATCGGTTGTTTCATAGCCCGTTGAATCAGTTGTTCAATGACTTCGGGCCTTTTCTGTTTGAACTCTTCCGTAAAACAGAGTGGAGTAAGTAACTTAATTCTTTCTCTCCCATCTGTTATTTGTTGTAATTCATCTTGAAGTTCCAATACTTTGGTATAAGGTAGTACATATCTACCAAATCCGCAAGTTGATGAAGCGATTACAAGTTTTTCAACTCTCTCGGGGTAATTGAGGACTAGTTCTTGGGCGATCATACCGCCCATTGATCCTCCATATAAATGGGCTTTTTGAATTTGTAAAGCATCCATCAATCCAACCGTGTCATCCGCCAATAATTTGATTGAATATTCAATCTCAGGTTTATCCGTGCGTCCGCCACCCCTGTTATCAAAAATTATTGTTTTAAATTTTTTTGAGAAATCATCGATAAATTCAGGAGGGTACCAATCACTATT
>JABXJT010000103.1 GCA_013375455.1 Candidatus Helarchaeota archaeon | reverse complement strand
ATGCCTATAAATTGAATCACGGTTTCAAAATTGAACTCGATATTTTCAAATTGTTTCATGTAAAGTTGCGCGATGCCTCGTTCCACCATACGATACCCAACTTCCCGTGCTTTCTTGATGTCTCCAAGCATATCCACGAATACTGAAGAGTGTAAGGTTTGGTAGAATCGTACCATATAATCAGCACGAGCCTCAAAGGATTTTGACTTCCTAATAGGGTAGAAAAGTTTTTGTGTGGGTCCCTGAACCCTTTTATAGATCAATTCCTTCTCTGCCATGATTTCTAGGTATTTGGCAGTGGAGTTTCGATTCAAACTTATCTTCTCAGCAATCTGAGAGATAGTTAAGCCTAAATCCTCCTCTTCCAACAAATTTAAAATTTTCAGTTGAATATCCTTGGCTTTTCGATTCAAAAATATCACGGGAATTTGTTTTTCGTTTAATCCCCGTGTGTGGTGTTATTAAAATCTTTTGAATTTTCTTAGATATTTTCTATTGATAAAACAATTATTTTTTACACATAAAATAGTTTTCGGTTAAAAAATTGCAAGCTTGCAATGCGACCTTGCAATCGGAAAGGTTTTTAAAGAATCTGAGGGGATCTTTTCTCACAATTGCTAAAATTAAAGAATTTCAGCAAATATACACTGTAATCTTGTATGAAATCGTATTTAATTTTTATAAAATATTTGATATTTGAAAAGAAAATAACGTGAAGAGAAATGACTGCAATAGAAGATTTCTTGTCAATGAATCGGAACAATCTCGATATAATTCACAATTCACAGATAATCATGGATCGTTTAGAGGAGATTGAGGGGATTTCTCGCAATCCAATAGATGTTGCGATACGAAGAATTAGGAGACAATCACTAAAACGATATCCATTCGTTGATAGTTTTATTGATTTTGCATCAATATCGATTTTGGAAACGATTTTAAGGATCTTTGACCGAAGGGTGAATGCCGTAGTGGAAGGGAGGGAAAATATTCCATCCGCGCCCGTGATTTTCGCCAGTAATCATGAAACTGAGACTGAGCATTTATACCTGGCGAGGGCCTGTTGTTCACTCCGGGATTTGAACTATTTCAAATTCTTACAATTTTTGAATCTCAAAGGGATTGCAAATAAGAGTGAGGTACCCATCTTTTTTGCTAAGTACCAGCTTTTCAACATTCCATTGGTTGGATCGATCTTAGCATCCACCGCGTTTCCTGTTGAACGGGAGCTCCGCGATGCGAAATCAATGGAAATCGGCTCCCTATTCCTGCAGCGTGGTTCAAACATAATGATTTATCCTGAAGGCACCCGAAACGTCGAAAAACAGGTGAAGGCGAAATCAGGCGTGGTCAGGCTGGCCATCCAAAATAAGGTTCCCGTCGTGCCAATAGGGCAAGTGGGACTGCATGACCTCACTAAAGGAAGTTTTATGCCCAAGAAGAAGGGAACTTGGGTCTGCACGTTTGGAAAACCAATTACCTATGAACAATACTATGATAGAGAAGTTTCTTATTCAGAGCTTCGCGATCTAACGGAGGAGTTAATGGAAAAGATCGAGGAATTAAAGGCCCATGGCCTCATAAGAATGATGGAAATTGAGGAAGCTCAGCGAGCTGCATTAATTGGTAAGAGTATAAATGAGATAGTAGTTAATAAATTTGAGAAACTCGAGAAAAAGCCAAATAACCCCTTTGATTTCCTATATCGGAAGTTTGTTAACTTCTATTCTAAGCTCCCTATAATCGGAGATTATGCCGACGCATTTACGCATTCCCTCATTCGCCTGGGTATGGATCTTTTGGTGAATCCTTTAACCTTTAATATCAAGATCACTGGACGCGAAAATCTGATTAAAGCGAAACCAGCCATCTTATGTTCTAATCACGAATCCTTCTTGGATATCGGCATTTATGGGTTGAAATTAGTCCCAAATGAATTATTAAATTATTATGGGTATTTATTCCCCTCACCGCGAAACGATGTTAATGAAAAAATCTGGTTTATGATGAAACGAGAGCTGGCCCAGTTTCCCATTATTTCCAGCTGGACTCTTTCTGCAGGGGGATTTCCAATTGCACGCGGTGAGAAGGATAAGGATGCGATCTTTATTTCAAAAGAGCTCCTAAAAAACAATAGGAATGTTGTAGTTTTCCCACAACAGACAACCTACCCAACGATTGATGTTGACTCTGGTAAAACCGGGGCAATCAGGTTGGCAATCGAGACTGGACGACCCATCATACCTTTATCCATAAAGGGTTCCCATAACGCCATGCACACGGGGATCTGGAATTTACTCGTGCCTCCGAAGGGATACCCCATTGAAATCAACATTGGAGAGCCAATTTATTATGGCAAGTATCAAGGACAGGACTTGAGTTATGACGATTATAAGAAAATGACCCGCGAATTGATGGTCAAGATAAAAGATCTGCAGGATGGAAAAATAACTCCTCACTTTAATCCCAATTATGATGGGGAAGCCAGTAAGCCACTGATAGCGAAGATGCTTGAGAGAGCGGGAAGCTTACTACGCCTGCCAAGGGTTGATTTACAGAAAGATACGAAAGAGAATTTCATCTCAAAAGCCTTGAATCAAATAACGGATTTTTTAGGTATAACTAGCACGCAAAGGAAGGAGGATGGCCAGAAACAATTTGCTAAACTCAGTCCGATTGACAAGTTTATCTCGAAAGTGAAGAAACGTGGAGAGAAGTATGGATTATTCCCATTCCTTGATAACATTTTTTATCGTGTAGCAAAAAATGCAGTTGAATTACTAGTTCATAGCCTTTATGATTTCACTGTAAGGGGAAAGGAGAATATTCCCGTGGATCAAAATGTGGGAATCATTCTTCTAGCTCATAGTAAAACGACTATAGATTTAATCTTCGGAAATGCATTAATTCCAGAAAAAATTCATTTCATGATTGATAAAAAAACCTATGAACAACCGGTCCTCTCTTCAATCCTTCAGTCCTTAGGCTTCTTCAGAAAGACTGAACACCCTGATGATTTTGAACCATTGTTAGATTTAAAATTTAAATTAAAGGAGAAGAAGCTTGTGGGAATCTTTGCTAAAGCAAAAGGTAGGGAGAAACTCATTAGAACGGTCGCCGGTGTTCTGAAACTCGCCATCGAAGGAAAACCCACGGTGGTCGTGCCAGTTGGTATTGCTGGAACTGAAACTCCCTTCCCACCAGTAAAAGTTCATTTTGAAATTGGGGAACCAATCGGGCCAATTCCACGCATGAAGAGAAAAAAACGATATGAATACGCTGAGGAAGTAGCCCAAATCCTAAAAAATCTGCAAGATAAAGCGTTTGCAGCGCGTTATGAAAGAGGGTGAAAAATTTCGGAGATAAATAAAATGGCAGTAACTGTTAATAATAAAATAAATTTAGAAAATATTAAGGCGATTGTTTTTGACTGGGATGGAACCTTATTTAATAATGTACCAGCAATAAGAGCTGCGACACAAACTGTTTTAGAGCGGTTTAATGCAGATTATCCTGGTGATGTAGCCATTAACGAATTCATGGACTTAATGACTGAGATGAATGAAAATAACTTGCCAACGATCTTGTTAAATCATTACAAGATATTAAATAGAATCCCATTCTTTAATGATCTATCGTATTTGCAAAAACTACAAGTTCTATTCATGATTTATTCAAAATTTAAGCAATATAGTGAGTTCTCGCAGTTATATACGGGCACCCAGGAACTCATCAAGTATTTAGCTCAGAAATTCGACCTCGCCTTATTAACAAGTTCTAAACGAGACGAGATAACAGAAACTCTTGAAAAATATGGAATAGTGAATTATTTCAAATCGATCCTTACAACGGATGAAATTAAAAATCCAAAACCAAATCCAGAGGGAATTATGAAGACGATTCAACAGTTAAATTACCATCCGGAAAACGTTCTTTATGTCGGTGATTCAGCGACTGATATTTTAACTGCAAAAGCAGCGAGAGTTCCTTCCATTGCAATTTCTAATGGTTTAATATCCAGGCAGAATCTCATGGAGTACGAACCGAATTTTGTTTGCGATCATGTCACTGATTTAGCCCAATTTTTTGATCTACCAAAGATTTCAGTCGATACAAAAATGGATGAGGAATTGACCATCGATTATCATGCGGAAAAAATCAAATCCTACGTGAAAGAAGATTTCAACTTCTTTAGTTTACTCCAAGAGGTCCTCCCGCGTGAATTGAGATTCGACGCAGTTCAAGCTGGGAAAATCATTCAAGATCCCTTAGGATTTATTGGCGCAATCATCCAAGATGGCATTACGAGATATACAAGGGGAGAAATTGAACTAAAAAATCAATTCACGGTTTTTTCTAATACAGAAGAAGATCTCTTGAAATGTTTAGGGCTCATTATAATTCATTTCGTCAATGAACGAAGCAACAATATAATAAAAAATTTGATTGAGAATCCAGTTACCAAGGTTCCTTCCGCATTAACAGCCACGGGACTGAAATTATCGTATCAATATTTCTATCCGAATGATTACAAGATACGATTTCAGAATCTATTTTTGAAATTATTTGGGAAAATCATCCCAACGGAGAGTTTGGATAAATTACAGGAAATGGATACCACAACATTTGCGAATTCCGTTTTAGATGGATGCGAATTGGCATTACACGATCTAGGGCTCTCAAGAGTGCGAAATTTAGATTTTAAACCCATTAAACCCATATCAAATGGGCTTTCTAGCTTAATCCTAGAGGGTCCGAGCAAGCTTGTACAAGGGATTTGGAGGAGAGTAACTGATATCTCGCAAGATATCCTCGACAAAGATTTCAGAAAATATCCAGAGGACTGAATTCAATATTCCGAGAATGAATTGGTGAGAAAAATTAATAAGAAGATTGGTATTCCCCGAAGTTTGCTTTACTATAAGTACTTTCCCATGTGGAAAAGCTTTTTCGAGGAACTAGGGTTCGACGTAGTTGTTAGTGATAAATCGACCAGTAAGATAGTAGAAATTGGAAGTAGATATGCCATCGATGAAATTTGCATCCCTCTTAAACTGTATTATGGACATTTAATCAACATATTAAAGAAAGACATAGATTATCTATTCGTTCCAAGGTATATTTCAACCACTTTTGGGACTTATATGTGTCCGAAATTCCTTGGATTGCCCGATATGGTACGAGGAACAATGGATGATCTTCCACCATTAATTGAGATGGACGTAGACTTAAGGAAGAGACCTAAATATGCCACGGCCATCCGCACGGGAAGACAATTAAAGCGCTCACTCTCCCAAATTAAAAAGGCGTATGAAAAAGCAATCCAAAATTATCATTATTGGCGAAATTTAATGGTCAAGGGGCTTTCCTTCCAGCAAGCCTTAAATATTGTGAAAGCGGGGATCAACGATTTTGAGCCAAAAGCCCGCAATCACAACGGAGTTAAAATCGCTGTTATTGGGCATGGTTATAATATCCATGACCCGTTCATTAACATGAATTTATTTAAAAAATTGCGTGAAATGAAAACCCAGGTTGTCACCTTGGAGAATTTACCGTTAGAAATCTTCAAAAAGCAGACCATCATCACCAATACCTTAAAGAATTACTGGGGAAATGAAGAGGAAATTCTTTCGGCAGTAGATTATCTCTTCAAGGATGAGGAATTGGATGGACTCATATTCATTTGTAGTTTTTGTTGCGGACCTGATTCACTCATAGATGAACTCATCACGCGTGATGCGAAAAAACTGAATATTCCTTATATTTCGCTAGTATTGGATGAGCATAGTGGTCAAGCGGGCGTCATTACTCGAATTGAGGCGTTTGTTGACATGATCATCCGAAAGAAGCGGGGAATCAAAATTGCACGAGAGCAGAAAATTCCAATAAGAGCTACGATAAGAAAATCCGAAGAGGGTGTGTAATGCCGATAAAGGTAACTTTCCCACATATGGGCCACAGCACTATCTGCTTCAAACAATTAGTTACAGGCATGGGTGGAGAGGTATTTCTTCCTGATTATAATAATTTAAAGCAGCTAGATGCAGGGCTGAAACATTCTCCGGAATGGGTTTGCTTTCCCTTCAAAACTACGCTTGGGAATTTTATTGAGGCGCTACAGAAGGGTTGTAAAACGATAGTTATGGCGACCGATTGTGGACCTTGCCGCTTTGGGTTCTATTATGCAGTTCAGGAACGGATACTTAAAGATTTAGGTTACGAGTTTGAGATGAAGTATCTCCCACAAGGAGATCTTTTAACATTCGAATGGACCAAATTATTAAAATCTATGTGCCCTGATAAATCACTTTTTAGTAATTATCTGGTATATCGAACTGCTCGACTCTATTTAATGAAATGTAAATTAGTCCAAGATATTGAAAAATATGAAGGGACGACTCGGTGCTACGAAATAAACCCTGGAGAAACTACAAGAGTTGGAAAAAAATGCGCGAATATGGTCGATAAGGCAAATCGATACTATAAGCTAAGACAATTACGATCAATCATTCGGAAGGAATTCCGGGCAATCCCACAGCGTAAAAGGAATGGGGGAGCGCTCAAGGTTGGATTAACAGGGGAGATTCATGTCACGCTCGATCCATTCACAAATCATGATATAAAACGAAAATTAGGGGAGATGGGTTGTGAAGTGCACATGAATCTAAGCCTCTATGACTGGATGAAACATAAATTCCATGTGAATTTCCATCGGAAATATTTGGAGTACCTAAGCAAGACGAATAAAAAGATTGGGGGTATTCAGATGGACATTGGGGGCGAAGCATACTGGGTAATCGGGGAGTATATTAATTGGGCGAAAAGGGGGTTTGACGGGTTCGTGCATACATATCCCTTTACGTGCATGCCAGAAATAACAGCCAAATCGATAATTCAGAAGTGGTATGGCGATAAAATTTTCGACCTGCCCCCTGCATTTTTCCCCTTCGATGAACACGCTGGAGAAGCAGGGTTCGTGACTCGCTTGGAATCATTTGTGGAATTATTGAAAACTAGAAAGGAGAAGAAGAAAAATGGTTCTCGTGGAAGGTAAAATATCAACAGATTTAGAAGAAGATTTATATTTAGGCATCGACGTTGGAAGTGTTTCAACAAAGTTTGCTATCATAAATGACAACATGGAATTGATTTATGCTACTTGGGCACGATCGCAAGGTTCCCCCATTAAATCAGTTCAAAAAGGGTTTGAAGAAATGAAAAAAACCCTTGATGCGATTGAACCCCAGATTAAGGGCGTGGGCACTACAGGATCGGCACGTTATTTGTCAAAGGCACTCGTGGGTGCGGACATCGCTAAAACTGAGATCATCGCGCATGCCGTGGCTGCATCCTATTACATTCCAGGTGTCCAGACGATTCTTGAAATCGGTGGACAAGATTCAAAAGTTATTCTAATGAAAGATGGGATAATTACCGATTTCGCAATGAATACCATCTGTGCAGCTGGTACTGGATCTTTTCTTGATCATCAAGCCCATAGATTAGGCGTACCTATCGAGCAATTCGGTGATATGGCAGCTAAATCCACGGTTGAAGTCGTCATTGCGGGGCGATGCACCGTTTTTGCGGAATCCGACATGATTCACAAACAACAAATGGGCCATTCCAAGCAAGATATTGTTAAGGGGCTTTGTGAGGCCTTGGTCCGAAACTATTTAAATAACGTTTGCAAGGGGAAGAAATTAGAGCCTCCTGTTACCTTCCAAGGTGGGGTGGCAGCTAATTCCGGGATTAAAAGGGCATTCGAGAAAGAATTGGGGTGTGAAATTATAGTTCATAAATATTTCCTAACGTTGGGAGCAATTGGTGCAGCAATGTTAGCGAGAGAGCACGTTGTTCATGAAGATGTCAGCACCGATTTCCGCGGATTCAAAGTCAGTGACATGGTATTCACGCCTAAGGCATTCAATTGTAAGGATTGCCCGAATCAATGTGAAGTCACGTATGTTGAGAAGGATGATGGTGAGGTAATTGCCCGCTGGGGTGACCGGTGCGGTAAATGGTCGATGTAGGTGGTAAATTTAAATGGCCTTGTCCTATATAGTGAGAAAAAATTTGGAAGTTTTAAGAAACCGTGTTAAACTATCTGAAGCCTTCGATTTATTCATGGATAATTTGTCTAAAGTCCTGCCACCCAATCTAGTGGAGCCAATCCATCACTTTTTTAGTGATTTAGTGGATGTAATTATTTTTCTGCCGTATTGAGGTCAATTGTTTTTTTCAAGTTTTCGAGTGCTCGAGCGTATTCAGGGCCAGGATTGAGCGTCAAAATCTTTTCATAGCAATCCTTAGCCTCCGGGATTTTCTTTTGAGTAAAAAGTAATAAGGCTTTACAGTACCAGGCATTGATATTACCTGGTTCAAGAGCGATAGCGCTCTCAAAACAATTGCGTGCTTCCTCATTTCGTAAGGACATCCTACTAATATAGGATTAAAAACATAATGAAATATGATTTAACATTATGACCCAATATTCATACCATGTAGAAGATTGAAGAATATGTCTTGGGGCGTTAAGGATTTCTCGTGAAAAAAAAATCAAGGTAAAAAAATCAATAATACTTGTTATTTTAATTACACTTTTCATGAGTTTAGCATCAGGTATTTTTGCAATCATCCTCCCATGGATTGTAGATGCAGAAACTTCTTGGAACCTCAATGAAAACGCTTTGGGTTCCTTAATGGGTGTTAGTGCTATTTTATTTGCTGTTGCGGGATTATTTTCAGCATATTACGTAGATAAAATGCATAAAAAGTCAGTTATTATAATTGGTAGTATTTTTACGGGAATTAATTGTATACTAGTAGGATATTCATGGTCATATGAGATTTTCGTTCTTGCCATAATTTCTATTGGAATTGGGAATGGTATAATTGGTCCAGCGATTTTTACCTTTATAGCTGATATTACTCCAGCTGAAAACCGAAGTACGAATTACGGATTAATTGCATTTGCTGGCTTGTTTGGAGTTATAATTGGATTTATAATTTTTCTTGGATTCATCTTAGTAGGAGAATGGAGGACTCCGTACATAATTACGGGGGGGATCACTATATTACTAACATCATTATTGCTAACTGTGAAATTGCCTAAAACTGGTGGTAAAGAGAGCGCTTTAAAACAGGTCTTGGAGGAAAAGGATGTTGAATACGATTATCGTATTAATTTCAAGGGATTAAAGAATGTTTTTCGGAGAAAGAGCAATCAAATTTTAGTATTAAATTTTTCTGATGCTTTTCCTAAGGGCGTTTACTTGTTTGCTTCGTTATGGTTAACCGTTGGTCATGGAGTAAGCGTAGAGATCGCAGTACTTCCCATGTTGCTTCTCTCGGTTGCAATATATACAAGTCCTCTATTCTGGGGAAAAATTGCGGATATATTATATAAAAAAACTCAAAATGCCGTAATAAGAATTAAATTAGGTATAGTTCTAATGCTAGCTGCCAAACCCCTGTTTGTAATGGCTATAATTATTCCATGGGATGCTTCGGGCATAACAAGTCTCGGAGTATTATTTACCGATCCTTCATTTCTGATGTTCTTCGTGCTATTAACTACGGTCTTCTTCATAGCCAGCGGTACAGGACCAATATGGTCGTCTGTAGTGACAGAGATCAATCTTCCGGAGCATAGAGCAACCTCGTCTCAAATAGCAAGATTTATAGATCAATTAGGTGTTGCTTTAGGAGCGATAATCGCCGGTTATTTGATTGTATTATATGCCCCAAATGGTTATGATGTTGCTTTTCTTCTATCGGCATTTGTTGGACTAATAAATGTGGGTACGTGGATTTTAGTCCTGCGTTATTTTAAAGACGATAAGAAATTCGTAGATAATATTCTTTTAGAACGTGCTGAAGAACTAAAAAAAAGATCAAAAATAAAAAATGATAAAGGAGATGATTTAATTGAGTATTAGTAGTAATACAAAGATAAAAAATTGGATTTTAGGTTTACTATCAAAAATATTACGTATAATGCCACAGAAGTTTATAGCCAAGATGGCTTTACGAATAATTTTTAGAAATTCACTTAATGATGTTAATCATGAAATTTATCAAAAAGATTTTAAACATCTTACACTTAAAGTGAATCTCAATTTGGCGGGGGTAAAGGCCTACCAAATCTTTGAAAGAACAAAATATACAAAAAAGATCGGAGAATTTTTGGATGATGCTGATATAACACTCTCTATACCAGATACTTCGCTCATTTGGGACCTATTGAGTGGTAAGATCTCGGGTTTTGATCAAGGAAGAGATGAAAATAATAATTTTTGTGTGTTTGTAAAAAAACAAGTCTGTACTGCTTTTTTTAAGAAAGAAGATGGAAAAACTCCAGAGTTATTAAATTTTCCCGAATTTGGGGTAATTGGACGGGCTAAAAACGCATTAAACCTATTTAGCTTACCCCCATTTACTGGAGCAAAAATGGAACAAGAAAAAATAAAACAAGATGACAATATTGCCACTCTTATAAAATCAATGCTTAAAAATTCTGACAGAACCTCCGATGAAGAATATAAGAAGAGGTTTCATAATAAAGTGATTAAAGTTAACTGGGATATTACCGGTATTTTGGCATATCAGATTTTTGAAGAAAATAAGTATTCTTATGAATTTGGGAAACATATTGAGGATGCTGATGTAAAGCTTGTTTTTTCTGATAAGGACCAGGTAAAGAGTTTTCTCGGTGGTGTGTATAATAATGGTAATCCTGATTATAATGTAAGATATAAAGGCATGATGCTAGATAATGGTTCATTTCCCATAAATGTTAAAATTCCCTTGTTAATAGTATATTCAAAAGATCCCATTTTTTCTCCCTTTATTTTATCAAGGATTCCCTTTATCAGAAATATTGTTCACGTTGAAGGAACCGATCCTACTCAATATGGTGCATATATTCCAGTAAATGAATCTGTCGCCCATGAAAACATGCTTGTTCCCTTTGTAGTTTTTGAACATTTCATTAATAAAGCTAGTGCAATTGCTTATACAGATTGTCCATGTAGAGTACATTTTGATTGTAAAAACCATGATCATGAATTAGGATGTATGTATATGGGGGATGATGTGAAGAAAATGCATTTCTTTTTGGGTAAATCTCTTAGACTTGCCACTAAAGAAGAGGCATTAGAAAGAGTAAGAATGGCACTTGAAGATGGATTAATCCCTATTATTGGAAGGGCTCAAGGAGAAGCAAAGGGACACAACATTGAGGATACAGGGCACTTTTTAGCCTCATGTTTTTGTTGTACATGCTGTTGTATAAATGGAAAGGTACTTGCTAACGGTTCTGCAGGTATGATTTCGATTTATCAAAGGATTGAAGGAATAGAGGTTAGTCTAGATCCTACTAAATGTAAGGGATGTGGAACATGTCTTGAGGTATGTGTTTTTCATGGAAAAACTGAAATCGAGAATGGTAAGGCTGTAATTGATCAGGATTGTTGTTTGGGTTGTGGAAGATGTGTGAGTGCATGTCCAAATGATGCTTTATCCATCAAAATTACTGATTCAAAGTTTATTGATAATTTGATTGGTAGAGTTGAAGCTGTAGTTGATGTTGAACCGGTAGTCAATGTTGAATAGAAGTCATATTTTTCTCATAATTTATTATCATTTTTCATAATTCTCCTTTTATTTGTCAATGGTCTTAAAGAGAATGATAAGTGCGTCCAACGTGGTTACCACCGGTTCGAGGCAGTTGAGACGCGCTTGTGAAGAGCTTGTGAAGATCGAGTAAAGTCCTGCTAATAAAAAAAAACTGTTCTAGTTCGCGAGCGAGTAGATGGAGAATTGGCATAGAGGCTTATAGATTTTTCTAGAAATTTATAAGTTTTTATAACTAAATTAGAAGGTTTTTATAAGTCTTTGAGTATGTAGCTGATCACACCTGAATAATGAAAAAATCTATTAGAATAGAGAGAGTTTTTGGTGTGGTCGTTAAATGAAGCGATTTAGGAGTGAAATTGAACAAAAGGCAGATATTAAGATTGTTAATTTAATTGACGATAGAAATTCAGTAAGAGCTAGGATAATTCCAGAGATTGGGAACAATTTAGTGAGTTTAACAATTGGAAATGGAAACGAGTTAATTTACATTCCTGATCAGATTGGTAATTTAAAGAAATTATCACGCCAGTTCTATGGGAATCCCATTCTTTTTCCCTTTCCAGGACGAATCCCGGAGGGAAAATTTACCTTCCAAAATCAAAATTTTCAATTACCGATTAATTTTAGTGATGGAACCACGATTCATGGTTTTGTATATGATAAGAAATGGGAAATTGAAGAACTCTCATCGCCATCGGACAAAGAAGCCTTCTTGAAGTCAGCATACCGGTCAGATGCAGAAGTTGAAAAAGTTTTCCCATTTCCATTTAGGATAGAATTCACCTACATGTTAAGAGACTCAGAACTCGAAATGGTCTTTACTGCTGAAAATATTGGTGAGAATCCATTTCCATTCGGTTATGGGATTCATCCTTATTTTTTATTACCTGGAACGCGTGCAGATTGGGTGCTCTATTTCCCTGCGAGTGAAATTTATGAATTGGTTAATATTCTCCCAACCGGCAAGACAAAAGAAATCCCGGATGAATTTGACTTTCGGGAGGAAAAATCCCTCGCGGGAATATACATGGATGATCTTTTTGGCAACATCCAGAAAAATAAAGATGGAGTAATCTCATGCTGGCTCAGAAATAAAGCAACAAACCTGAAATTGACCGTAACTTCGGACCAAAATTTTGACTATTATGTTCTGTACGCCCCAAAAGAACACGCATTCATATGCATGGAACCGTACACCTGCATTGCAAATGCTTACAACTTAGCAAATTCAGGGATTGAAACTGGATTAAGAATTCTTCAACCCAATGAAACATTCAAAGCAAAAATATACTTGAGGTGGGAAGCAGGGTAAATGGACTTAGATTTTCTTTTCGAGTTGCACGCGGATCTTCCAAGGGCAGGTCCGGGCAACAATGAATCCACGCGCAAGGCATTTAATATGTTGAGGGATCTGCCACCCCACCCCCAAATCCTAGACATTGGATGTGGGCCGGGAATGCAAACGATAGAACTAGCAAAAATTTCAGACGGGAAAATCATTGCTTTGGACATTCATCAACCATTTCTTGACAAGCTAAGGAAAGATGCACGTGATCAAGGGGTTGCAGAAAAAATTGAAACAATAACCCAGTCGATGCTCGAAATGGACTTTGAAGAAAAAAGCTTTGATGTAATTTGGTCGGAGGGAGCGATCTTCATAATCGGGTTTGAGAAAGGACTTGAGGAATGGCGCTTTTTTCTGAAGGATGGAGGCTATCTAGTCGTGTCCGAGCTTTGCTGGTTCAGAGATGATCCTCCAGAAGCTATCAGGAAGTTTTTGATCGAAGCATATCCAGCAATTAAAACCCTTAGAGAAAGTAAGAAAATTATAGAGGGGCTTGGATATGAATTAATAGATCATTTCAAGCTACCAGAATCAGCTTGGTTTAAATATTATAACCCACTTGAAAAGCAGGTTGCATTCTTTCGAGAAAAGTATGAAGGCGACGTGGAGAAGAATAAGTTTCTAGATCTCACGCAATTAGAGATTGACATGTATAAAGAGTATTCAAAATATTACGGATATATATTTTTCATGATGCAAAAAACATAATTTTTTCCATAAGATACACATAAACCATTGATGGAGTTTGACCTCATGTATGATATGAAGATCGTGCACGTGTGCTGGCAGGACCCCGGACACATAACTGGAGGGCAAGGAGTAGCGGTTACTAATTTAATCAAAGCTGAATTGGGATGGTTAAAGCAAATCGATTTGTTAGGTGTGGCTTGTAAAGGGGAAAATGAAGATGATTACTATTACGATGGCAGATTACACGTGCACCGGCTCAAGTTAAAAGATAGTGATGAATTCACGACACCTTATTCAGGAAGTGAAGATAGACAGCATGACAGAAGAAACGAGTTTTTTGAGCTTGCTAAGGGATATTTACAGGAGAATTATGATAAAGACACCATCATACATTTACATGGATATTATTACATCCCCCTACTAGCTAGAGAATTAAAACACGTGAATGTGGTTGCAACCTATCACATTTTACTTAGTAAAAGAGGTGTCAAAGGGGACATGAGTGAGCCTATTTTTAAGGAAATAGTGAAATTAGAAGGAGAAAGTTTAAGAGCCAACAAAAAAATCGTTGCGATATCTCCTGGTGTAATGCAAGATATGCTGGATCTAGCCCCTGGGTTGGACTCCAATAGAATTCACGTAATTCCTAATGGAATAGACTCAGAATTTTTAGAAGTAGATTATTCAGAGGAAAATATATTGGAATTCAAGAATAAATTCGGGCTGCGTAACCCATACGTGCTTTCTTTTGGCAGGATAAGTCCAGAAAAAGGTTTTGAGAATTTCATCCGAGCAAGTCAATTTCTCCCCAAGGACTATAATTTTGTGATTGCTGGTATGTTGGAGGAGAAGAGGCAGAATTATGGGGATTACATTGAATCTCTTGCTTCGAAATCAAATAATATTGTTATTTTGTATAACGTGAGTAATGAGGAGAAACTGAAACTTTTTGATGGAGCAGAATTGGTATGCCTTACCTCAAATTATGAACCATTTGGGATCGTGACCTTGGAAGCGTGGGCTAGAGGAAAGATAGTGGTTTCGACCCTTACTCACGGAGCCAAGTACATTTTTGGAACCGAATTACCGTGTAAAACACCTTATGGAATAGTTGTCGATAATGACCCGGAAAAGATAGCTCAGGGTATTAATGAAACTTTGACCAACTCAACTAAAAAGCAACACACGAAGGAAAAAATTCGACAAAGGGCAAAAGAATATACGTGGGAATCAATTGCCAAGAAAATGATTAATCTCTATGAACTATCTCTTTAATTAATCATCACATTTATTAATTACAATTCCAAAATAAGTCCCAATTATTTACTTTAAATGAGTGAGGATAAATGACTTGGTTTAGTAGTTCCTTACGGGATTTACCACGTTTGAGATCTGCCCAGACGAAACGCAGGCGGGTTTCGAGCCATAACCCAACGCATGGCAATAGAGATTTTCTTCCAATAGGGACCAAAAAAGGGATGAAAAAAGTCATTGCAGACATTAACGGAGCAGGTTGCATAACGCATATTTGGGTAACAATGGCTTGTCCATCTAAATACTTTTTACGCAAAGTAGTAATTCGAGCCTATTGGGACAATGAAGAAAATCCCAGTATCGAGGTGCCGATTGGTGATTTTTTTGGCATTGGGCATGGGATATGTAAAAATTTCGTTTCGCTACCCTTAACAATGTCACCCGAGGATGGACGCGGATTTAACTGTTTCTTCCCAATGCCATTTGCGGAACGAGCGATTTTTGAAATCGAGAATGCGGCACGGAGTGGGTTAATTTTCTATTTCTATATAGATTACGAGGAGTATGATTCGTTACCTGAAGGGTTGGGACGCTTCCATGCAACCTGGCATCGAGAAAATCCTTGTGAGGGAATATCAGAAGAAGGTTTAAACAACGCTCAATTCCAATTGGGTGGGATAAATGAGGATTTCTCGCGAAATTATGTCATTTTAGAAGCAGAAGGAAAAGGGCATTACGTGGGATGCAATTTGAACATTCATAATCTTCGAGAGACTTCCTTACACAATTGGCCAGGCGAAGGTGATGATATGATTTATATTGATGGTGCTTCAACTCCAACGATATTTGGAACTGGCACGGAAGACTATTTTAATACTGCATTTTGCCCCGCGCAAGAATATAACGCGCCTTTTCATGGAGTAACGCTTCCTGGAGGTAAAAATTGGTCTGGGAAAATCTCGTACTATCGGTTTCACGTTCAGGACCCGATCTATTTTGAAAAATCTATCAAAGTCACCATTGAACATGGACACGCTAACCACAGATCCGATGATTATTCCTCCACGGCCTATTGGTACCAAACGGAACCACATAAGATGTTCCCTCCACTCTTGTCAGTACGAGAACGGCTTCCTCGTACGAAGCCAAAAGAAATAAAATAACTTAATTGCTCGTTTAATTAATATTTGTTATCTAAATAAGTTTAACGAGGACGATCAGGCGCACGACCACGGCGCAGGAAGATCTCGGTGAATTTATACGCAAATTAAAACAATATGAGTTACTTGAAGCGTGAAGTGCCTTTCCCCTTACTCTTTTTCAACGTCCCATGGTTATATATATCCCTTGAGAGAAATTTGTATTAGTCATTTCTCCAAAGTATTTTTGATTTGACGTGGAAGGGATGCCAATGCGGAAGATTTTAAAAGTTTTAGTAGTAACATTGATGTTTTCATTTCTTATAATGCCGTTTTGCGTTGTACCTCAACCTAAGGATGCGGTTCAAGCACGGGAAGCGAGCCCGGAGTTGTCAATCAAGGCGGATTCCCCGTTTAACATTACTGCAAATGCGGATTTTGATTTATACGATTCTGGCGGAAACGGGCAGCCGGGCACTCCGTGGATACTCGAAAATTATGTCATCAATGCCAGCGGTTTGGGGGTGCATGGCATCTTGATCAATAACACGGATGCGCACTTCATCCTCCGCAACTGCACGGTGACTGGGACCGAAACGGGCTATGCAGGCATTTGGAGTGAAAACATCACCAATGGCATCATTCAGAACAATACTATTGTAAATAATTATTATGGAATTTACTTGGTACGATCAAGCGAT
>JABXJT010000192.1 GCA_013375455.1 Candidatus Helarchaeota archaeon | reverse complement strand
GAAATAATCGACTGGTGCAAGGGAAAAATCGCAAGTTATAAAAAGCCAAAGTCCGTGCTCTTTGCAGAAACACTTCCTTTAACGCCTGTTGGAAAAGTACAAAGAGCGAAGGTAAAAAAACAGTTTGGAACAGGTTGATAAAAAATAGATAATAATTAATAATCTATTGAGAGGTTTAAAAAATGATTAAAACAAAATTTCAAGATATTATTGGGACAAAATATCCCATTATTCAAGCCGGGATGGGTCCATATAGCACAACTGAATTGTGTGTCGCTGTTGCAAAGGCAGGAGCATTAGGAATAATTAGCACGATTGGAATGGCTGCAGGTACTAGGAAAAGGCAGACAGCAGCTCCTTCCTCGGCAGCAAGAGTCTTTGGAACGGGGACGCCTAAGGAAATAATAAAAAGAGCAATAAATCACGTAATCACGGAATTAAGAGATTACCCGGATGCAGTATTCGGTGTAAATTGCCCAGTCTCAGTCGAATTTTTATTTGCAGCAAAACCCTTGATTGAAGGTACTATTGAAACTATAAAAGAAAACGAAGAAGTGGCAGAAAAATTAAAGGTGATTATTACTTCGGCTGGAGATCCGCTTCCCTGGGCGATTGATGCTAAAGCGAAAGGAGCAAAAAAAGCTTATATCCCTATAAAAGAGATGGAATCTATTACATGGTGCCACGTAGTACCCAGTGTAAGAACTGCGCAAAGAGTGGAAAAAGCAGATGCTGACGTAATAATTGCCTCAGGGCGCGAAGGAGGCGCGCATTGCGCTTGGAGAGATGTTAGCTCATTGGTTCTTTTACCCGAAGTAGTAAAAACCGTTAAAAAGCCTGTAGTAGGGGCTGGAGGATTCGCAGATGGTGCCTCACTTGCGGCAGCATTAGCCCTTGGAGCGATTGGGGTTCAGATGGGAACACGCTTTATTGCAACTCAAGAAAGTGATTTTCAACAAAGTTGGAAAGAAAAACTGGTTAGATCGGCTGAAGTGGATACATTAGTTGGTCGAGGAATATTTGGCCCGATGAGATTCGTAAGATCCCCTCAAACCTTAAAAATTGTGGATGCAACCATCAAAGGAGCTTCTGAACTTTTTAAAGGAAATCCAGTTGAGACCACTTCAGAAATTTTAGGTCTCGAAATGGAAGGACTTGATGGTATCTACGCCGAAGATGATGAAAAAGCAGGCTATTTAGGGGGCGTGGTCACCGGTCGTATTCATTCAATCCCAACAGCTTCTGAGTTAATTCAGAGCATAATGACTGAAGCAGAGGAAATCATTAAAAACCTGCCTCAAAAAGTACTTGCAAAAGAAGTAATACATTAATCCAAGTCCTTGATCCAGCAGAAAGGAATTGAACTAAAAGGATAGGAAAATTCATGCACGATATAAATGAGATTTTAGAGTGGGGTCATGAAATTTGAAAAGTATAAAGAGGATGGGACGATGATAGTAGGATATCACGGTGGTTATTTTCGCGATTTTAATGACTATGAGAGCTGGGAACCTCTAGATCCACAAGATGAGATGCGTCTTGTAAA
>JABXJT010000102.1 GCA_013375455.1 Candidatus Helarchaeota archaeon | reverse complement strand
AGAAATACCAATTTTGAAGACGGGTACCACGACAATGGGAGTGGTTTGTAAAGATGGTGTGGTTCTTGCGACTGAAAGCCAAGCTACAATGGGTTATCTTGTTGCCAGCAAGGATGCTACGAAACTTTTCGAAATTACGCCCCGGATCGGAATGACAATTTCGGGTGGTGTAGCAGATTGCCAACAAGTCGTGAAAACTTTAACTGCTTTGCTTGCCATACGTGAATTAGAACTTGGAAAATCCACTCTGGTTAAAGCTGCAGCTCAATTAACAGCGGTTCTTCTGTTTCAAAATAGGATGTTTCCTTATTATAGTGCGTTACTCATCGGAGGCTTTGACGAAGAAGGTACGCATTTATATAGTTTAGACCCATTTGGTTCAATCATCGAAGAAAAACAATTCACATCGGTAGGAAGCGGAAGTGTCGTCGGCTTTGGCGTGCTAGAAGCTGGATATAAAGATAAAATGACAGTAAAGGAAGGAGTCAGCCTAGTAAAGCGAGCAATCGATGCTGCACGAAAACGGGATATTGCTTCTGGAGGAAAACTGCAGATCGCTACTATCACGGGTAAAGGCATTAATTTTGTAAATTAGTCAATCTACTTTCTTTTTATTGTTACATGCTTGATTTGATTCATATTTAAATAACAGTTCCAAATAATTTTACTTGAATATGTACGAGGATGCTTTTACACATGGAAAATCCTTGGGACCATCTTCAATCTCAAATCCTTACTGAATTAGAGCGCGTTTTAAATAAATTAGATGTCGATGGAATTACGCCAGAAGATTTAAGAAATCTAATTAAAGAGCCACGTTATTCTAATTTGGGGGATTTTGAAACTAGAGTGTGTTTTCCATTAGCGAAAATAATGGGGAGAGCCCCTCGTGAAATTGCGGATATGATTTCAAACGAAATCGCTCTTGAAAAGTTACCTTATTTTTCGAGATTAGAGGTAGCAGGCGGAGGGTACATCAATTTTTTCATAGATTGGGAGAAATTTAACACGGAGATTCTCAATCAAATTATTGAATTAAAGGAAAATTTTGGGAATTTATCGATAGGAAAAGGAAAAAAAGCTATTGTAGAGCACACTTCACCCAATCCTACTAAACCTATTCATATGGGTACTATGAGATGTGCGGTTTTAGGGGATATAACGGGGCGAATTTTAAAAAAAATTGGATATAAGGTAGAAATAGAAAATTATATGGATGATTTAGGGAGACAAGTGGCGGTTTTAATATGGGGCTTTTTGAATTTATTTGAAAAACGATTTCAAGTGGGAAAAAGTGACGAGGAAGCTCTTTATATCGATAAAAGAGATTTAGAAATTATAAAATGGGAAGATTATGGAAGAATTTCAGTCCAATTTAGACTTCCTTCACGTAAATTAAAAGATTATATTGCATATGCATTGATTATGGATTATTTATCACTTAAAACAGAAGAAATGAATATATCAATGGGAATAAAATACTTGAAAAGAAAAGTCGATGTGAAATTAGACCATATTGAAAGATTACAGATAGAGAAACGAGAGAGACAAATAAAAATAAGTAAATTGAACGAAGCACTAAAAGAATTAAGATTAGAAAAAGACATAGAAGTATTAAAACTTCATAAGCATCTAAGAATGAAAGAAAAAGATGAATACTTAATTGTGAGTATTCAGAATGAAAACTTGTATAAAATAAAAATGAGAGATTTTATTGAAGAAAAATTAAAAGCTTTTAGTAATTTGAGAATTAAAGATGATTTTATGCTTGGGATACTTTATACACAGGCATCTCAAGCAATTGAAAAGAATCCACAATTAGAAGAAGAGATTCAGGATTTAATAGCACGATTAGAAAATGGAGATCCCGAATGTAAATCAGTAGCTAACAATTTAGTTCAATTAGCCCTAGAAGGACAACTTGAAACTGCTAATCGTATGAATATTTTTTACGATCTCCTAATTTGGGAGAGCGATGTAATCGCCTCAGGAATCTTCGAGGAAACTCTCACCGAATTGCTGCAATCGGATAAAGTTTATAAGGTAGATAAGGGCGAAGATAAAGGCTGTATTGTCGTTGATATGTCAGAATTTGGAGAAGACTATCGTCAAATGGAAAAGCCATATAAAATTATCGTTCGATCTAATGATGTCGCAACATATACGGGGCGTGATATTGGTTTACACTTTTTTAAAATGAATCTCGTGAAGGGTAAGTTCAAGTTTCGTAAATGGGGAACTCAACCTAATGGCCAAGATCTCTGGGAAACTTCAAAAGAAGGAAATTATATGCAACGGTTTGGACATGGGGATTTAGCAATAAATGTGATAGGATATGAGCAGAAGTATCCCCAACAAGTCGTCAATCATGCCCTAAAAATTACAGGCCATGAGAAACAGTACCAAAATTCACATCACTTAAGTTTCAAATGGGTTTGGCTTCCAGGCCAACAGGCATTTAGCGGAAGGAAAGGCACCTGGGTTGGATTTGAAGCGGATGCTGCATTGAATAAAGCCGTTGAATTAGCCTTGGAAGAAGTTAAAAAACGCCATGAAGAAGAGTTTTCCAGGGAATTGATGAATCAAATTGCAGAAATTATAGGGGTCGGTGCCGTTAAATATTATTTAGCAAAATATAGTCCTGAGAAGAAAATTGTTATTGAATGGAAGGATGTTCTAAATTTTGAGGGGGAGAGTGCCCCATACGTTCAATATGCTTATGTTAGAACTCAAGGTATCTTTCGCAAACATGAAGGAAGTATTCAAAACCCTAATCCATCTTTATTGACCCACGAAACTGAAATAGAACTCATTCGGTTAATTGCGAAATTCCCTCAGCTATTGCAAGAAGTAGCCGAAAATTTTGCAATTCATCAAATTGCGAATTATGCGCTTTTGATTGCAGATAAGTTCAATGATTTCTACCATCAAGTCCCAGTTTTGAAAGCTGCCACCCCAGAATTAAAAGCGTCGCGGTTACAACTAGTTCAAGCCATAAGCATCCTGTTACGAATTCTGCTCGTGGATTTATTGGGCATACAAGTTCCAGATAGGATGTAACTCCATTAAACTCTTATTTTAAAAACTGAAATCGAATTTAAAAAGGGCTTAAAAAATTTGAAATGAGCTTTATAAGGCTCTAATGTTATCGGAACAGTATTTTTAAAGATTTTTATCTATTCATGTAAAATAGATTAATATGGGAGAACTTGATAAAAATTACTACTCATTATTGAAAATCAATAACAGAGTTTTTCATATCGCCGTAATATTATTAATATATGAGGGTAGTATAATATGTCTGTAATATTAGAACAAGAATTAGTACAAGGCAGCTATGTATCGGATAATAAATTAGTCCTAGAACCCGTAATCAATTCAAATCAAACGATTCCCTTTTTAGAAAGCCAAGTCTTGAATCCCGAACTGTTTAGAGCCGGTATTTTACAAGTAAACCAAATTTTGATGGCCCATCCAGGGGTGAACTTGAATAAAATCTATGATCCAGTTGTAACCGTTACAGAAAATCACGTGGATTTTGAAGGATTCGCACGTTTTGGACATTCCTATTGTAAAATTCGATTCCCTGAAAAACTATTTACGAAACGTATTCGTCAAGAGGGTGTGACTAACGTGGATTTCAACCCCCAGTTCATACGAGATTTGAGGAGTAGGTTTTATACCAGAAATTTGTGGGTGTATATCGACCCCGATGTGATGGAATTCGCGATTGAAAATAGATCGCATGTTTTAAAGAAAATTGCAATGCCAAGATGGTGGAAAGATGCCTATAAAGCACTTGATCGTTATATTGATAGAGAGACTCTGGTGCCTCAATGGGATGGAGAAAAGGCAGATGCATATAATAAAGTGATTCTGTCAGGATGGGCTTTTCAAAAGTTAGTAAGAGAAGTAGAGTACAACGAATTGCTGAAAAAGAAAGGAGTGCGTTCTCTTTTCTGGGATGATAGATCAGTTACTTTATTACATGGTGGTCAAAGAAGTGACGGATCAGCTTCCGTTAAATTAATTAAACCATGTAAAAAATCGATTCGTTCTTGGGGAGTTTGGCGAATTCAGAATTTATCAGACATCGCAAATCAAATCATTCAAGCAGATGTTTATCTAGCAGAAAAACTGCCGAGCTTTTGGATACTTCACGCACGTTCTGGTGTTGAATTACTACTCGGATACACGCCCTACACAAGTGCCTTATGGACAGAAACGGCACGGAAAGAAGTTGAGAGGCTGTTAAAAGATCCCTATAGAGATATAATTGAGCCAAGAAGACGAACGAGGCGAAGACGCCGCAAAAATAGACACCAAAATAAATTTAAAAAACGCATTAATTTTGTTTTAATGCATCCAGGGCAACGAATCATTCCAGAATATATTTCTAACTGATTTCCATATCAAGAGCAGCACATAGTCAGGTTAAATCAAAAGAATTTAAACTTCATTAAACAAATATAGAAAGTTTTAAACCTACATTTCTTATTCTTTTTCTTATCCGAAGCTTTGCACGGAGGTTCATCGACTATCGCTGAAGATAAAGCTATTGAAGCATATGCTGTGGCGGTTTCAGCTTTTCAGAAGGGAAATCTACCTAGGGCCATAAAATTTTGGAAAAAAGTAGTGAATAACAAAGCCGTGAAAGAAAAAATTAAAGCGAAAGCTTATCTAGGAATGGGTTTTGCCCATTCTAAAAGCGATAAATTCAAGGATGCGCTCAGTTCATTTAAATTGGCGTTATCAAAGTTTCAAGGGTTGAATGATAAGAAATCACAAGTAGAGACTTTAGGAATAATTGGGGGGTTGTATTTTAGAAATAATTACATTAAGGATGCTTTAACTACGTATCAGACAGGTTTATATCTTGCGAAACAAATTAAAAATAGAGAAATGGAAGCTGATATCTTGGGAGATATTGGCTCAGTTCTGGATTTTTTGGATAAATACGATGATGCTATCGATTTTTATTCACGTTCGTTGAAGATTTACCGAAAAATGCCAAAACAAAAAGGTAGACGCGGTGAGGCGCGGGCTCTATCCGATCTAGGCTTAGTACATTATCACGCCGATAAATTATCTGAAGCACGTTCATTACTTGAAAAGGCATCTCGACTGATGAAAAAGCACAACGATAAGAGGGGAGAGGCTAACGTGAATAGAACACTTGGAGATATCTATGTTGAACTCGGACAAACTGATATTGCAGAAAAACATTATAAACGAGCTCAGAAATATTTTCAAATTCACAAAATGTTGATTGGTTTATTAAATATAGAGGTAGGATTCGGAAAAATACTCTTCAATAGAGAAGAGTATATTAAGGCAAAAGATAAGTTCGAAAATGCACTCGAAATTGCCACGAAATATAAACATTTAAAATTAACCGCCACCGCGTTACTATTTTTATCTAGAATTTACGAGAAATTGGGAAACATCAAAGAAGCCCAGAATAATAGAATAAAAGCAAATAAAATTTTAAAAGATTTGGGAATTCAAATTGAAAAAGAAACTTAATCAAGGTTGGCAAGTTTTCTTGCCTTTGCCGATCAATCGTTTTAATAGATTAGCAGCTTTTCTAGTGTAGAGATGGAGCATATTGCGTAAAGGAGGATAGTTACACTCCAACTCTATCTTGTTTTTTTGGATTGCGCTCAGAACATCATCAATAACCGTGTTTTCAATATCAAGACATGTAACTCCATGTCCTAAATTCATTTTATAGTGAGCATCACTTCCTGCAATCCCTGGCATCTTAGTTTTTTGAGCAAGACGTGATGCCCTAAGGTTATGAGCCCTGTCAACATCTGCATTAAAGACCTCAATCGCGTCAAATCGGGAGCAAACGGAGGGATCTTTCAGGTGGGGAGCAATTTTTGTATTGTATTTGTAAGGATGTGCAGCAACGGCAATTCCGCCTTGTTCTTTTATTGCATTAATTGTTTCAAGAATGGGCAAGCCTTTCCTTATGTCTTTATTAATTCCTAAAGCAAGGATATCTCCAGATTTACTCCTGACTTCAGCGCCTATAATTATTGTTATGGGTAGATTCTTCTCCTTAACATATTGAAATGCTTTTTGGCTCCCCTTAATAGTGTTGTGGTCAGTTATAGCAATGCCATCAAGTCCAACCTGCAAGGCCATCTCCACTAATTCCTTGGGTGAATTTATTCCATCAATACCCCAAATTTTATGCCAGGAACACGTGGAATGTACGTGGAGATCAAATTTTTTCATGACCCAAACCTGATAGCTCAAAATGAGAATAAAGTTTTATCAAAATGTAATATTAATTGTTAAATAAATGTGATCTTAAAACTTCATCAAAGATTATTACGTTTCACTTTGGAGGATGAATTTCAAGTTTTGTGGAGGGATTTTCAATTTTGCCTTTTTTACTAATTTATACTTGATATCTAAGATGGTATCATTTGGATCAATGTCTAATTCTATTTTATCTTTACCCGGTGGAGCCCCTACAATCTTAAACGTGTATTTCATGGTTAATAATTTTACCTCGTCAATGAGTTATATATTTATTTATGGAGCGATGGATGATTAAATCAAAGAAGGGATGAAGATGGATTTTTTTGAAGTCGTTAATAACCGTCATTCGATACGGTATTTCCAAAAAGATGAGAAGATTCCGGATGAAGACGTGCATCGAATCTTGGAGACTGCCATAAAAGCACCTTCTGCCGGGAACCGACAGTCATGGGATTTCATAATAGTAACTAAACAAGAGGTTAAGAAAGCGTTAGTTAAAGCAGCGCTAGGGCAAAGTTTTATTGCAAGGGCGCCTGTAGTTGTGGTGGTCTGCGCCAATCAAGTTCGATCAGCCGTCGTATATGGAAGACGTGGGGTTGATCTCTTCTGCATTCAAGATACAGCTGCAGCCATTCAGACCATGTTATTAGCTATAACTGCATTAGGATACGGGGCCTGTTGGGTCGGAGCGTTCAGTGAATCGACAGTAAGAGACATCTTGAAAATACCAGATGGCGTGCGACCAATTGCAATTATTCCTATTGGTAAACCAAAAAGAATACCAAAACCTACACCGCGAATTCCAATAAAAGACTTGGTTCATCACGAAACTTATTGAGGTTGAATTACGGGGTTCAGGTTTATCTTCGAAAATAGAGACTTAACCATTTTAATGAGTTCGTTGGATTCCAGCGTGAAATAAAAGAGGTGTGCTCCGCAGTTTGCTTGGCAGTCGGAGGCTCCGAAGTGTGAGATCAAAATTTCAGCATTTTTTTGCCGAGAAATAGCTGATGCTAGTTCGCATTCTTTCCGATCTGGAGTGGGAGCGGACAATATTGAAATAATTTTTATATTTTCTGAATTTAATAAGTAGTCAATGTGCCAAAATAATTTTTTCAATGAAGAGAGGTGTCTTTTTAACCGATGTTCTAAACTTGTTGAAGTTGACCCAAGAGCACTCCCTATATAAACATAATAACCCTTTGGAAATAGAAAAGTTCCTAATTTCCCGATTTGGAGGTTTTCTTCTTTTCGGTTCTCAATGATGAGAGCATAAACTCCTTGAGTCATACCTTTCTCCCTATCTTGATTATGAATTTAAATTTATTACTGCCTTTGTTTAAGCGTGAAAGACAAAATGCCGGACGAACTCAGCGAAATTAGAATAATTGAAATCTTTCGGAAATACTTCAAAACACAACCTCGTGTGTACATGGGAGTTGCAGACCCAAAGGGGTTACAAGAAGATGCAGGGGCAATACGCCTCGGAAATAAAAAGCTTCTCGTGGTTACAACTGATTTAATTGGGAAGAAAACTCATATCCCACCAAAGATGACGCTATTTCAAATGGGTCGGAAAGCCGTTATTGTTAATATAAGCGACCTTGCTGCAATGGGTGCGGAGCCCTTGGGAATTGTCTTTAGTGTGGGACTCCCAAGGGATATTACCATCGAAGAAGTTGAAAATTTAGCAAAAGGTATGAACGCTGGCGCAGAAGAATATAACACTTGTGTTTTTGGAGGGGATACAAACCAAGCTGACGATATAATTTTAGCAGGTACCGCCGTGGGCCTTACCACAGAAGAGCAAATTTTGCTACGCAGTGGCGCCCAAGAAAATGATATTGTAGCAGTAACAGGTTGGATAGGACAGGCAGCATTGGGTTTGTATTTCTTAAAAAAGGAAATAAATGTTGATGAGAATCTTCTTAAAAGCGTCCTAGAACCTCAAGCCCGCCTTTCCGAAGCACTTGCGTTAAATAAATTAAACGCGATAACATCTGCAGGAGATATAACTGATGGTTTGGCACTCGAATTGCATAAAATTGGAGAAGCGAGTGAAAAAGGAATTCTTATTCAAGAAGAAAAACTTCCCATTCGAGAAGAAGTAAAATCCTTGGCACGTGCACAAAATCTAGATCCCGTGGAAATTGCACTCCATGTGGGTGAGGATTTTGAGTTGGTACTCACCATTACCCCGGAGAAGTGGCCAACTGTAAAAAAACGCTGTGATGAAATGAATTTGAAGATAACTCAAATTGGTACAGTCACTAAAGACAAAGAAATCTTAATGGAATCTTCACAAGGTGAGTTAATCCCGTTAAAGAAAGAGGGTTATGATCAATTCACAACCAAATTCTAATTAGTCAATATATTTTAGCATTCGGAATGCATCGTCGCCCCAAGAATAGAATTGTTTTATCTTTTTAATTTTAGAGAATCCTAAGCGCTCATAGAATTGGATGGCTCGTATATTCTCCACTCGTACATGGAGAAAAAACTTCTTAATTTGTTTCTCTTCGAGTTTATTACAAATAGCATTCACCAGTCGAGTCCCTACACCTAGGCTGCGATGTAGGGGGCTTACTGCTATCGCATAGACTAGGGCAGAGGACGATGTGTCGAAATGCGTGCCAGTCTTCACTAGAATAAATCCCACAATCTCATTTTCACGCTCAGCGATGAGAAATAGTTCAGGTTCCCTCTCATGAAACAAATCATAATAATAATTAAAAGAAATTTCAAGAGAAACTTGATTTATTGCATGCACGCTTTCTTTATCAGCTGCTTTGTATTGGCGGATTTTGATGGGGATAGCTTGTATTTCGGGTTCAGGAGTTGAATTCGGAATTTTAATTCTCCTCTTTATCTTCCAAGTAGAGATCGAGTTGAGAGATATCTGCAAACCTAAAACGCTGTTTTATGGTATGACGTTTATCAAGATTTTTTAAATACATTTTGAGTCGGAATCTGCTTTTTAGGGCACGGAGCATTACTTTCAGAACCCATTTTTTGGAATTCAAAAGCTTTTTGTAGCCTCGGTTTATTAATTTAACAAGAGTGTCTCGTGGTAAGCAATCAGGGTGAAAATCACAGACAGGAATGGCTTTACCCCAATCTTCTTCTGGATTAATATGTCCTTGTTTTAGATATTCATCCCAAAGTGCAGTTCCTTCGAAAACATTTAATATTCCGAAGAGAGGTATATCAATATCTAACTTTAAAGCAAAATTAATTGTATTATGAACTTCTTGAAGCGTTTCGGTAGGGGAACCCACGATAAAAGTGGCTGTAATCATATCAATATTGGCTTTACGTATTGCTTTTACTGTATTACGTGCTTGTTCTACCGTAGCACGCTTATCAAAGTAGTCAAGAATTCTTTGATTACCTGACTCTATTCCTAAGAAAATTAACTTACAACCAGCCCGTCGCATTTCGTTATACATTTGAGCAGTTCCAGAGCCTACCCTCCCTTCGCAAAACCAATTTAAATCTAATTTCCGTTTTCTAAGTTCATGACTTAAGCGATTCACGTGTTTGGGACTTACGTTAATATTATCATCAACGATTAAAGCATTTTTATAACCTAAATCGTGAAGGTATTCAAATTCATCTGCAACCTTTCGAAAATCCCTTTTACGCCAAATATTTTTATGCCATTGCGTTGTTAAGCAGAATCTACATTGAAATGGACATCCTCTTGAAGTCCCTAAAGAAGTGAATTTCTCAATTGACATATTGGCATAGTTACCATAGTGATTCCCTTTCACTAAATTTCTATCGGGAATGGGAAGAGCGTCGATGTCTTTAATTATTGGGCGATCGGGAGTGGCTTTTATTATACCATTCTCCTTGTAGGTAATACCGCGAATTTTGGAAATATCTTGGTTTTTCTCTAATGCGTTAATGAGTTCTAAGGCGGTAAATTCCCCTTCACCTCTGACGCAGAAATCCACGGATTTGGAGGTTCCAAGGATTTCCTTTGGATTCATGGTCGCAAAAAAACCTCCAAATATCGTAATGACGTTTGGATTTATTGCTTCGTGAATATAATCGGCAATTTTGATTGCTCTACGCCCGAAATGCGTGTATGTAGTGTAACCAATTACACCAGGATCAAATTTTTTAATTTTCTCTTTCAGTTTTTCATCTGAAAGATCTTCGCCTTGCTGATCCGTTATTTGAACTTCGTGTCCTGCCTCATTAAGAACACCAGCAATGTACATTAATCCCAGCGGAGGGACGCTGCTTCCTTCTCCCACCTGCCACGATGGCATCGCTGGGAGTACTAATTCTACCTTCATCTAATCGCCTAATTAAGGAAAACTCAATAACAATTATGAAGTCGATTTTCTCATAAGTTAGATCATTAGTCAAAACGAAATTAAAAGTGATCTGCCATGAAAGAACCTTTTGAGATCCATGATGGAATTTTTATTATTGGAGGCGGCGGCCTGACTGGAGCGGGGGACTGTCTCATTTACGTGATTCGGACTAGCAAGGGGTTGGTACTCATCGATGCCGGTCTAGGGGAAGATATCGATCGCTTAATTAACAATATAAAAGGGCTGGATCTTGATCCTAATGATTTAACGGCCATGATAATTACGCATTGTCATATTGACCACATTGGGGGAGCTGCTGAGTTAAAGAAGAAATACAATCTTGAAATATATGCCCATAAATATGATGTTCCAGCTATTGAGGGGGAGAAACTTGCAATGACAGGAGCCACGTTTTATGGCGTGGATTATGAACCTGTCAAGGTCGAGCACGTTTTAACTGCAGAGAAGGGAGAGGAAACACTAGATTTTGGTGATTATACCTTGGTGAGCGTGCATACGCCGGGGCATACTCCAGGGTCAATTTGTATCTACACCGATGTTAAAAAGACCAGGGTTCTATTTGCGCAGGATGTTCACGGCCCGTTATTTGATGCATTTGGCTCGAATGTCGCCGATTTCGTTGAATCCTTAAACCGTCTCATTTCCCTCCGCGGAGATATTTTATGTGAAGGCCATTTCGGTATTTATGAACCTGCAGCTAAGGTCAAGAAGTATATCGAGGGCTACGTGCGGCAATTTTCCAGGCGTTTGTGAACTCTTTTTTTATTGAAACTCTTCCATTTTCGGTGAGCTACAGATGCGGATTGAATTAATTCAAGTTTTATGTTCTTGATGTCTTAAATTTAAAAGTCATTCTTTTTTAAATAAAATTGAATTGACTTTACAATTAGAATTCTCACTAAAAAAATCACTGCTTATCTTCATTTTAGGGGGAATCACAGCCACTATCAATGGATTATTAGTGTATTTTTTTATTTTCACGATCCCTTATGTTAATTTTATTGGAATAACGATTCTATTCATTTACTCTATCATCCTTTTCTACCTGTTTCTTCCTCACTTGAAACACCTAAGTCTTCCCTTCCTGATTCTCATAAATCCACATGGGAACAGGAATAGGAAGTTACGGGTATGGCATTCCTTGAGGAAGCTCTGCCTTACATTTTTATTGTTGAATTATGTCCTAGTTTTAATGTATTATGTTTGTATGGGTAAAAAATTCTTAGAAGGCGTAAATATAGAGTATTTTAAGGGGAGCTTGATCATGTTTGGAGGCTATTTATCTTTCTTTTTCCTCGGATTGACCCTCTTCCTCCTTGTCAATATACTCTGGGATCGTTTTTCTGAACCTGAGACCGAGAACTTTACAAAAAGGTATACTTTTTAGAAAATATTTTTTAGAGTATTTTTCTACCTTTAATTTAAGGTAAAAGCCGTGCGGGCTTAATTCTCAACCAGTATGGAGCAAGTTGAAATGCTTCAGCATATTTTACGCCGGATTGATATCCTCGAAATTTAGCAACAGTTTCGATCAATTCTAAAGCATCAATATTATCATGTTCTTTCAACCATTTCAGCTGAGAAGAATGGCACGTAAGCATCTTTTGCTTCAGATCGAAATGTTCGGTTATATCTACGTATTCGCTTGGCTGAAAATTAACTCCTGCTAGTGTATCCATATAATAGAGGGGGCAGACTAACTCATGCACCTCGTGCTTGCTTTTAATATTCGCTAAGCTTGAAACGAAACTAGCGTTTAAAACGGCTTGAGAAACAGCTTGGTGATCTGGATGATAATCTGAAGGAGCGTGGGTAATGATCAAGTCTGGTTTAGCCTGTCGAATGAGATCAAGGATTTTATTGCGGGTTTCTTTGTTTTCAAAAAAGAATTCGTCTGGTTCACCCAACCAAATGAACTCTGCATTGATTAATTTTGCAGCTTTTTTAGCTTCGTCATGTCTAATTTTTTTTAATTCTTCAACAGAATATTGAGTAGAACCTGCAGACCCATCAGTTACAATAGCCATAGATATTTTATGTCCATTTCTCGAGTATTTGGCTAAAGTACCACCACACAAAATTTCTAAGTCGTCTGGATGTGCACCGATACCTAAAATTCTCAAGAAAATCACCTTATTAATGAATAAGTATTATAATTATTCCATAATAAAATAAATAGTAAGAGTTTCAGAATTTTCATTAATGAGTTTACTGAGGGTTTAAATGGACGACCTTGCAATATTGGGCGTGGGACCGGCGGATAGGAGAAAGTTGGAGAGTATGGGCTTCACTACACTAGAGCAGATTGCCCTGATGACGTCCTCGCAATTAGCAATGGGAAAGCAAAAGGGCGATACGCTTGTAGAGAGGGCACGTACTATATTAGCTAATAAAAATATAGAAGATATAGAGGTCAGCCCTGATGAAATTACGGTATCCCTACTGAATATTAACGATCCCGTATTGGTGTCTATCAAGGATATTTTAGAAATTCGAGAGGGGGATGAATATTTGGATATTGATCGAATTGAAAAGGGAATTCGAATATCGCCGAAGAAATATGCAACCAAGGGGATGTTAAGTGAGGAAGCGCAAAAACAAATAGAAGAAAAGACCCATTTAGCCGATACTACTTATCGCCGTGTAAAGGAAGCGGCTAATCGTCATGTTACGATCCTTAATGCAAAAAAGAAGAATGTATTTCAAAAATTTGGGATAGACCTCGACAGGCAGAAAATAATGGATTTTGCAGAAGCCCGGGGATTTAATGGTTTTTGGAATAATGTGTTTGAAGAAATTCAGGGAAATGATGTCGTAAAGAAATCCATTACAATTGCGATGTTCTCTAGCTATGATGAACCTATCCATGTTTTGGTAATTGGTGATCCAGGAAGCAGCAAGTCCTTGGCAAAAGATATCATCGCTAGCGGATTTAAAAATATTTCACTAATCGGAGGCAACTCAACGCGTTCAGGATTAGTCTGCAATCTTAACACAGGTGCACTCGGGATCTTACCGTATTCGGATAAAAAGCTCGTACTGGTAGATGAATTTGATAAAATCCCGAAAGAGGATATTGAGTATTGCAGTGAGCTTCTTTCTAACGGAAAATGCAGCGTTCATTCAGCGAAAGTTCATAAGAATATCGAAAGCAACTTCATTATGATTGCGTTCGCGAATCCGAAATCCAAGATCTTTGGGGAAACGCCCATTAATGATATTGGAATATCTCCGGTGCTGATGAGCCGGTTTGGGTTGGTCATTAAAACGGAGAATCTGGAGAAAGATGAACGGATGGCACTTTTCAAGAACAAATTTCTGGGAAAGACCGAACTTAAAAAAATGCCAGAGCTCTATGATCAGTGGGTCAAATTGGCCCGGCTTCATCAGCCCAAAATGAGCGTTTCAGACGAAAAAATTAAGAAATACTTAGAGGACGCAGATAAAATCTTCCAGAAACATTCAAATACACCCTTACGACGCGATCTCAGAATGGGCGATTACATTAAACGCATACCCATGGCTATTGCACGAGCGGAATTCTCGAATGTAACGGATGAAATTCTAGAAAAGGCAGAGAAAATCCTTATGGAAAGTCTAAAGATATGGGATGCTTAAATCTTATAGAATTTTCTACTTTGTCTGAGATTGAACGCTCGATTTTGATTGGGTTTTAACTCGCGGTTTTGTTTGGGGTTTTGCCTGTGGTTTTGCCTGGGATTCGGTAAGGACTTTCCAGAATGGGACGTCACTTCTAATACAAATCTCTACAAATATAATAAAAATGGGAACACCAGGCCAGAATAAAGCCGCACACGATAAGCCTGTACTGACGATAAGAAAGATTTGCGTTTTTTTTTCGAAATTTCTTTCTTCTACTTGCTTTTTTACGAAGAAAAAATATAGAACGCCCCCTATAATAGGTAAAATGAGTATCCACAAGTTAGATCCCCATGCTGATGGAAAAATAGTAACCATAAATGCAGTATGGATGAAATAAGCTGCAACTCCGAGACCAATTGTAATAAAAGCGGCGAATTTATTTAGATCCTCAATCGTTATTGAGTATCCTGACTTAGAAGAATCAGCGAATTTCTTCAGCTGCTCTTTGGCACGGACACCGAATTTTTTCAGCTGCTCTTTAGTACGAGACCCGAATTTCTTTAGATGATCAACAAAACGATTTTGATCCTCGTCACTGTTTTCAGTATTTGAACCTGTCATATTATCTAACCTCGGTTCTTCAGATATCTATAGAGATGGAGGAGTCCGACGTATCCAAATGTGGCTCCGAAGAAGATGGGGATAAATATTACAGGATAGAGCCATAATTGTGGCGATATAGCCCCAGAAGTTTCCTCCAATGTAAGAGTATAGGCACCCCCATTACCAGCAAGCGCCACCATCAACAGAAATTTTCCATCTGCACCAGGAGAGTAACCTACAATCGTTTCGTCCTCCCCATTCCCACCAGTGGTACTTGCTTGAGTAGATTCACCTGCGTTCTTTGTTGATCCCTGAGCTAAGTAATATAGATACAAATCCAAGTTGGATCCTGGATCAACTGCCAGGCGGAAAGTATAACTCGAGGTTGCCAGCAAGTTGGCATGAAAGATATCAATAGATCCTGCATCTGCTATAGTTCCAGTCGCTGGAGTTCCTGCACTTATCGAAACTGATTCTTCCCATGCGAGGTAATTAGGTTGGCCACTTCCACTAACGGTTGCTACCCTCATATAATAAGGATTGGCTGATGAACTTGGTCTGAAAACAACCCATTCGAGCACTCCATCGCCTGTGGTCGTAGAAGAACTTACTGGTGGAGAAACAAACTGGTCAGTATAGAGATACAAATCACAATCCATGTTCTGTTTCGGTTTCAACCAAGATACATAATAGTGACCTGATTTTGGGTTGGATTGCGTTTCGTAATAGTAGGAATTGCCGCTTGCATAATCTTGAGATAAAGCTGCTCCCTCAGATATCGGATCAGGAGACGCTGGGTTGGTTGATTCGCCTGCGTCAAAAGTTCCTGCTTGAGGTGGGTTTAAAACCGTGGGAACTTGTCCGTTTGGGATTAGGGTGAATGATCCCACCAGAGGGATGAGGAATAATACACATAAAATGAGATAGGAACGAGTAAATTTCGCCATTGAATCCCCGCAATTACTATAATTAAATAGCTCTAATTGCGTCATATATTAAATAATTTTTGATAAAAATGTCGAGTTAGTTTTTAATAAATACCATTCAAAGCTCTCGTATATTTCCTACGAGGGATTGGCAATTTAATGGCAGTTCCGTTAAGGTTTCGACTTTTTTTCCGAATTTTCCGAGTGTGTTTTCGATCACGATAAAATCCAAATCAGGGAGTATTAAATCGTTCCAATTATCCCCTATCCCCTTGAGAGCCACATCAAGCATCATCACTATCTGATTTCCGAGTGGTTCATCGGATTCCAAGGTGATCGCACCAAAAAATTCTTCACATTCGGTGTACCCACTATTATGCGTGCCCGTATAAGGCTTTAATTTTTCGAGGGCAATCTTTATCCCAATTTTTTTGGAGACCTCTTCTGATTTGGATTTAAAAAAATCTACCAAGGCCTGTTCCTGGTATTTTGCTGGGAGATTCTTCTCAGCAACCTCTACGAACTTCTCGAAGCCCACCTGATAAGCTCCTTTAATAAAGTCAAACCAATATTTCTGGTTTTCAGCAACTTTTTCAGGGGAATCCACTGCGATCACAGAACGACGGATGCACGAATTGAGGCCATCTCGCTTTGGTGCCACCCCGAGATGAACATAATCACCAGCATTCATTTTCCTATTGAGCGCTTGTCCGATCAACGTGCGATTGGCTTCATTTGCGCCCACCATTACCTTAAATCCGTCTTCTTCCGACCCGAGTTGCCTACCGATGAAATATCCCCAAGCTGCCACTTCAGTTTCTAACATCCCGGGTTTGAGCACCGCAAGCATGCCTCGCATCATAGCGTCTGCAATGATACATGCCTGTCGAATGAGGTGCATCTCGATATCTGATTTTTCGTATTTGATTCTATAAAAGATCTCCTGTTTATCAACCACGTTTGATTTGCCGAATAAGTCATAAAGGTATTCGATGATTGCTGCCGGAATTACTTGTTTCGGAGTAAGAAGGGCAATTTTTTCAATTTCAGATATTTTTTTCTGAGCAGCTGCTTCGATTACATCTTCAAAGCGTTCGGCTTTAATGGGGTATTTCTCATCTGCTAGTTGTAATAATTCTACTTTATGGACCTTTGCGTTAGCACGAGGTGCAAGTTGTTCTGCGATATACCCTCCTTC
>JABXJT010000101.1 GCA_013375455.1 Candidatus Helarchaeota archaeon | reverse complement strand
TATTCTTATAAGTGCGTATTCCCCAGAGAATATATCTAGATATTATGGGTTAAAATTTTGGTATAATAGTTTTTTTTTCAAATATATCTATTTTTCAAGGCATCCCGTTAATTTCTTCTTTTTATCGCCGATAAATCCGCACGATGTCGCGCGTTTTTTGGGAAAAATCCGGGAGGATTCGGTATCGCTTAGGACTGCGGCTTTGAACCACGTCTAAATAACCGAAGTGTGTTAGCCAAACCAACGTGTTGGAGATTTTGCGAATCATCTTACCATTCTCGCTCTCAATTCGGAGATACTTTCGTAATCGTTTAACCGTGATAAATCGTGTATTCGCTGCCTGCATTTGTGAAATGGTTTCGATAATGTCAGGGAATTCTACTTCCAAAATGAATCAATCCTCGCTTGTTTTGATAGAGTTGGTTTCAATTTCTTAGGCAGATATTTTTGCATTGCAGGATTAAGTTCATACATGAGTCTGAAATGATCAAGGCTCTTTTGCATTTTTGCACGTCTTTGTTTCTCCTTGTAAGCCTGAATTTCCCCTGAAGTTTTTCCTATTTTAGTGCTTGATAAGAGGTTTAGATCGCGTTTAAGTAACCGTCGTATCGCGATCCGTATGAATTCGCTGGTACAGGGGATTTTCTTATCACAGATTATTTCGTCGATCAATTTAAGATACAACTGCGGTAGGTGAATTGTCGTGTTTCGCATTTTACTCCACCCGAGAGTATGATCTAGTGTGTTTTCATAATAAGTAAACAACACTTTTTATAAAAGTTTTTTGCTAAAAAATGTCTTTTTTGACAGGTTTTTAAATTTTGCGCATTTTAATTGTTTCATTTTTAATTTGAGCAGTTAAGGTTGGCTTCCACTGCAAAAGTAAGCACAATAAAACTTAATTTAAAATTTAAGTAGTCGAGGTCCGTTTCCAATGCAACCTTATTAAAGCAGCTTCATCATTTTTAGTTAGGTTTGTATATCTAGGGATAGGTGATCATGAAAAAATTCACCTTTAATTTCGATGTAGAACCTGAATTTATCAAAATTTTTACGGAAATTAACGCGTTCAGAGTTCAAAATACGTTCGACTACAACATTACCCTAAAACTAGCACGCTTTTCCATTGAACAAACCACTGGAGACCCGTTCGACCTTAAAAAGATAAATTATTAAAAGATTTTCTATACAATTAATTAGATTCCAAGTGAACATACAGCTGTTTGGAGATTGACGTGATTCAGGAAACGGTTTTTAAAGGAGAACGTCCGCTTAATGCACTTGAGAAAGAAATTGTTGCGAAGAAAACGGAAGCGTTTGAATCGGCATTACTTTCACTCGTTCCAATTAAGATGCTAGTTTATCCGTACGTGAAAGATTTTAAGAGAAAATTAACGAAACAAAAGAATCTCCTATTGAAAACGGCCAAAAAAGTCCTTCAAGACCCCGAAAACGAGCAGCGGCTCATTCGAAAATCGGAACGTCAGTATTATTTCGATAATCCATTCTATTCCTTAGTTATGTTGTATATTCCAACAATATTTCAACCACGGCACATTCAACTGCTGTTAAAAAAGTTTGAACGGCGCACGAGACGGTACTTTCGAGAACGTGTCAGGGATTTCGTGGCATTTTTGCGCCATATTCAAGATTCAGAAGTTCCTGAAGATGCCCCTGATAAGGATTTTTGGCAATATGCCTTTCCTGAGGAGCTACAATTCACTGGATATTTACAAGCCCAATATGATAATGATAGAAAAACATTGAAAATGCTAAGGAAAGGCTCAAGTTGGAAGAATTTCTATACATTGGATGTCTTAAATAGTTTTAGCATCAGTTTTATCCCGCTTTATCGTTTATTCTCACGAGTTTGGAAAAAAATTAACGATGCAATGGAAGCGTTCATGAAGAACAAAGTTCTCGATTTTTACCTGATCGACACGCTCTCAGATCGCGTCTATAGGATTCTGAAAGAAAAAAGCTATTTATTCAAACTAGAAGAAACCTTCAAAGTTGACCCCGAAGAATTTATAAAGACAATCCACGAGCCTTGGTTTATCATGCACACAAACCCACAGAAGGGGTTAAAGGTCGAAAGAATTCACCCTCAAGGGACGGGACTCCATCCAGAAGGCGAACGCTATACTGCAACCTTAAACCTGTTATTAATGAAAATGGTCATATCATGGGACGTGCACTATCGATATGAGGGCCATGTTGAGGAATGGTGGATCGTTAAAAGTAATTATACAAAGAGCATGACCGGGTATTGCATCTATGAACGAACATCCGAAGGATTTTGCCATTATTACAGCATTACTATAAAAGCAGAACCGTCTGAAACATTAGCTGCTCTCGGAGAACTGATTCTGCCGACATTAGAACGCATAACGAAAGGAAACACCCAACAAATGATGAAAAATATTAAAAAATATTATCTCGAGAAGAATTCAAATTAATTTTTACTGCATCAGACATATTTGTAGATTTTAGAAAGGCTGAATGCCATCAATACTGCTCCTGCCGCTTGACCTAGCGGAGTAAAATAACGAATAAATGTTGGGTCCAAATTTTGGGTCACAAAATATGCCTCCGGCATGTCCCCCAGAACCCCTAGAAGCAATAAGAGAAACCCCCCTATCATGAGGAGCCAAGCAATTCGTTGTTCTCTACTTGGAGAGGTTCTTGAAAGATATACGAACAGCACGATTGGAAAAAGACCGACGATGAAGAAACATACGGCATATAGCGCAAAAATCAAATCAGACCAACCAGTGAAATACATCACAAAGGAGAGAAAAGTGGTAATTATCGAAGTCATCATGAGTAAATATTTCGTCCTATTATTCATCACATATTTCTCAAATACAAAATAGAAGATGGCAATTCCGATCCAAATAAAAACATAGTAAGAAAGCCGCAAAACCAAGTCCAGACCAGTTAAACTAAAGTTCGTCTCGTAAATTACCTTAGAGGATGTTTCATAGACATATCTACGTATGGTTTCTACAACTCTAGAAAGCGTGAACGCAGTAATGAAGAAGATAACGCCGCCTATAAAAGATCGCGTTGCTGCCTCCATTTTTCGATATTTTTCGATAAAATAAACTATAATTATAAAAAAGGTTAACAACATGATGTGCCAAAGGAATATGTCCACGAGGTCTAAGTATGGTCCATTCATTTTGAATACCCGAACTCATATATCGGCGAATCTTCCTTTAAATGTTTGTGATTTTTTTTCAGCTGTTAGAGTTAAATGCTAATCAATAATATTAACTGAAAGGTTTATAATTCCGAATTTATTTCTATGACTAAATATATTTTATTTTTAAATCGATAGATCGAGGTAATTCATTTTGAAGGAAGCTATAATCGAAACTTTTGGAATTACAAAAGTATTTGGTAGAACGGTTGCAGTGGATGAGCTCAATTTAAAGGTGACCGGTGGCATCTATGGATTTTTAGGACCGAACGGTGCGGGTAAAACCACCACAATAAAAATGCTGATAGGTTCGCTCTTCCCAACGAAAGGATATATAGAACTTTTTGGTGAAGATATTAGAGGGAAAGATGGGATATACATCCATAAGCGTATCGGGTATGTACCTGAACATCCAACCTATTTTATGGGTATGACCGGCGAAGGAATGCTAGAATATATAGGCTCCATCTTTCACATGCCTAAGCAGGAACTTAAGAAGCGGATAAGCGAATTATTGCACCTTGTTGATTTAACTGAAGCAAAAAATCGCCCCATCATTAAATACTCTGCTGGAATGAAACAGCGAATTGGTATTGCTCAAGCTCTGATGAACGACCCTGACCTCCTGATATTGGACGAGATTACCTCAAATCTTGACCCGCTTGGTCGAAATCAAATGATTACTCTCCTCAAAACGCTTCGCCAGGAAGGGAAAACGATGTTTATTTCCACACATATCCTCCCTGAAGTCCAAAAGATGAATGCCGACTCCATTGGGATCATCGACCATGGACATTTGATAATGGCAGGAACGATAGAAGAGTTAAATAAGGCATTGGGAACGAGACTGATTAAAATTAGTCCAAATCATGAGCTATTTCGATCTGCTCTTGCTCCTCTGGTTACAAAAATGACAGAAGAAGTTGATGTTTTAGTTGTAGAAACTGATAATAAGGAAGGTATTTGGGAAACAATCGCAAAAGTTTCCCTTCAAAATAATATTCCCGTTATCCAATTCCGCGCTTCAGGATTGGAGATTGAACAAATCTTCATAAAAGCGATAGAATCAGAAGAAAATCCGGAGGGTTTGAAAAGTGCGTAAATTAATGCCAAGACTCAAAAAGCTTAGAACACCTGTCCTTATTTTCTCGATGCTGTTTCTTTTTTGCCTTTTCATACAACAAATCTCACTTTTCGCACTTCCGCCGCATGACTCGACGCCCAATACTTCTACTCCGCTCGAGGCGAGCGTAACCTACGAAATCGGTACTATAATAATCGAAAACCAGACCATTGCAGATAATATCCTCATCATGAAAACTGCTAATGTAACGCTCATTAATTCAACTGTTCAAGGCAGCATCTATATCTTCAATACAGGTATCCTACGCCTCTTTCAAGGCTCTAATGTTACTGGAAACGTTGTCACATCCGATTCTTCATCAACCTATCTTGAAAATTCCACTGTTGGAGGTACAATCGAATGCCGTGATTCATCATTGTTGAACCTAACTCAATGCGATACTGGAATCACTGCAATCTGGAAATTCGATTTTGCAAATATAACCATTTCAAATAGTACTCTCGGGCAAGTTAACGAGTTTGGAATTGGGGGGTACATCCAGATTTTAAATTCTCAGATATCTCTTATATTGTTAAATGGATTATCTACGACCTATATAAACAATTCAAGTTACCTAACCTTAAGTGATTCAGCTCTTCCTTTCAACACAATCACAGGTCCGCTTAGCTTCGATTTTATTACCATGAATTTTACCCCCTATTCTACAGCTCAACGTACAGTCAATCTCACTTGGCAGGGGTGGGAGAGTCCTATCATTGATGGGTTCATGAATCTGACCTTTGAAATATATCTAGATGAGCAATTCTATGCATCTATTAATGGCTCTGGATTCTTCGACTATTTTTCAGGTAGCTTACAGATTAATATCACGGAGACTGGCTTGCATAATATTTCACTTGTTTCTATTGATAGTAGTGGAAATAATTATACTACAACTATCAGCGTAGAAATTATCGAATATCCAACATTCCCCTGGTTTGAATTCTGGATTGTTATTGGAATTATAGCAGGAATAATTGTGGCTGCCATCATGTTACTAAAATACAAGCAGCGCCACGGATATCAGAGTGCTCTGGGAACAATCTTCAAGAAAGAGATAGGCGATAGCAAAATAAAACTATTAATCTTCGTTGCCCTCGGCGCCGTTCCAGGAATAATAGTGTTCTTCATTTTTAATAGTCTATCCGGAGCTAGTCCCACCTCAATCGATAGTATTCGGCGCTTAGTAAATATGATTTTTACGATGTTCCTCACGTACTTTGGTTTAGCCTTTAGCATCATATTCGGAATGGGGGCTGTGGTTAAAGCAAAGAAGGATGGCTCTTTATCGTGGTTTTTAAGCAAACCAGTGAGGCGCTGGGAATTCCTCTGGGGTAAAACTATTTCTTTTCTAGTAATTATTCTTTTAGTGGTGATCTCAACAACTATTTCATTCGTCCTAGGTGGGATCGCATTCATTGATCCTATCTATATCCCTGACCTTCTTTCGATGGGCGGTTATGTTTTTATTATTGGACTCTCGGCACTCATCCCCTTAACAGCAATCGTCATTCTCTGCTCAACGGTATTTAACAAACCTGGGCTTACGATTGTCGTACCTATCATACTGTTAATGGTCGTCCCTGTCATCACTATGTTTCTTCCTATATTGACACGAAACGAATTGCCTCTACTCTTTTCTTTTACATATTACTATGAATCTTTAGGCGGCAGTTGGGTCGCTTCGGGCGGTGGGGTCTTCGGGTCTATGAGTTCCAATTACGGAATCTTATTTGGTATTACAATTACTCCACTAGAAATTACTCCAATACAAATCATCTTAATTCTCTCTTGCATTACCATCGCGTGCCTCGCCCTCTCAACGTTCTATATTCAAAGAAAGGATATTCCCTAATACTATAAGTAATTAATAACGACCTACTCCCTTTTTTTTAATCCCCCAAAATTTTTATTTCAATTCTACTTTCTCATTTTAATTTGATTTTCATATGAGATTAGAGAAAGATGTAACATAAACAATTCAATAAAGAAGGTAAGAGATAATGGGTGCAGGAAGAGTAATCGGCGGATTGTTCGCCTTGATTGGTGGTATTTTAATTTTAGTCGCGGTTATAATGTATACTGATGTATTTGCGTATGGTATCGAACGCCAAATAATTCGCTGGATTGTTAATTTAATAGTTGTAATCCTCGCCATGGTGGGGGGCATTTTGGCGATGGCCTCTAAAGGTGGTGGAGGCGCGCTTACATTATTCGCAGGAATAATAGCATTTATAATGCCCCTCATTCTTTCCCTTGCAGGATATGCATCTACAGACGTAGGTTTTTGGTTTTATCGCCTGTCGGGTTTAGAATATATAACTGGGTGGGGTACTTTTACACTCCAGGGGTCAGGTATTATTTGGCATTTTGCCTTTGAGGGATTCCTGATCTTTCTGGGCTCTCTACTAATTTTAAATAGCCGTGACGAAAAATATTAAAATTCCTTTTTTTTTTTCACGTTGCAACTGAAATTAAGGAGAACTAATTCATTTCATTCAAGAAATTAAGGAGAACTAATTCATCCCAATAAATGAGAACTAATTCATCACATTCAAATATTTCCCTTACTTTAATGTGGATGGAAAATTTATATTAAGGAGAATGTGCTTGATGGACGGTTGTAAAGCTGAGGAACCACCGATTATGGGTGTAAAAGCCGTTAGTATTGTTATGAGTGGCAAACCAATGGTCACCGTAAAGATAGAGGAGGACTGCGATGAAAGCTTAATGGAGCCTTTCTTGGCAGCTATTGGTTCTTTTTCTAAAGAAGTGCTGGGTGGCGCACAAGATATCTTCTTTCAATCAAATGATCATGACCTCTGCTGTCTCTTTAAAAATTATTCAACTTTTGAATTGAGTATATTCGCACTAATGGATGCGAAGATGGAAAAGAAGAAGAGAGCGTCCCTACATCGATTGAGAACGGTTTTCTATTGAAGTGCAGAGCGCGGTGAAGTGAGAAGTGTCATATTTCTTTAAAATTGCAACCGTGGGAGATGGGGGCATAGGGTAAACTACGCTTCTCGATGTCTACTGTGGAAGTAGTTACTTCGACCACAAGTTAACGGTGGGCCTAGACTTCTTCGTGAAGGAAGTAACATATAAAGGAAAACAGTTCGTGCTACAGTTATGGGATTTTGGAGGGCAAGATCAGTTTAGATTCATGCACCCCATCTTTTTTGAGGGGGCTAATTGCGTCCTGCTCGGGTTTGATTGTAGCAGGATACAGTCATTCGTTAACCTAAACGGGTGGATGAAGATGATTCGGGAGAACTGTCTAAATGTACCCGTTATTTTAATCAGCTATAAAATTGATAAAGGGTACCACTTAGCGCTAAATGGAGAGATGATAAGTAAATTTATGGAGGAGTACGAACTGGTAGATTTCATAGAGGTTTCGGCGAAGGAAGGAATTAATATAGACGCTTTATCTGATTGTCTGCTAGAAGTACTTAGAAAAATAATAACGGAAAAGTAGTCGTGATAAAGAATAGACAAGTAAGGTTTTTATACAACCCTTATTTTTAATTCCTACTCAAATTAAGGCAAAATAAGCCCATGAATACCCACTAAAAACGCTAATAACCCAATAAATGCCGCAAACTTGATGGTCCGTTTGACATTATGCCCCATCTCAGAAGTTGGGGTCTTTAAAATAAGTATACTATCAACAATTAATATTCCATCAACGATTAAAGCTAAAACTAGATAGAGAATGTTATAATATCCCAAAAGGAAGGGAAATGGCGAAATTGCAACGGTTATCGAAAGGAACCCCACTCCGGTCCATGCCGCTTTTTTCCGTCCCCAAAGAACAGCTAGAGTATTTGCCCCTTCTGCTTTATCTCCTTCGTAATCATCGATCCCTTTCATTATTTCCCTCCCTACATTAAGTGAAAATGCCAATAACGCGGGCCACATTGCCATTCCAAGGGCGAGCGGATTGAGAGGGATGACTGATGCTCCTCCAACAAGCAGGCAGAACCCAGTAAGCACGGCAACCGTTAAATTACCGATGAATCCCGCTTTTTTAAGCCATAAGGAATAGGCTATAATTAACACAGAACCAATCATCATTATTAAAATGCATTCCCAGTTGGTGAACCAAATGATGATATCTCCCGCCGCCATAAAAACTATCGCAAGCACTAATGCCGTATTTCTAGAAACCTTCCCAGAAGGAATCGCTCGCTCTGGGCAGTTAATTTTATCTATTTCTACGTCTTTCCAGTCATTTAAAATATATCCGGAAGTCGCTGTAAAGAATGCCGATAAGATCGCAATTGTCGTGAAATCTGGATGGTAACTAAAGCTCCCGCTAGAACTACTAACTATAGCTCCCACTAGAACTGCGACTGCTACCATAAAACCATTTAGCAAACGCATTAGTTCTATAGAGCCTTTAACTGCTTCCATTCTTCTCATTCCGTTTCTAATGATTTAAAATCTATTAATTGATTTGCTATATAGTAGCATCTATCCATTCTTTAATTTTTCCAAGAAAAATCTTCTTTGCGGTCTTCATTTTCTCTATATTGGCTGATTTTGTGAGGAACATACTGGTTTGTAACTCTCGAATGAAAATTTTCATCTGATCTCTTAACCCATCTAAATCTTCTTGAAATGCGTGCTCTAAAAATGGAAGAGCGATACCCGCAATATCTGCTCCACAAGCGATTGACTTAGCAATATCGATCCCTGTCCTAATGCCACCTGAGCAGATCACGTTCAAACCAATTTTGACCGCCATTATCGTCGAAACAACCGTTGGGATCCCCCAATCCCGAAAATTATTTGCAATTTTTGCAAATTCATTATCCTTTCCGTGGCGATAGGATTCAACAGCTGCCCAACTTGTTCCTCCCGCACCACTTACATCAACATATTTAACCCCTATATCTTTTAATGATTTTAAAGCGCCTTGACTCAATCCATTCCCTGTTTCTTTTATAATTATTGGAACTTTTATTTGTGTAATTATTTCTTTTATTTTTCCTAGAAGATTTTGATAATTCACATTACCCTCTTTTTGAAGCGCTTCTTGGAGCGGGTTGAGATGAATCGCTAAAGCATCGGCATCAATCATTTCAATGCATTTTTGTACTTCTTCTATGCCATAATGTTGGACCAGTTGCCCTCCCCCAATATTACCAATTAAGAAAATATTGCCCCCCACAGATTTTGTAACTTCCCGGGCGATTCTATAGGTTCCTATCAAATCCACATTTTCAATGGCTGCTCTTTGACTCCCAACTTCCATTGGAATATTAAATTCTGATGCAAATTGAGCTAGTGTTTTATTTACTTTTGCACTTTCTGGATGCCCGCCTGTCATCGCATTTATCAAAATTGGATAATCAAATTGCCTACCCAAGAATTTCGTGGTCATGTCAATCTTCTGGTAATCAAGTTCGGGTAAACTCTGATGAATCAGTTCTACTTCTTCAAAACCGGCTGATTTCGTTTTAAATTCTACATCATCCTTTAAACAGATTTTGATGTGGTCCAGCTTACGATTTTCAGTTTTTTTACTGATTTTTCTCACAACTCCACTGATTATGACTTTTTGCCGCGACCGAGTCTCTCATGGGAACTTGCTAGGTGGCCTGCTGCAAGGGCTCCACAGAGGCTTACTTCTCCTGCGAGTGCCGCCGCAGTGATAATTTCACCAAGTTTCTGGCTTTTCATTCCGGCAGGACGATCCTTGAAGTATCCGTAACAATCCATTATACTTAGTGCCTCGCGCTGAGTTGGAAGGTGAGTACCACCGCCAGTCGTCCCAATTTCAAGACTAGGAAGCAATAAAGAGAAATATAGGTTTCCATCTTCCAAAATTTCAGCACTCACGATTCCCATCGACCCTTCAACAACTTGGGCTGGATCTTGTCCCGTGGCAATGAACATAGCTGCGAGGATGTTAGCAACATGTGAGTTCAATCCATAGGCTGCAGCTTGTCCCGTTCCGAGATAAATTTTCCGATATACTACCTCTTCCATTGCTTCAGGCGTGGTTTTTAATACATCAACGATCAGCTTTCTTTCTAAAATTACTTCGGCCTGCACCGTTTTCCCACGACCGAGGATGTAATTTAGAGCGCTGGCTTTCTTATCCACGCACATATTTCCACTTGTCGCTATTAATTCGCACGTAACCGGGCAGTTCTCTGCTATGTAATGGCATGCCTTTTCAGATCCCGTAGTTATCATGTTCATGCCCATTGCATCAGCGGGAAAAACGAGAAACCTGAGAAACACGGTTCTGCCTATGATCCAACTTTGGATCTCTTTGAGAAATGCAAATTGATCTACTTCTAAAAACAATTTCTTGAGGTCTTCTAATTTTTCTTGAACCCAATTTACTAATTTTTGAGCATTTTCTACGAAAGGGGGGTCTATTATTTTCAAAACAGGAGCGCGAGCCATCAGGTTTTTAATAACTCGCACGGTTGCGCCTCCCGACTTCGTTATCACGGAGCAGCCGCGATTTACAGATGCAACAAGGGCACCTTCAGTCGTTGCAAGTGGGAGAAAGAATTCTCCTTGTGCGACCTCTCCATTTACCTTTAGTGGACCCGCAATACCGAGGGGAAGAGATGCTATCCCAATAGGGTTTTCAATATTTCGTGCAGCTGTCATCGATATATCAATAGAATAGCTACCAATGTTCTCCAAATTTGTATTTGTTATTTCTTCTAAAAATTTCCGCCTAATTTTGGTCGCTTTATTGATATCTCCCTCAGTATATTCCTCCACTTCATGCAAACGGATTTCTTTTTTCTTTAACTTCTGTAATATTTCTTTTTCGTTCAATATCTCGTCATCTGATTATTGTTCTTTGATCATCTTCTTTGCAAAATATCTTTGTAAAAGTGATACATATTTTTTACCACCGGTATAATCGGCTTTGGTCAATCTTCGACTAAAAGGAATCGTGCATTCGATATAATTAGGATAATTTTGGGTGACTTTAAAAAGCACGCATCCACCGGCCGCACCTGATCCATACCATCCTGCCAAAATGATGTCTTTTGGTTCCAATTTTAATGTAGGTTTTTTGGGATTCTCAAATCCCAGACGTTTTGCAGTGGGTTCATCTATTTCAAAATAGTGTTGCGGCTCATTCACGATGGCTGCCATTCCCAACATGGTCGCTGCTGAGTATGTATTCCCAATTTTACGAACTGGATCTCCGATAATGCATGGTTTTAATTCTTTCTTAATTCTCGATTCTGGGTCCAGCCCAAACTTCTTAACTTCCTTTTTAAGAAAGTTATAATTAGGTTGATGGAATGTCGCAGCTTTAAGGCGATCAGGATGAATGTTATATTTCTTGAGTGTTTTTTTGATCGCTGTTTCCTGATAGGCAAAGTAACTTGGGGCTCCAGTGAGCCCATATCCATGTTTTGGGTATGCACAACCAGCTCTACGCATGAAATCAGGATGATCGCCAACACTATAATTCATTCCAATGTATTCAAGAATCACATTGTATTTTGAAATCGCGAAACAAGCTCCTCCAGCCCCCGTATCCATGTCTAAGGGATCACCAGGTTTTCCTTGAGACACGTCTGCTCCAATTATTAAAGCAGAATCGATTTCTCCAGATTGAATCAATGCAATTGCCGATTTAATTTGCATGCCCGCTGCAATACAAGCAAATTCGGCATCATAACAAATAACATCATCATCCATTCCAAGGAAACTTTGCACGTTTGTTGCTGTTGGCTTGACGCTATACGGTTTTGATTCGGTTCCAACCACGATCATGCCAATTGTCTTTATAAATTCTGGAGGGAGCCGAGTTACTGCATCCAGTGCCGCATCAACGGCGAACGTACCAGTGTCTTGATCCCACGCGGGCACTGAAACTTCATCAACACCTAATCCCTTTTTAATGTAATTAGGATCGATATGAAATGCCCGGGCTATTTCATCAGCTGTCGTTCGATATCGAGGTAAGCTAATACCGATTGATGAAATCCCTGGTCGTTCTGATTTGATTAACTTGTTTAAAAAAGGAAATTGAACTTCTCTACTCATCAAAACAGGGCGAAATTTCATACCATAATAGATCGCCCCCTCTGGATTGTGATCTAAGATTCGAGCGGTAGGTTCAACCGGCTGCTTTATCCATTTTTGAGGAAGAAATGGAACCTCATCTGGAATTATTATATCTGAGAACTCTGTGGGAACTCTCACTTTTTTCCCATTTATTTCCATTTCAACAATGCCCACTGCCCTATTTCCAATCCATTTCTCTTGTTTTTTCTCTCTATTAATCGAAATCGAATCAATAATCCCCTCTCGAACCAAAGATATTTTTTTAACGTGCCCAATTTTCCCACATCGTGGGCAAAATTCACGTTTTTTTGAAGAAAAGAAAATTTCCCCACATATCTCATGTAAATAACCGATTAATCTATGTCTTAGTTCTACAGTCCGGATATAATGTGGTAATCCAAAACTTTTTGATACCATCATTCCACCTCTAAAATATGAACCATTTGTTTCATTCCCGATGCTGATTGCTCCTGAAGCAATGCCAATTTAGGATTAGTATTCACTTGGTTCTCTGCTTGTCCTGATAATTGTTCATATAGAGCAATAAGCCGGTATAATCCAGAAACCCCGGGGATATTCCCAAAATGATGCGTGCTCCCATTCGGATTAATTACGAGTTCATGACCGGAATTATTATGATATCGGATATGCGATTCATTATATTCGGGATCTAAAATCGTAATATATTTTGATATCGTCTTTAAGGCAGGGAACTCCATAATCCCCAACCCTTCCAACACCAAAGGCCCAATAATCGTTACTTTAGTATCAGTACTCACAAGATCAATATCTTTCGAATCTATCAGTGCAGTTTTATATGCCTTCTCGGCAGCTTTTGCTAATGCAGGATAGCTTAGCATACTTTCTTGATTCCAAAATTCTGAGGAACTCGTAACACTTGTTGAGCTTTTTATAAACACAGGACGCTTGACATAATCATAAGCTCGCTCTGAAGAACACAATATCAAGCCTGCCGCGCCATCAAAGATAGTTGGTGCAAAATCATCCACGGTAAGTGGATCGTATAGGGGACGTTTCTCCGATTTTTCGATCAAGGGCAGAAAATCTTTCAACTTTTTCGGATTTTTTGTGCTATTGTATCTATCGTTTATCGCCATCGTTATTAAATCGTCATGAATTAAATTAGTTTCATACAAGTATTTCGCAGCAGTGCAAGCATAAACATTTTGCCATTTCCAATTCCACAAACGGAGATTCGGGTCGATCGAGAGATTCGAAATGTCACTGAAGTATTGTTCATCTGATCTTTTGTCACATCCTAGAAGCAGTACTAATTCCGATTCTTTTGCTTTTATTTCTGTAATAAGATGGTGCAATGCTTCACTTCCCTTGGGAAATGCATGCAACCCAATATTCAACCCAAAATTCGATGCAAAAATGGATTCCCAGTTGTGTTGCCCCTCCTTTCCGATTACATTTGCAGCTGTTGCAGATGAAAGAAATATTGCATCAAGATCATTTAAAGATAATTGTCCCTTAAACTCTTTAATTGCACCCATAGCCCCAGATACGGCTAATTCTTCAAAGGTTTCTAAATATCTCTGCATTGGCTTGAGATAAAACGATCCAATTATTGCAACCGGTGCTTCAGTACAAAGGTCTCCCATAAGATCATCTTTTAAATAAATCTTTCTTGAACAAATTTCACTAATTCGTTAAAAAATAGAAAAGATCTTTGCTCTAAGTCTATACTTCCTAAAATTTCACTTGCTCTTTCAGATAGCTTTAATGCCATTCCTTTTGTTTTTTCTAAAGCACCTGAATCCCTCAATAATTGTCTAACAGCCTCAACTTCCTCTGAAGTGATATCCTTTTTCCCGTATAAAACCTTCATCTCGGAACTTTTACTCCCATAGATCGCTAAAAGCGTTTTTTTTCCTTCTCTGATGTCCCCCTCTATAGATTTCCCTGTTTTTTTCGCATCGCCAAAAACCCCTAAAATATCATCGCGAATCTGAAAAGACTGCCCTAATAGGATTGAAAAATCGGATAATTCTTTTCTATATCTCTCATTTTTATCGGCTAACACCTGTCCGATTAGAAGGGATTTTTCAAATAGCGCTGCGGTCTTCCCGGTTATCATATCCAAATAATCGTTTACAGTTACTTTTTCTAATGGACGGCTTTGGAGGTATGATTCAAAAAGCACTCCATTGATGAGCTCTTTAAAAGATTGTAAATAATACGTGACTGCTTCCAATTTTCGATCAAAATCAGAGTTTAAGATAGCATCTTGGCCCAAATCAATGAGTAGATCCCCTCCTAAAATTCCCATTGCAAGCCCAAAATCCGACTGTTCAGAGGATTCTTTCACGTGTTTAGCAAACCACTGTTGATAAAAAGCATGAAAGCTGGGTTGTCCCCGGCGTATTAGATCATGATCGATTATATCATCGTGAACCAGAGAGGCATTGTGCAATAATTCGACGCTAATAGCTGGTTCATAAATACTTTCCTTTTTTCCCCCAAATCCTTTATATGTCATCACTAAACTAATTGGACGAAGTCTTTTTCCTCCATTTAGAATATAATTTTTAAGATCGGAATAGAACTGTTGAACAAATTGACTTTTCAGCATTCCTGATTGCAGGTATCGGTCGAAAAATTCTCCAATTTGCTTTTCGATTTTGACTCTCTCTTCTTCTAAAATTTCGATAAACGACATCATGCTACTCTCAAAGGGTGATAAAAACTAATACTTCGTGGGTCATTTTACAAGCTTACGAAAGATTTTATCAATCGGTCCAAGCCGTTTTTAGTAAAAATGAATTATAATTTTTAAATTTCATTGTCTGTCCAACTTAAGAATCTTTTTCTTTTATTTTCCGATTGTAAAATATTTCATCTTGCGATTTATTTTTACTTAAGACCCTTGTCCTTTTTATTTTTCGATTGTAAAATATTTTATCGTGGGATTTTTTACAATCGTAAGAGGGTCCTAATCATAGCTAAATCTAGCTAAAATTATTGGATATTTCGATTTTGAAATATCGGGCGAGACCCCGTCGCCTTCAAACTAAGGTTGTACTTACACGCCCAGATTTTTATCTTGAAATGTTTGCATTAATATTCTTCGGGACAGCAGTTGTTTTAGAAGGTCTGGATGTTTTTTATGAATTCGAGGTTTCAACACTTATAGACGATTTCCTACTCATGGCAGCTGCTGGGTTGGAATTATTTTCCTCTTTGTGGCTTGTATCATTTGTAGCGAACACAGCAACAAGTAAAATTGACCTTCTTAAGAATGCTTTTATATGGCTGTACATTGCAATTAATTGTTTGGTCATATTTATTCTAATGATCACGATTCCTTAATTGGGTCAGCAGTTAAAATGGATGAACTCTCGCGACATAAATTCTTCTACATCACGATCCTTTTCTTCCTTTTCAATATTGGATTTATAGTATATACCGCAATAAGGTTGTTTTTGTGGAACGAAATACAGCTATATCCTGAGACTGGCCTCTACCTGTATTGCTCAGTTACCCCTATTCCTTCTTTCATTCTGCTCTCAATTCATTATAAAATGGGAAGGGTTCCAGGTCTCACCCCGCCAACCGAAGCTGATAAAGAAAGTATTGTCATGTTATTGAGTTTGACGATTGGTACCGTGGCAATCTACGGTCTTGGGGTCGTACTGGGCTTGTTGGGGGCACGCCAATTAGAATGGTGGCTCGATGGTATTACTTGGTTAAGTTATATAGTGGGGGTGATGCCCCTGACGTTAATATATCGAAAAATCTTAGAGAGACGAAAAAGATCGGAGGCAAAAGCACGCCCCCAACAAGAGATGGAACGAATGGGGGCCCCAATGGATGATGGCGTGCGACATGCTATAGATCTTTATTATAATGGATTTTGCATGATTAAGTTCCTTGATCATCTCTGCGAACACCCCTTCAATTATACTTACCGCAAGATAATAATAACCGAAAAATTTTTGAACACGCTCTATGAATTGGTAGCGTTTCATCCTAAGGTTCAAGAAATCTGGACGAATAATAAGATAGAGGATGGGATCATTCAGATTATTACCCTGGCTGAATCTATTGCCAAGGAGAAAGGAGTAAACACTTCAAAACAGCACCAATTCATAAAAGTTACGTTAATGATCCTGATACCTTATTCCATTTTCACAATTCTTCTTCTACTATTTGTCTATAGATTTACGGAATTTGGCTTCTTTTGGGCAATGTTATTTCTGATAATAGGCTTTATTATTCTCCAACAAATTCTATCTCATCATCTTACGACTCATTGGGACCGATTAGAGGAAGAAGTGGGGGGTAAACTGAGGAATTTAATCGTTGAAGAAGTTCAACGGCTTCGTAATTTCGTACAATTTCTCATTGATTATTTAGGTATAGTTCTGAGTGAAAATAACATAGATGTCACTCGTTATCGGTTCATTCTCTATTATCCAAGTTATAAGCATATCAAAATCAGAAAAAAGAGGAAAAAGTATTTTATTGTTGAACTTCTCCCAACTAACTTCTCCCAACTATAATGATGTGGGGTCCAAACAGTTTTTTGTAAAAATGAATTATAATTTTTAAATTTCATTGTATAACCAGCTTAAGAATCTTTTTCTTTTAAGATGAAATATTTTACAGACGTAAGAGGGTCTTAAATTAGCAATAAAATAGCTAAAATTATTTGATATTTCGGTTTTGAAATATTGGGCGGGACCCCGCCGCCTCTGAGCCACCCGCACGGGTAGCCCCGACTCGTGAGCCGATCCCGTCCGCTCTCTGCTTTCGGGAGTGCTTACTAGTGGACTTTAGGTTGGCCAGCTGCTTTAATTCCGAGAACTTCACGGAATAGGGGACCAACCCGAGCCCCTCGATCCCGTCCGCCGTGATGGCTTCCGGGATTGCTTTCCGGAGGATATTATAAGCCCCATTCACATCACTATTAATGATGGTGCCATTTGCCGCTTTAAACAGACCATAACTGACCTTTCCATCCCCCCCATTCTCCTTTGATCGATATACGCCCCGAGTGCCCATGTAGGAATCGTGATGTTCAATTGCCTCAACGTCGAGAAACGAACACTTGCTGGTATGATCTTCATTCACTTTCACGACATCAATCCCAACTAGCTCCGCCTTATACTGAATCTGATTAATCAGACGGTGAAAGGGGATGTTCACGAAGTTTTGGTTATTCCTCCGCCCCATCCTGCATTTCTGCTTCCACCCCTCATTAT
>JABXJT010000100.1 GCA_013375455.1 Candidatus Helarchaeota archaeon | reverse complement strand
AATTGGGAGATGCGCGGGCAGTGGACCCTTTAATCGAGTGCCTGAAGGATCCTGATGCGCATGTACGGTGGAGCGCGGCATCGGCGCTGGGTCAATTGGGAGATGCGCGGGCAGTGGACCCTTTAATCGAGTGCCTGAAGGATCCTGATGCGCATGTACGGGCGAGAGCGCATGTACGGGGGAGAGCGGCATTGGCGCTGGGTCAATTGGGAGATGCGCGGGCAGTGGACCCGTTAATCGAGTGCCTGAAGGATCCTGATGCGCATGTACGGTGGAGAGCGGCAATGACGCTGGGTCAATTGGGAGATGCGCGGGCAGTGGACCCGTTAATCGAATGCCTGAAGGATCTTAAAATGAACGTACGGTTGAGCGCGGCATCGGCGCTGGGTCAATTGGGAGATGCGCGGGCCATGAACACGTTAATCGAGTGCCTGAAGGATAATTCAAAAATGGTGCAAAAGGCAGCTAAAAAAACAATAATATTATTAAAACAAGAAAATCTCAATTGATTTGAATTTCCATTTTTAGAAATTAAAATTTTCATTTTGAAATAGTCATTAATTGATATACTATTTTTTGTATTTCTGACAACAGAGAAACGCACCCATGCAACTCGGATATCGTTTCCTCACTTTTCATCGCATCTTTTCAAGAGTTATTTTTAAAAATTCTGTTAATAAATATTTTAAAGTCCAAATAAAGACAGATAATCTAACTATAAAAAAATAGAGGACGCGAATCATGAGCTATTTAATTGGAACGGATATTGGGACTCTCTCCACGAAATCGATATTAGCCACGACTGAGGGTAACGTATTAGCACATTCTGCCATTGATTATGAAATAATAACGCCCAAACCGCTTTGGGCGGACTTTCCGATGGAGAATCCCTTGAATGCCGTTTATGGAACCATTAAAAATGTGATAAAAAATGCTAAAGTTGACCCGAAAGACATTGTGGGCGCTTGCATCTCAGGCTTATATATTGGAAGTGGGATTCCAGTCGATAAAAATATGAAAATCATCCGTCCCGCGATTCCTTGGCTAGATAAAAGAGCAATTGGCGAATGCCAATGGATAGAAACGACTGTAGGGGCTGAAAAAATTGCTGAAATCACCGGTAATTGCATTGACACCTACTGGGGATTCACAAAAATGGAGTGGTTACGCTTCAATGAGCCGAAAAACTGGGAAAAAATCAATCAGTTAGTCACGGCCAACGCTTATGCAATTTGGACACTTACTGATGAAATTTCCTTGGACTATTCTTCTGCGGGAAATTATGGGGGTATTTTTGATATACACAAATACACCTATGCTGAACCGTTAATGGAAGAATTAAAAATACCGCGGTCGTTTTTCCCTGAAAAAATCATCAAATCCAGCGATATTGTCGGGGAAATCACTGCAGAGGGGGAAAAATTATGCGGATTGAAAAAAGGTACACCCATATCGGCAGGTGGAATTGATGCTCCAGTGGAAGCGCTCTCCGTAGGGACGCTTGAGATTGGTGAACACACCGCGACCTTGGGAACGTCGATGTGCTGGAATATCGTTCAAGATAGAAACGCCGCAAAAATCGATCCTTCATTAATCAATTACCCCTACGTCGCAAATGACGAGAATTCCATCTATTCGTTCGGAGGCGCGACGACTGCGGCTGGAATAATCACTTGGTTTCGAGATAACTTAGCACAGGGTGAGGTCCTGCAAGCCAAAAAACAGGCTGACTCATCCGCGTATAAATTATTGGACGAGCTTGCAGCAAAAATTCCCCCAGGATCAAACGGTCTCATCACTTTACCCTATTTCATGGGCGAGAGAACCCCAATTTGGGATTCATATGCCCGAGGGACAATTATTGGCCTAACTTTATATCACACCCGAGCTCATCTCTACCGATCATTTCTTGAGGGTGTGGCGTTTTCGTTGAAAGATAACGTGGAGGCCGCACTAGCCATTGGCGTGCAACTAGATGATGAAATGACGCTGATTGGCGGCGGTGCAAAGTCCCCACTGTGGCGGCAAATTTTTGCAGACATCACAGGGTATAAGATCAGGTATCTCTCTCAAAGCTATGGTGCACCATTGGGCGACGTGCTTTTAGCAGGCGTTGGTAACAACATATTCGATTATAAAAAAATTAAAAAATGGTCCAAAATTGAATCCATTTCGGAACCATCTCCCGAACAACAAAGAACGTACGAGGCTCTCTTCAAAATATACCGCGAGTTATATATTGCCAACAAGAATTTATATCCAATTCTCTCAAAATAGATTTATTTTTTTATGTAAAAATAGTTGGTTATACACGTATTTTAAAAATTTTAAAGGTTAAGGTAAAAGAAAATAAATTCTTAAAGTTCTTTACTAGATTTTAACATATTTCTGTGGTATAACGCTTCCGATAAAGCGTTACTTTTTGCCGACAGGACCCTCCTTTCTAAAATATCTTTGCCTAATAATTCAAAATAAATTAAATATCCCCTTTTAAATTTTAACCTTAACTTGATTTTAAATAATCTTTGAAGTTCTGGATCATTTTCTAATAAATCTTTCCGATACCTTACAAAATCCTGAAAACATTCTTCGATGAATTCCTCATCTATCTCATTCATCTTTGGATTATAAATATAATAGGTGTGGATTTCTTCTTTATGTTCAATAATAAATTCTTTCTCCTTTAGTCTATTTAGTGTATAAAAAAAACTAGGTATTGATATTCGAAATTTATCAATAACATTTTCAGTTAATTCCTTCTTTAACCACTCTAAATCAATTTTTCTTTTCTTATTATTAGTAAATAAGTTAAGTAATATACCCAACGCCTTGGACCGCTCACGATCCCTCTTTTCTTTATTAGATTCTTCCATTAACCTTTCAATCCACCTATAATCTCCTAATTAAAATTACTTTATAAGATTATAACTAATTAGATCTCAAAAAGTTTATGGAATTACGGTTATACCTCGCTATTTATCTAAAAATTAACTTAAAAAGAATTTATAGAAAGACGGTTATACCCAGCTATTTATGTAAAAAAAATTTGTGAAAGTTTATGCTTATTAAATAAAAAATAACAGCCATACGCCGATGATTAGTTCAAATACAATCGCCGCCAGACCACCGATCGATGACAGGGCTTCATAGGCTTTATAGTTAGGTTTTATAACTTTTATCCCATTAATGACGCCAACGGCAATGCTGGAAGCAATTCCTAACCATCCAATAAAGAGGGGTACCACTATGTAGGTAACTAACACGATTGATAATGCGAGCGTACCAATGGACCAACAGATCATTGTATATCCGAATCGAGAGCTTTTTGTTTGGAGAATGCTACGATATGAATCACTCAACGAATTTTTTTCCGCACCGCTGGTACCTGAGTATTGTCTTGCTATATTGAGAAGTCCCCAGTAGTCTTTTTCAATATAGACTTGGATCGAGCCTTCTGCTATTCGAAAGGTGGTCCAAACAATTCCAAGTATTATACTATAAAAACCAAAAGCAATAAACAACATTATCGCAAGTGTAATAACGCTACTATGTTCTATAAGCGCTAAAACCATACTTATTTTAAATTTTTTCGGCTTATTATTAATCTTTGGCAGGTACGCGTCTGCGTCATAATGCTTCGGCGCTGGATCTAATATATAACCATATGCTGCCATTGCAATTTGTAAAACCAAGATTAACAGATAGAGAAAACCACATACTTGAATTTCGATGGTCAAAGGGAATCACCTAATTTTTGCTTCTCTCCTCTTTATTTATTAATATGTTGATTATTACAGGCGATGATTCCGGTTTTTATATCATTGAACAATTTAATTCTTTAATATTTTGTGAAAAATAGTTTTAAAAGTGAGACGAATGGAGAGAATTATATTCTTGAATGCATGAAGGGATAATTGAATCATGACAAAAACATGTTCTGAATGTGGCACATTATTCTCAGCGTATAATCCTGTTCAAAAAGGAAATAGACTCCTAATCTGCGTTGATTGTTTGCGTGTCGTTTGTGCAAATTGTGCAAGTAAATCGAGAAATCGAAACAAATGTGTTAATAAAAAATGCCGAGGCAAGCTTCGTGAGTTAGAACTGGAAGAATTATATTAATTAGTGATGAATTTGTGGGTTTGGATTATAGTAATTGCCCTTTTTGGCATTGGTATCTATTTTTTTATTAAGAGAATCACCTTCGATAAGAAACTGAAAGTGGAGCGTTGGGGGGAAATCCCCTGTAATACGTTGATAAAAAAATCCGTAACTATACCATTAGAGAATAATCAAGTAATGCAAGCAAATATCTATACATCCGCGGACTTTAAAGAGTATCTTTCTCTTCCACTCCTGATTATTGCCCCCCAACAGAATAAAAATTTCATTTATAACGAATATCTAGGGGCAGCATTTGCTTTACAAGGATATATTAGCTTAGTATTGGGATACTGTGATGAATATCAAGATAAACCGCTTTTCATTAGAAATAACTTGAATCATTATCCAAAAATTAAAGAATTTGCGCTGAATCTTCCAAAAGCTGATAAAACTAAGTTCGCACTCTTTGGTCTTGATTACGGTGCAGAAATCATGGTTCGTACAGGAATTATCGATCCTGATGTAAAAATTATCCTGGCAGCATCTATGCCCCGTGTTCCTATAGAATCACTCCCCTCAAAATTTGATGGGGAAAAAATTCGCTTAGTTCATTGTATGAATGATGAAATCGTTCCCCTTTCTGATTTTCTCGATAACTTAAAGGTATTTAAAATTTCTGAACAAAATTACTTGACTTTTCAGTTCGGGGGGCATGATTTATATTGTCAAGAGGCAGCCGCCCTAGGATTCGTTAGTGCGATGCTTAAAGAAGCATTGCAGCCCAAAATTAAGCAAGTTGTAAAAAAAGAAGCGGAGTAAGCATGAGTGGTGATTGAAATGAGTGAAAGTAACTGGGATTCCCTGAGTTTTAAAGAACAAGAAGCCTTACAGGATAAAAAAATTCGTACATTCATTCAAGAAATTGCAAAATATCATCCCCATTATAAAAAATTAATGAAGCAGGAGAATATTGACCCAAGTTCTATTAATAGCATTGATGATTTCATAAAAAAATTCCCTTTAACGAGCAAGATTGACATTGCCCCTATCAAGGAAAATCCCTATATCCCTGATTATTTCATAATGCAAAAAGAAGATGAGGGCTATAGACCGACGTTTATGATCGCTACCACCGGTAGAACTGCTTTCTCCACACCATTCTGGTTTACTAACTGGGATCTAGAAAATATCATGATGGTTGTGGCAAAAAGAGTAGTTGAAGTTACGGGGATGCGAAAAGACGATGTAGTAATAAATTCATTTCCCTATTCTCCACATCTGGCTTTTTGGTTTGTTTATTATGCTACTACAGGATTGGGATTAACGGCAATTCACACGGGTGGTGGAAAAATTCTTGGAACCCAGAGGATCGTTGGTATTACTCATGGATTGAAAGGGTCAGTGTTTATTGGAGTACCAGGTTATATCCAGCATGTAATTCGTTCGGCACAGGCTGACGAAAGGCACTTTGATAATATCAGATTGCTCATTACTGGTGGTGACCGCTGCACTCGCACGTTTCGGAAGCGCATCGTTGGAATGCTGAATGAAATGAATGCCCCTAATCCAACCGTTTGTGCTGCTTATGGATTCACAGAATCTAAAAGAGCACCCGTGGAATGCCCACATCCTGAAGGGGTTGATGGTGAGTTGACAGGATATCATACCTATCCAGATATGGAATTATGGTATTGCATCGATCCGAAAACTGGTGAACGCCTGGGTCCAGAAGAGAAGGGCGAGCTAGTATGGACTGGATTATACGGACGTGGAACAGTAGTTTTGAACTATCGTACAGGAGATATTGCAGAAGAGGGGATTAAGTATGAAAAGTGTCCATATTGCGGACGGAATGTCCCCCTCATTTCCAGCATGATTTCACGAGTCTCAGAGCAAAAGGATTTTCGATTCGATAAAGTAAAAGGAACGCTAGTCGACCTTAATAAATTCTTTAGTCTCATGCCTGAGGTTGAAGAAATTGAAGAGTGGCAGATTATTATCATGGAAAAAGATGGATTAGATCATTTGGTATTAAATGTCAACCCAAAACGTGCAATATTGAATAAAAAGAAAAAAATTGCTGAACTTCAGGAAAAAGTCATGAAGAAAATTAGGGACGAAATGGAAATCTCCCCAAATCAAGTAAATATTCTCTCCCTTGATGAGATTACGCGCTCGTTAGGCATGGAGTCTCAACTAAAAGAGCGAAGAATCTTAGATATCCGTCCGCGATAATAAATAGAGGATAATTATAATGGAAGAAAAAAACCAAAAGGAAGAACCCCGCGGCAAATCCGAATTTTATCACCTTTGGTACCAAGGCGTTTGGTATTTTCTCCTCGGCGCCATTATCTTACCACCAGTATTCATTGGAATTACTGGGATGTGGCTTCAACTACCTATGATTGAGACCTTTATGCTAATCATCGCTTATCTCTTCGCTTTTTTAATGTGGCTCTGGCATTTTTTTCATAAATTTATTGCTGGACTATCACGCTGGCCTGTTGAAACCAAAACAGATCAGGTTAGTATTGAGTTCATTGAAATACCCGTTGGTGGTGGGCGCGTGTTAAAAGGGGATATTTTCAAATCGTCGCGAACTCCAAAGAAAAATGCAAAAACTATCATTGTATCCCATGGTCAAGGGGGGTCAAGAAAGGATTTTTATTTTTTAGCAATTACGGTTGTTTTTAGAGGGTGTGCTGTCTTACTATATGATAGCAGAGGTCATGGCGAAAATGATTGGGGTTATAAATGGGAAACTCGTAATATCATTAATGATCATAGCAAAGTAGTTGATTTCATATTAACACGTGATGACCTTTCACACACTGATATTGTGGCTTTTGGAGGTTCGCTGGGTGGAGGTGTTGTACTTAACGAAGCTTACTTGGATCGCCGTGTAAAATTCATTATTGCCCTGTGTACTTGGGCGGATTTTATAAAAACTGCTACTAGAAAAGCGAAAAACTTCTCAGAACGGGTTGTTAAGGTAATGTATCTATTAATGGGAATGAATCTTGATCCCTCACCCCTCCAAAATCGAATGGTTTCGCCGATTTATAACTCATTCAACCGAAAGAAAGGATTTTTTGATCATCCAGTTAACTGGGATGTGGATAATGCCTACCGTGTAATGCTGGGTCACTGTAAGGACGACATAGTCGTGGATTATCATCAATTCGAGATAAATTCAGAATTTCTCAAACTTCCCCCTGAAAATTTGCTCTCTTTCGATGCAGGTAATCATGTATTTGCAAAGATGGAATCCGCCGTCCTTGGAAAAGTCTTTTACTGGCTTGACAGCAGAGATTTCTAATTTTAATTTTATTAGAAAATCTATATTTATTTCAAAATTATATTAAATTCAGAAAGAAAAAAGTGGTATGTGGCGAATGTCGGAAGAAAATTATAAAACTGCCTCTTTTGAAGAAAAAATGAAGATGATTTACAGCAAAATGTCCGAGAAACAAAAGAAGGATAGTCGTGAACAAGTAATATACATGTGTAAAGATTATTGCGGAAAATGTCCAAGTTATGAGGGAACTGGAGAAGAATCTCTTGCTTTTTGTATGGAGGGGAAGAGTTCCGTAATAACTGCGAAGAAAGCTTGTTTATGTGGAGAATGCCCAATTTCTAGAACAATGAGTCTCCGCTGGGGGCATTATTGCACTGATGACAGCGCATTAGAGCTCTCCCGATCTGAAAAGTAAAAATCTACTGAAAATGGTCTAATGTAAAAATTAACTCTAAAAGTTTCTAGAGTTACGGTTATACCCGACTATTTATGTAAAAATACCTAAATAATCTTAGATTTCTGTCTTACTTTTTTTATATATTCGATATAACTCAGTCCTTCAATTTCAGCTTCTTTAGCAATAATTTTTCTAGCGATATGAATTTGCTGCAGAGCAGGATCCTCTTGAAATTCTTCTTCTGCCTTCTTCTTTATTTCCTTAATAATTTTCTCTTTAATTATATTCATCTTTTCACACCCTATAATAATTCTGCTGGTGTCATTATTTCTATTTGATGAAGGTTATTAAGAGTATTTACCATCCGCACTATATCTTTTGTTTTTTTTCGAACAATGTGCTTAAAATTCCAACTTAGAAGATAATCTAATTCATTCAAAACAGCGACTGCGATATGATAAGCATCTTCTTTATAACTTTCCGAAAATGCACCATATCGCATGTATTCGTTAATTAGCCACTCTAGGTCTTCTGGGAGAGAACATACTGAGAAATTTGTTATTATTTTTTTCATTTCATTTTGAATTTCTGAATCAGGAGTTTTTTCGATTTCAACTACTGTAATATCTGAAATATATACTTCAAAATTCTCCATTTTTTTAAAAAACTCTTCTGTAAGCGCTTTTCTCTCAGGATTTCGCTTATCATGTAATGCTGATATAACGGACGTATCTAAATATACTTTCAATTTCCTTTTCATATGTTAAGCTACCTTTATTTGTAAAAAATATAAAAAGAAAGCTCTTATTTTCATTTATATAAATCATAATAGATATTTTTTTCGATCTTATTTTTTATCTTGTTTTCCCATCTGATGAAGTGATGGTTTATTTTTATAAATTTTGGTTTCTATTTTAGCGGGTATTCTCCATATTTTCCCCAGCGTCTATACGCCATCACGCTTGCATCCATATTTTCCTTGGGAAAACCTAGTGCTGCAAGATCTCCATAGATGGTCCCGATTAATCCTCCTTTAAAAGGACCCAACTCCTTGATGATTTGCACGACTCGTGCCTCGACCTCTTTCGGGGTTTTATATGGAATCACTCTATCGATATCAGCAACATTACAATAACATACTTTCCCGCAAAATTCACGAAGTTTCTTTAATCCCGTCTGAGCTGGCGAATCGAACTGTAAACAATCCACCCCTGCCTCTATCAGTTTTGGAATGAGGTGGTAAACGTTACCACAACTATGGAGCCAGAAGTGCATGTTGTTGTCGTGAAGTCGTTCAGCAACTGCCTGATAGCCTGGTTTGAAGATCTCATCGAAATCCCGGGGTGATATGAACGTGCCGTGATTTGTGCCCCAATCATCTGTAGCGATGACCCCGTCTGCACCACGTTTTATCCACTCATCAGCTAACCAAAGATAATGATCCGTCAACTTTTCTACAAGAATCTTTACTTTTTCTGTATTCCGCTTGATATCCATCAAGGTATTATCAAATCCCCTCAAGAAATGCATCCGTTCGAAAAAGTAATTTTTAAAACTTCCTAACCGATACCTAGATTTTCCAAGGAGTTCAAAGAGGAACTTAGTCAACCACCATCGCCCCCTATTGACTCTCTTGGGTGTTTTAAAATCTTTTAAGTCATCCCACGTTTTTAATACCCGCGGTTTGACTACTTGGCCAATTGTCTCATTCCCTGGGTTATACCAAATGCTCCCGAATTCATCTATTGCCCAAAAACTTCCCCGCTTCACCCAATTAACAATATACGTCGCTATGCTTCTCCCTAGAATTGACTCAGGATTCTTCAAGTCTGGTGGAATATTAGCTGGCTTCCAACCCCATGGCGGAAAAAAATCGGATCCAATAACATCTGATTCCCATGGTGCCGTGCCTAAAAATAACGGTATTCGATCTGGCTTCTTCCATTTAAGCGCACGGATTACACGTTCCCGTGCTCCCATTTTTTCCCGCTGAAATAGCTCCCGAACCCTCCACGAGAGCAATTCTCTTATTCCATGGATTATGATGCTCATGAATTAACTACCGATTATTAATATAAAAATAAATGGTTTAGTACTACCACAGACCTCTCCAAGAGTAATTCAGTTAAAATTAACATCGTTATAATAAAATGCATTACAAAATAAAAAAAAGGAAAAAATTTGGCTGCTAATTTAGCAGCTCTGACCGCATTTACACGCGGCTGCTTTGCGCTTGGTTACTTTCTTGGCTTTCATTTTCATGAACCTCAGAACGTAAGTTATAATTGATTTGGTCAACTATCTATAAAAGTCTTCGGCAATTTTGGCGTAATATCGAATAAGCTCTTCAGTATTACTCCAATTTTTTAAAATGAATGAAAAAAAACGGGGATGTGGGCGAAATGGACATCCTCTTACAGAGATTCCAAGATTTTCTCGATTTCTTGGAAAACCTCCGATGGAGTATTTTTTTCTGCTGCATTTTTAACGAGATTTTTTTGAGAATAATATTTGATGAGAGGTTCAGTTTGATTCTTGTAAGTCTCTATCCGCTTCAAAACGGTTTCTTCTTTATCATCATCCCGTTGATAAATCTCACCGCCACACTCGCATTTCCCTTCTTGAGGAGGGGGTTTGAAACTCAAATTATAAACAGCACCACATTTGGCACAACTTCGTCGACCCGTTAAACGTTTGAGTATTGTTTCGGTAGAAACCTGAAGATTAATAACAACATCGATCTGAGCTATTCCTTCTAATTTCTCAGCCTGATTGATTGTTCTGGGGAATCCATCCAATATATATCCCCTTGCACAATCCGGCTCATCGAGCCGTGCTTTCATGATTTCAATAATCACATCATCAGGAACGAGCTTTCCTTCATCCATGTACGATTTCGCCATTTGACCTACTTCAGTACCCTCTCTTACGGCCTTCCTGAGAATATCGCCCGTACTTATCTGTGGAATTCCTAATTTTTCGGCAATATACTTCGATTGCGTCCCTTTCCCTGCGCCTGGCGCACCAAGTAAAATTAACTTCATTCCAATTCACCTTACGATGACTTTATCTTCAAAAATCCATTTTTTATTATGAGTTTTTTATCGCACCAAAAGACAAAAAACTATTTGTTTCATAATTCTTAACAATTTTTGTTCGAGCGTGACAAAATCGTGAGCGAAAACGAGGAAAACCAGGCGGACATTGGAACAGATGAGGAAATCGAGGAAGAGAAACCGCCTATAAAAGTCAAAAAACGGAAACGTAAAGCCAAAATTATAAGCGAAATGGAACCAGAAGCTGACGAAGAAAGGTTATTGTTAGAGATCACGAATCTTTTAAAGAAAGCTCGAATTGCATTAGTGAAGAAAAACTATATCGAAGCCGTAATCTGTTATCAAGATGCTGGTATAGCCGCAAACATGGCAGGCGATACTGAACGAGAACGTCTCTTCCTCCGGCGTGCAAATGAAATCCTCCAAGACCACCCAGAATTGAAAGAGGATGAACGCGTTAAAATTATAAAACGACGCAAAATAAAGGCAATGGTACGTCCGGAAGAAAAATTTTCACTGGTTGGCCTAATTTCTAATATGATTGCGGCTGTTCTATTTATTATTTTGATTTATAGCGGATTGATCTCCGCAATTTTCCTCATGGATATAGTTGATATGACTAACTACACCCTTGTTTGGGGACTATCCATTGCGGTTGAGATACTTGGACTGACGCTTGCTTACCTTCTAGCAACACGCTTTTTACGATGGTCCAAGCGAGAGTAGTACCATCACTTTCTTTGTAATGTAGGAACAAACCCTGAAATATTTTCCCAAACTATGGGTGGGCATGTCATCATTCTACAAATTCTTTTATAGTAGAATCTAATTAAATTTGATAGAATTATTTTGATAGAACGGAAAATAGGAATTGAACATCGATTTTAGATGAAAAATTATTTTTTAAGGAGAAATAAGCATGGCTGGCAAGGAAAAGACGATTTTTGAGGAGATTAAGGAAAAAATTGAAGATATTATAATGGGTCGGCGATATCTAATTTCCGAAATGGGAAAATTGAAGCTCAGTATGGATAAAATGGCTGCATCGCTCCCAAATATTGCGGATTTAACTTCATGGTTAGATGAAGTAAAAGGTACAATGTCTAGCTTAGGACAAATCACGGGTTTGGTTGATCAATTACAAACTTCCAGCACCCAATTAACACGTATAACGACTGCCGTGGAGGAAATGCGAACTACTTTCTCAGGCATTACCGATCTTCGGGCGGTTTCTGATCAAATTACCCTATCTGCCACAAAAATCACTAAATTAGGTGACTCCATACGCGAGGTGCGGGATCAAATTCGCGGTCTCTCCGATTTGCGCGAAGGGTTCGAAGCCTCGTTGGCTACAATGGCTGAATTAAAGATCGCAATGGGTGGATTGAAGGAGACAATGGACACCCTAACTTCGTCCTTTGAAGGTTTAGCCGGCATTGCCGATTTGAGTAATGCTGCCAAAACCATGAAACCCGCCATCGATGACCTCAGGGAAACGCTCCACGGATTGGCTGAATTACGAACCACGCTAGCAGATCTCTCCAGGCAAACTGCAACAATCGGTGATATGAAAGTTCTTACCTCTGAACTAAAACTGGCAATGCGTGAAATCCGAAGCTCTGTCCAAGGATTACGCCCTGGCGCAGCCCCAGCAGCTCCAGCTGCCGCTACAACGGCCAGACCTACCGCTGCCCCTACTCGTACATTGGCATCTCAAATCGTCAGCCGAACGGTCACGCAAGCAAAGAAAGAAACCCCGGTCTATAAGGCCGGTAGGACTACAAGACCCGTCAAAACACCGACTGCCACCCCAGTAGGACCCCCCACTAAAACCCCTGCCCCGACTGCAAAACCCGTCTCTACTGTCACCAAACCAGGCGCCCCTGGTAAGAAAGGAAAAGTTCCACCCATCGTAACAGAGGTTTTAGGATTATTGACTTCACGAGCTGAAGGCGGTGCCGATGCCCATGCACTAGCAAATATCATGGAAAATGCCCGGGATACCATCTCGAAATCTTGGCGCTGGCATCCTGCACTCTATGAACTGGGAACATTCGCCCGAAAACTACGAAAATTACCCAAAGGGCAAATACCTGATGCCACCCTCATGAAAACTCTCATGCAAAAAATCAAAGAATGGCGAGAGAAAATGGTCGATTAAGGACCCTCTTAGATTTTTTATTTCTTGCTACTCCTAATTTAACGCCCTCCAATTTTCGTTTTCTTTTTATACTTACTCGTAATAAATACCCATAAAGCTTTAATACAAGCCTAGATGTTACTAGATGTAATACTTTTGGAGCTATTACATGATAAAGAAAAGATTTTTTCACGTTTTCTTGCTTTTAAGCCTCTTTCTCATTAGCACTACCTTCCTCCCCGCCATTATTGCCTACGGTACCAATCCAAATGACCCAATGTTATTGGATCAGTGGGGATGGTATAATATCTATGCGGATGTTGCCTATTCCAACGGATATCGGGGTAATTCATCTATTATCGTGGCGGTTATTGATACGGGCATCGATCTTGACCACCCAGACCTTCAAGCCAATATTTATACCAATTGGGCAGAAGTTAACGGTACCCCCCTCGTGGATGATGATGGGAATGGATATCCTGATGATGAACACGGTTGGAATTTCGTGATAGGTCAGAACGATAGTGACGTGAGCGACAACGATGGGCATGGCTCCCATTGTGCCGGAATCATTGCTGCCATTGATAACACCATTGGTGTCTGCGGAATTGCCCCCGACGTGACGATTCTCCCTCTAAAAGTGATAGAAACTGAATCTGGTGATTTGAGCGTGCTGGCTTACGCAATCGATTATGCTGTCATGATGAATGCGAGCGTCATTAGCATGTCCATCGGTGCTAGCGGTTCTACTTCTGCTATTAATACTTCAATTAGCAACGCCTATGCCGCAGGGATTGTTCTCGTGGCTGCGGCTGGAAATGACGAAGCCGCTGACGTGTCGTATCCCGCGGATCATCCTGACGTGATTGCCGTCGCGGCGGTCACTAAATCAAATGAACACGCGCCCTATAGCAACTACGGCAATGAAATTGAGATTGCGGCTCCCGGTGGTTACTCTAATGCAATTATGTCAACAGACAACGAGGGGGACTACATTGGGAACGGCGGTACGAGCATGGCTACTCCTCACGTGGCTGGTGTAGTTGCACTGATCAAGCAATGGAATAGCACCTTGACCCCTGACCAGATTCGGCAAAGGATTAACGACACCGCTGACGATTTAGGAACCCCAGGGAAGGATGACTACACCGGCGCAGGATTGATCAATGCCGCCGGCTGCTTGGGCCTTCCAAAGGTTCACACCTATGATCCCACGATCGGTTGGCTCTTAGCAAATCTATGGTGGATTGCCCTTATTGTAGTTGGCATCATCATTTTAATCATATACTCCGTAGTGAAAAAGCCTAAAACTCCCAAGTACGAAAGCTCGTCCGATTATAGCTCGAGCCCTGCCTACTATTAAAATCCTTCTTTCCCTTTTTTTAAAATTGCACTTCAATTGCGTCTGTAGGACAATGATCCACGCAGATGAAGCACCGCAGGCACCATTCCTCTCGATTCGGCACTGCAAATTTCTTTCCCCCCTCTTCGTCTAACTCAAAGACCAACCGATGGCAGGCATCCACGCATTTCCCGCACCCCGTGCATTTCGTTTTATCCACTAGAACGGGCACCTCACACACGCAACCTACACTCTTCGTGGATTATATTTTATCCCTTATTATAAAACTTTTAAGCGAATTTTACATACACTTGACAGGGTGATTTACATGTCTTCCGTCACGTTGAAATTACTGGCGCTGTTCCATCATCAAGTGGGGTTACGTGAAGTCTCATATGAGGGTAATACGGTAGGAGATGTCATTTCTAAATTCATTGATGAATATAGGGATAAGCTCGATAAAGTTCTCTATAATCCCGAATCCAAGACCTTGCAAAAATATATCTTGGTGCTTCTCAATGGGCGAAACATTGTATTTTTAGATGGGTTTGATACCAAATTAGAAGATGGGGACGTTATCGCCATTAGCCCGCCTATCGCAGGTGGATAAAGACTCCTTTGGTTTGATCTGGAATATAACATGAAGCCTAAAAAAACATCAGTGTCGTGAAATTGCAGTTTCACGACATTACAAAAATACCACTAGTTTTATTTTACTATGATAGTTTAATTTTCATATTTGAGGTGGCTAAAATGATTCCTGTTAATATTCCACTGATTGGTGATGAAGAGAAAGCGGCGGTTATGAAGGTATTAAATTCGGGGATGCTCACCCAAAAGGCAGGGAAGGGGCCAATGGCCGCTGAGTTCGAAAAGAAGTTTTCGAATTACGTAAAAGTGAAACATTCCATTGCATTGAATTCAGGTACTGCCGCATTACATGCTGCACTTTTAGCTTTGGATATAAACTTAGGTGATGAAGTGATCATTCCATCCTTTACTTTCGTCGCAACGGCAAGTGTAGCCTTACACGTTGGAGCCAAGCCAATATTCGTGGATATCGACCCTGAAATTTATACGATGGATCCCGAAGAAGTGAAGAAAGTCATTACCCCAAAAACGAAAGCTATCGTTCCAGTGCATTTATTTGGACACCCGGCAGATATGGATCCCCTGAAAGAACTTGCAGCCAAGCACGATCTCGTAGTGATAGAAGATGCTTGCCAAGCGCATGGTGCATTGTACAAAGGACAGCAAGTTGGGTCGGTGGGAGATATTGCTTGCTTCAGTTTTTATCCAAGCAAAAACATGACAACTGGAGAAGGTGGAATGTTAACTACAAACAACGATGAGATGGCTGAAACCGTGCGAATGATCGTCAATCACGGTGAAAAAGAAGCCTACCAAACCGTTCGCTTGGGACATAACTTCCGGATGCCAGAGGTTTCAGCCGCCATTGGATCCGTTCAAATTGATAAATTACCGAAATTTATTGACCAGCGCAAAAAAAATGTACAAAATCTAACTGCTCTGATAAAAAATAACCCCAATCTTCAGTTACCAATTATTAGAGATTGGGCTGAGCATAGTTGGTATCTCTTTACTGTTCGAATCCTCCAAAAAACAATTTCTATGACCCGCGATTCCTTTGTTAGTAAGATGCACGAAGCTGGTATTGGTGTCGCTGTTTATTACAAAACTCCCTTGCACTTAATTCCTTATTACAAGAATCTCTACAACTTCCAAGGTGGCGAATTCCCCAAAACCGAGAAAGCTGCTGAAGATGTCGTATCGCTTCCCGTCCATCCCGGTCTTACGAAGGATCAACTCACTCTAATTGGAAAGAAAGTAAATGAAATTTGCCAATAATTCTAAAAAGGAGAACCAATAAGATTCTTTAGATTTCTAGATCACTCTAATTGAAAAGTAGGCGTCGCTGAATGTCAGAAGAAAAAATATCACAGGAGATAAAGCGCTTTCAAGAGATAACAATGAAAATTTTGATTCCTATGGATGTTGTAATCAATCGTATTCATCGTAGGGAGACTATTAGGGAAATTTATTTTGCATTGGCAGATTCCCGCGAACGTTTAATCCAATTTTTAAATTTGAAACGCATTCAAGAATTTGTCATTATCAATCTTCAAATGAACAGTTTCCTCAATAAAATTATAAAACTAGATCAAGATTCTGAATTCACTGAATCAGAATCTTTAAAGTTGATCACCATGATTTCTGAGTGGCGTTCTATGATCTACGAAGCGGTTGTCTCTATGACTAAGAACGGTTATTGATAGCCGAGAGCACCGATAGCACGCCATCTACTACTTTATCGAGATTTTCAAAAATCCTGGGAGACATCGTATTTTTTTCGAGAAAGGTTTCGCCAGTTCCTGGGTTATCAGTCGTAACCATAATGGCTGCCGTTGGAATGTTAAATAAGCCTCCAAGCGTAAAAATGACGGAAGTTTCCATGTCAATGGCAATAGCACCGTGTTTCTTCACTTTCTCAATGAGTTCCGGCGGTTCGACGAATAACGCATCATGTGTCCAGACCGTGCCCACATGGAAATCGATTTTATCAGCTTTAAGTTGTTCCTCGATTAGCGTGGTTAGATTCAGATCGGCAGTCACTTGAGGATATTCAGTCGTTGGGTTGAGATAATGGGGCGTTGTTCCATCACCACAAATCGCTTCAGGACAAAGGATTACATCTCCTATTTTAATATCCTCAGTTAGGCCCCCACAATAATCAACACGGATGATGCACCGTACATCCGCCCGCTTCAACGCTTCCATTGTCATTGCAGCGATGGGTGCGCCAACTCCAGATTCCACTATGGAGATATCGGAACCATTATACTTACCTCTCGCTGATTTTCCATATTTTTTAACATTAAAGTGTTTCATAATTTGTTTAAACACATAATCCGTGGCTGGAAGCACGACATTTGGCGCAATTTTCTTGGGATTACAGTTTAAAACCATATACACGATTTGTTTATCTTTAGACATGAACCGCATCACACCTTTTGCTAAATATCCCTTCAAATAGTTCTTTATTTTACGTGAAATAGGCATTTTTCTTCAATCCGAAGAAGGGTTCCAAACTACTTATGTTTTTCAGTCACTAGCTAATGATGGTGCGAGTCTTTTGATGAGATATATGTAAAAAATTGTAAAAAGCATAGAGATTATGAATATTAGTATGATTGCATAGGTCGGAGAGAAACCTGACATCATATAATGGAATACCTCTTGACCAAATGTTGGTTGATCCAGCACCCACGAAAAAGCACTGAACCATAAAAAGACTAATAGCAAGGAAGAA
>JABXJT010000191.1 GCA_013375455.1 Candidatus Helarchaeota archaeon | reverse complement strand
TAATTAGTAATCAAATCCAAATTCTTATTAAATTCTGAAAAGAAAAAACTGTCTATAGCCGACAATTCCTTAGGATTAACATCAATATTATCTATTTTTGTCTTATTAAGATTTAAGTATAAAAATCTATAAGCATTCCAGATTTTAGTAATAAATCTTGAAGCACCAATTAACTGTTCAAACTTTCTACGATATTTTTTATTAAATTTATCTACTGGAAGTTTTTTTCTTTCTTTTAAAATAATTTCGTTTGAAACAGGTTGTTTACTTTGTAAATTTATCCAAGTAAATTCAAAAGGATAATCATCTCCTAAAGAACCCATGGCTGTCCAATATCTTATGGCATCAGTTCCAAATTCAGGCATTACTTCCTCTGGGGCAATGTAATTTCCAAGACTCTTTGACATATGTCTTCCATCTGGACCAGCAACCATTCCATTAATCATTGCTTCATAAAAAGGCGCTTTTCCAGTTAAAATCTTACATCGAAATAAGGTGTAAAACAGCCAAGTCCGAATAATTTCATAACCTTGTGGTCGATGAACTTTAGCATCCATATATGCCTTTTTGAAAAATTCTTCATCCTCCTTCCATTTTGATATTTCTAAGGGGGTAATACTAGAGTCAATCCAGCAATCACAGATATCTTCTTCACCAATAATATCTTTACTCTTGCATTTAGGGCATTCTTTCATTGGTGGCAAAATTTTCGTAGGATCTAATGGTAAATCTTCTCTTTTTGGTGGAATAATTTCATTACAATCTTTACAATACCAAAATGGAATAGGAGTTCCAAAAACACGTTGACGTGAAATAACCCAATTCCAATCTAAACCTTCTACCCAATCTATTAATCTCTGTTTTTGTTTTTCAGGATACCATTTCATCAATTCTCCAGATTCAATAATTTCTTCTGTAAAATCTTTTACATTTATAAACCACTGATAAACTGGTAAATACTCTATTGGCTTTCTACAAGACGGTCGTTCGGAGTGAATTATCAAATTATGTTCATACTCTTCAATTTTTTCAATTAAACCTATCTCATCAAGATCTTTAACTATTTGTTCTCGAGCTTCCATAATAGTTAAGCCTTGATATTTGGAATTGTCATTCATATGACCATCTTCAGTAAAAATTTGAATCTCATCCAGATTATATTCAAGTTTCCATTTTATATCCATCTCATCTCCATAAGTGCAAACATAAACAACACCAGTACCAAAATTCATATCAACTGTACTATCCATATAAACTCGAACAACACGGTTCGTAAAGGGAATCTTTATTTCAGCAGCAGAAATATCATAATAACGTTCATCATTTGGATGAACCATTACAGCAACGCATGCTTCCATGTATTCAGGCCGAGTTGTAGCTATAGTAACAAATTCATTTTTTCTTCCTACAATTGGTAATTTTATGTACCATAATTTGCTATATTCTTCTTGATATCCTACTTCTGCTTTTGCAACAGATGTTTCACAATTAACACAAAAATGAATTGGAAATTTTTCTCTGTAAAGTAAACCTTTTTCATAGAAATCTAAGAGAGATAATTGAACCCTTCGT
>JABXJT010000099.1 GCA_013375455.1 Candidatus Helarchaeota archaeon | reverse complement strand
GAACTTTTTTATTATATTCCTCGTTAAGATTGATCTGCCGAACAACTTCAGAGGGTGGAAGTAAAGGGAGAAGTGGATGATACATTCCAGAACCCGTAAATTTTAACTGTCCTTTTTGCGCTAGCTCTTTGATCTTATCAAGGGTATCATCAAATTTATAGTTATAGAGAAATTCCGTGAGGGATCCGTTCATATTCAATGTAAATTTGGCTTTAGGGAACTTTAAAAAAACGTCGAGCAATTTCGAATAAGATTCAGCATCGATCTTTTGAAGAATTTCGAGATTTTGGAAAGGTGGTTGGTAAATATGTAGAAGCAAAGCCCAATAAATCATTTTGTTCCCAAATATTTCTTTAATATATTAGTTCTAAATGAGTATAAAAAATTGATTCAAAGAGAAAAAAGATAGAAGAAAGGTTTTATAGCATTTACCGAGGCGCGTCTTGAGATAGGGGTGATCTTCTTAGATAATCGTTGATTTCTAAGAAAATATGAGGGTTTTTCATGGCTGCGCGACCGACCATTATGAAATCACAGTTGGTTTTCTTTAACATCCTCATAGCAGAAGGTCCATCAACGATGTTTCCATTCCCAACAACTGGGATTTGTACTTCTTCTTTTACCGCGCGAATCACGTCAAGATTAGTTTTTCCTGAATATCCTGCTTTTATTGTTCGTCCGTGGATTGTAAGAAAATTCGCCCCTTCTTGTTCGATGAGTTTAGCAATTTCTATTGCGTTAATGGAGTGGTCATCAAATCCGATTCGGATCTTGGCTGAGACGGCTTTATTCGTTGCATTAACCATCGCACGTAATAGAGGTGGAATCTTTTCTGGGGTTCTTAGTAAGGCGCCTCCAACGCCTTCCCTCAGCGCATCAGGTGCGGGCCAACCCAAATTCAGATCAAAGGCATCATAATCATAGGAATTAAGAAGGTCCATTACTTGGGCTAAAATTTTCGGATTATTACCAATTAATTGAATAGAAATGGGATGTTCTTCGGGATGAACTTCTAGTTCTGCTCGAAATTTTCTTGGATTATTTATTAATGCGTTGATATTAAATTTTTGAGTAAAAACAAGCGCTGCCTGATATTTACGGCATGTAATCCGAAACGCGTGATCGCTGAAATTAGCAAGTGGTGCAAGTACTGTCTTATTTGACAATATTAAATTTTTAATTTTCATTTTAATGCTTTCATTTAACTTTTCTTTGTGAAAAGAGTACTGCGTTTTTGAAATAAAAGTTCAATCTTTTTAATCAGGGGGTGGTGTTTTATTTTAGTCAATGCTTGGTTGATACGCTGTTCCTGTTGGATCATTAATAGGGTTCGAAAGAAGAATGTAAATTTTTTCGGTATTGCCTCTGTCGGGGGTAATTCTGGGATGTAAGCTGGTAGTAGCTCGAAAAGATTTGTTCCCAATTGTTCTTGGTAATATAATTCATATATTAATGAATCTAATATCCAGAAGTCAAAAAATTCAACCATTTTGAGAGTTTTTTTCGGATATTTGTATAACAAAAGTAAATAATCCGCGAGTCTGCTGATTAATGCTTGTGATTTCAAATCCGCTTTTTTAATAGGTAATGATTCGAGGAATGTTTTTGAAATATTTACAGTTAAAGAGGATAAATTGCTGAAATTCAATAAATAATAAGCATTCATTAATTTTGAATTGAGGAGGGCTAAGACATATTTTGGTAAATATTCTGTGTTTTTATGGATTATGGGATTTGTGAAGATAATATTATTGATCGAAGCAAATGAATAATATTGAGAGTTGTCATAAGCTACTTTAATGGGATAAACACCGCCTCCAATGCGTTGGGTCGAAAATTTTTCTGGTGCTTCATGAACCCATTGAGGACGGGGGCGATGTAACTTAGTTTTAGTAAGAGAAGTGTCAACTGCATAGATTATGTATTGATTAGAAGGCCAATTTATTTGATAGCGTCCAATATCTTTCCCACGAAGCAATTTTTTTGCCAGGGGGTGCGAATTGTTAGCTATAAAGAGATTGTCACTCTTCCGACAAACAATTCCCTCAATGATTTCTCTCGATATTGAACCCAATTCAAAGGTATCTTTCTTCATGATCGTAAAGGCTTTATCGAATTCAGGGTCCAAATGGATGTTAAAGGCAAAAACCGGGTTTTTCAAAAATCGAGATTGATTAATTTGGTGGGAATCAAATTGGTAATTAAGTAAATCCTTGACATTATATCTTATTGACGTGGGTTCTGTTGCTAGAGTAGTTTTTTGGAGAAATAACAAGATTGTTGAAGCAGTTATCCCCTTAAAAATGCCCTCTTTTAAATCAACAATTTCTTGAATGTGAGTATTTTTAATGATGAATTGCCTGATGAAGTCGTTTGTGGTAGTTCGTAAAATCGTATTGGGCACGATGAAGCCTAAATAGCCTCCTGGTTTTAGGAGAGATACACTTCGTATAATGAATAATGAGAAGGAGTTAAGTTTCCGTGATTGGCGGGCTTTTCCTTTAGCAAGGGATTCGTAATTCTTCAGGTATTTTTCTTTATAAAATCGTTTTTCAAAAAGTGAAAAATTTTTCCCGCGAATAAAGACGTAGGGAGGGTTGCCTACAACAATATCAAATCCGCCGTTTTTCACAATTGATTTAAATTCAAGGTTCCAATGGAGTGGTTGATTCACTTGAATTTCTTTTTGAAGACCTTCCTCAAAATTTCTCGAATTGTCACCAAAAGTTGATTCTATAAATTTTTCATTGATTAGTTGATTAATATCAGTATTAATGGGTCCAAGATCTTCATTCAACCATCCAATTAAGCTATTCCCAACCTTAATGTTCCAATCCAAATCAGATAGTTGACCTGAATTTGGCTCAGAGTGGTGAGCATCTCTCAACCAATTGAATAATCGAGATTTTGTGGTTGAAACCGCATCCTCGAAAATGTCTACGCCATAAATATTATTCAAAAGAATTTTTCGTTTGAGTTCATAAACGTTAATTGAGTTCCCTAATCGTTCTAAGAAGAATTTTTGGAGCTGGAATAAAATTTCAGCGACTTGAATGAGGAAAACTCCGGCTCCACATGCAGGGTCCAGTATTTTAACTCTTTCGAGATGCTGAAGAAGGGTCTGTAATTCTAGAGAAGATCCTTGCAGTATTTGGTCGAAAAAATCAACGTTATCTTTCTTAATCAGTTGTTGCATATAAGATGTGAGTGTCTGAAAACATAGATACGAAGTTATTTCTTTGGGAGTATAAAATATTCCTTTTTTCTTTCTTAATGTCTTACTCTGCATTTGAGGAGGATAATCTTTCTCTTGTATTTGCTTAAACTGCAAGATTTTGAGTAGATTACGCCGTGAGCTGCCTAAATCCATTAAATACCACGAAGAAAATAATGAAAAAGTCAAGATTATTTGAGTAAATTTGATAATTCAGTGATTAATGATAGGATAAATGAGCAATTTTCAGTCGTAAGATCGGCTTGCGGGTCATATCTCGCCTTATTGCGTAATCTCAGAGCTTTATGCAGATTTTTTCCTATTTCCGCTTCATATTCCTTAGTTATGATATATTTTTCTCCGAATTTAGAGATTAATCCTCCGTGGGAACCCGGAAGATCATCAAGTTTTTTAAGTAGTAATGCTTTTATTTTCAGTTCAATTGAATTATAGCCTAAATCAATAGTTGCTCTAATACGGTTACGTTCAAGACAATCTCGTGCGTCTTCTTCGAAGAGAACTGATAATTTTATATACCCTTCAATTTCCCTTCGTTTCAACTCATCTTCATTCTTCATAAATAATATCTCTCCATGTTCTAAATTATATTTTAAAAAATAACTTGGATTGTATTTAGCATCATAATATTCATATACGAGACATTCAATAGGCGCTCCTGTTTTCATCATAAAAGTAAAACTCTCAGCATCTAACTGTTTTTCAAAATCAGAATCACCAAAATGTATAATAAGAATATCAATATCACTGTTAATATTCGCAATTTTTTTGGCTACACTTCCAAATAGAACTATTATGGCGATATCTTCGCCTAAGGACTTCTGCATATATTGCGCATAATTCTCTGCTTGTGTCATCAGAGTTTTTTGAAGTACCTTTCTTTCCTCAATTATATCCAAACTATCCTAATCTCCAAAAATCCTAAAACTTTATCTAATAACAAATAGTTAAATCATAAATTTTAAAATTTTAGTAAAATTTTGACGTAAGATGTCTAAGTTCATTAAATGCCTCAAAAAAAATTAAACTGCTCATTGAGCTTTTTCTTTTTTCTCAAAGATATGTGCTACGGTTTTGAATTTTGCAGAAATCGCGTCTGGGTCGACTTCTGCCGTTTTATCGCTCATTGTCAATAAATACACATTCCAACCTCTGTATTTCGCGTCCATAAAGGTGAATTTCTTCAGTGTATTCTTCACGTTCAAAACAAGCTCAAAATTAGTAGTAAATTTATCGGTTTCTGCAAGTTTAGGATTAGTATAAGTGAGATAATGTACCGAATTATATACTGTATCTAGGCACATCTCCTCGATTACCTTATTTCTGTAATAGTCTGAAAGAATCATGAGATTCTCATCAAAGAGGATCGCGGCATCGAGTTTCTGCAAGAGCGCTACGGATTCTAGGAGTTTCTTGAAGGGTTGTAAGGTTACAATGAGATCTTGTAGATTTTTTGAGAAGGCTTCAATGATGGATTTTCTATCAAAGATTGAAGTGGCATAAAGAGAGATCTCGTAGGTTACTGATTCTTCTTGGAATAAATTTTTGAGATTTTTGAGGATTTCATCGGTATTCGGGTTGTGGCGGAGATTTGGATCAACTTTGTGAAGTAAAATTTCAATTTTAGGTCTTTGTCCGAGCTTTTCGTATATCTCCATTATTTGTGAGTAGTAATTTAGGGCTTCTTCGAATCGTGTCGCGTTCCAGACGTCGATCACAAAAAAAATAGAATCAGCCTGGTCAAAAATTCTGACATTTTTCAGTTTCAGATAATCTTTCCTAAATTTCTCCTGCCCTCCAAGGTCCCAGGTCCTTATAGGTATTCCCAGTATCTTTATTTCATCGCGTTCAATTCCTACTGTTGGTTTAATGTTATCCATTTGGTTATATTTTTCATTTAAAACATTGAGAATTGATGTTTTTCCTGCTTGATCCAAGCCCACCAATAAAATTTTATGAACAGTGTCAGGTTCACTCAAATTATCCCCGTCCGAATGCAGCTTCAAGATTATTAAATTTGGTTCGCTTTTATATTAATCGTCTAATTCTATCATATAATTTTAAGACTCTTGCTTTCCATCGTTCAAAATCTGGACGATTGGGGTAAGCTTTGTAGATGTCTTTCATTTTATTAATTTGATTATTGATAAAATAAAGGTTTAAGAGCAATTCAGGTTTGGCAATTCCACGAATTGCGCGCCCAATGATGTCCAAAACACTTGGACGAACAATCCGCCCACTTGCAATATTCATAATATCTTGGTTGGAGAGAAGTCCCCGATGAAGTCCAAAATTGAGTTCATCGTCTGTAAATCGTTGGATTGCAATGCGTAATAAATCTAATGAGGCAAAATTTCCGCCCTGATCTTTTGCATATCGCTTATTATAGGCCCATAATCCATCAATAGAACAATCGCCGATCTCAATCGCATCAGCGGCAGTCTCCGCTGCATAAATACCTGCTCGCATTGATGACCCGATGCCACCACCATGAAGGGGATTGACTTGACAAGCGGCATCGCCCACGAACATAATACCGCTTTCTACAAGGGACCATAGTGGTCGGCGAACGGGTACTACGCCACCACCTTGATGGATGATTTCAATGGGTTCTTGGGCCATTGGCAAGCAGTAACGCTTGTAATATTCTTTGACCTTATATTTTGGGTCAGCGTAGACTCCAATACCAAGATTAACCTTATTTTCTGATTCTGGAAAGTACCAGAGATATCCACCAGGTGCTTTTTCTTGAGATAGAAAAATATGAATGCAATGCGGATCCCAATCCATGCCACCCACTTGCAGTATCTCACGATAACAAATGATATAATCATTGGGCTCGATTTCACTCTCGATGTAGGGGCTGGTCATTGCTTTCCGTAGGGGCGAATGGAATCCACTCGCATCGATCACCACGTTACTCTCGAATTCCTTCTGTGCATCGGTTCGCATGTCCTTGGCTTCAACCCCGACAACAGCCCCTTGGGAGAATTTCGGTTTCAATACCATCATTTGATCGTAGAATTCTAATCCAGTATCTCGCGCTTCGTTTAATAGCCGCTGTCCAAATTTTATTCTATTTATAATGAAACCAGCACTCCCAGTTTCGGAAAGAGATCGACAGACGCGTTGATCAGGGGAGTAAAGATTCGAAGCTTTGATAGTATTTTCTAATTCATCACCTTTTGGTAAAGCAATATTCAATTGATCAAAATCCCGTTGTTCGGCGGCGTCACCACAGACCTTATCACCAACTGACTCCGCTGGTTTCCGTTCAAGTAGTAAAGTATTTAATCCTAGCTTTGCAGTGGTTTTGGCGGCTAAAGCGCCACCTGTACCAGCACCTACTATTATGATGTCATATTTCATTTTATCACTTCATCATTCAAGAGTGTAAATTAAAAAATTTTATTCGATTATTTCGCACACTTTTGCAAGATTTAAGGCAGCTTCTTTAGTGAGCCCGTTTTCTCCTAATATGGTATAGCGGGATGTACCCCTGATCTTATGGGCCTTCATTAATGCTTTTATGACGGCATCTTCAGAGACTCCGAGCTGCTTTGCATTAATGGGAGCGCGAATGACTTTTAGAGTATCGCGAATTTTTTCCCAGTCTAAGCTATGCAGGTATGCCATCATAATGGTGCCGACTCCGACTTGTTCGCCATGAAGGGCAGCATATTCTGCAATCAGGTCCAACGCATGAGAAAATGCGTGTTCACTGCCACTTGCGGGACGGCTCGTTCCTGCAATGCTGATGGCTATCCCACTACTAATTAATGCCTCTAAAACGATCCGGTAACTTTCCTCGATACCCCTCGTAATGACGCGGGCACCTCGCATAACAAATTCGGCACACATTTTTGAGAGGGTATTGGCAAATTCGCCGTAATATTCACCTTTCAACTTGTGAGCCAATTCCCAGTCTGCCGTTGCAGTAATGTTGGCGATTACATCTGCAGAACCACTCGCCAGATATCGGTACGGCGACTGAGATATTATTTTGGTATCTGCGATAACTGCAATTGGTGATTGGACCATCACTGAGTAAGATGTTTCAAGTCCCTTGATGGAAGCTCTAGGGGAAGCAATTCCATCATGAGATGGAATCGTAGGGATGCTAATATACGGTAAATTTCTATGAGAATCATTTAAGCAAGCTAATTTTGTAACATCAATAACCTTTCCGCCACCAACACCAATCAAAATTGATGGAGAAATATCTTGAATTATTTTCTTCACGCGTTTTACATTATCTGTGTCTGCAGCAGTTATCTGAACGCTTTCAACTTTTGTAAAATCCTTTTCCTTCAATGATGATGCAATGGCTTCTCCGGCGATTTTAAGTGTTGTGGAATCACAAACCACAATTGCACTCTCTTGAAATCCATAGGTCTGGCAGAAGTCGCCCACCTTTAAATGGACCTCACGACCAATAATTATTTCACGGGGTAGTTCTATGCGATGAAAAGCTTCCATTTTGAACACCTACAGAACGATAATAAAGAACATCACGAGTAATGGAGTGGTTCCAAGAGGAACTGTTAGGTTATCCATTCCTGAGGGGCTAAAGAATTCAATTAATGTAGCAATCCCTGCTGCAATTAAGGCGAGAATGATTATTAAATCCCAAGTTAATGGGACAACGGGTATATTATTAAATTCAATTGCGAATATTCCATTAAACCACATTGCAAGGACCGCTCCACCGAATCCCGCACCAAACATAGTTAAAGATCCGATAATTGACCGTTTTGCCCCATCAACCACGGTAAAGACATGTTTTCCATATTTTTTCCCAATAGTAGCGGCTAAGCCATCACCGAGAAACATTATCGTGAGTGGAGCTGCTGCTAACCAATAATAATGCACGAGATTTGTGACCGTAAAAAAATCTATGACCGTAAAAATAAAAGTTAATGATAAAACAGAAACAGCGTAATAAAAAGGACCCCAAAGCTTTTCACCTTCTTCCTCACGTTCCATCGTTCCGAACATTTCACGAAGCGCTTTAACAGGACTGGAAGGACCTGCTAAATATAATAGAATAATAAAAGTTCCTGCTACGATATTAGCAACCCATGGGTGATCAAAAAACAGAACCGTATAGATCGAAAAACCAGCAAAAACATGAATTATTTTACGTGTGAATTCAGAAGATTTATCAAAAACTTTTCTTAGAATTTCCCCTACAACTAACACGACTACCACATAAAGATAAGCAATTCCTAAAACGATTAAATCATTCATTAATTTCAAACTTCCATCTTTAGAATAATAAGAATAATCCCATGGCGATTAGTCCTCCACTCATCGAAGCTACAAAATTTACCATATTATTCTCAAAAAAGGCCATCCCTCGTAGGTGTGTTGATTTCTTCCCACAATGCTTCGCCTTTTCTGTGATTTTATTACAAACATTACATTGGAAAATTCCTTGGATAGATGCACCAAAGACACTATCTACTAGACAACCAAGCATTCCAGCCACAACCGCCGCAATAAGCAATTGGTAGGTAAAGGAGGAAGCTAATAATCCCAGACCAGCAAGAAGCCACGCCATCCCGCCAATAATGAGGGTCCCTACAAGGGCACCTAGCTCACCTAATATGGTAACGCCCCCAGAACTGCCAGGCTCTACTACTTTACGTAGTTTAGTAACGAGTCGCGGATTGGTTTTGGATAGCAAGCCTGTTTCAGTGGCAATCGTATCGGCAGTCATTGTTGCAACTGCTCCAATGAACCCAAAAAGAAAGATATCAAAAGCGCCTCCAATAATTAAAATTACAAAAATGCCTTCTAATGCCGCACAGATGGTTGGAAACCCTCCATTAGCAAATACATTCGGCCATCCACGAGCACCACCCTTCTCCTGCGCTAGTCCCTGTTTTACCTTTCGTTTATATTTAAACTTCGTGAAAAATGCGGCAGAAAGATGAAACATTAAAATAATGATAAACCATGTCCAGCCACCAAAAATCCAAACGATATATCCTACGATAAATCCAGCAATTAATCCTGAAAAGGAAACTATTCTTAATTTAATAGAAAGCACGCCAAAAGCAGAGACGATGATAAGACCTACGATGGCATGTATGAGAATATCATTGGCGATAATATCCATCAATGTCACCCTGATTTAGAGTGAGAAATGATAAATTTTGGTAATAAATTTTGTTGATTAGAAATGTGTTTATTAAATTTTCGATCAGAAAAAAGAAAATTAAAGCATTGTAATGCTTTAATAATCACGGATAGAATAAATCTAGAACGCGGCTCCGAAGAGCGATTCTACCTTTATGATATACCCGTCCTATCCGAGACCCGTATATCATATAAAATTACTCCTTCTAGAAGAACTCACTTTTTTACACTATTCTTTTTAGTTATGTTATCTTGGAGCTTGACGGTCTTATTAGCTCCGCTTGTCGGGGAGATTGCAACATCATTTGGTCTATCAAGTGAAGCGGAAATCGGGAATATTAGTGCTATATTTCTTCTAATTGGCGGTTCTTTATCATTCATTTGGGTTGGAATAGAGGATCGCCTTTCCAACCATATTCAATCTTCTCGTAAATTGTTGTTAATTATAGCCACGATTATTTGGTCGTTTGGATTGTTTTTGACCAGTATATCCCAAAATTATTCACAATTATTTTCTTTCCAGATGGTTACTGCTGTAGGGTATGCCGCCATCACGCCCCTCGCTTTTTCCATGGCGATGGATCTCACGCCTCCAAAAGATCGGGCGAAAGCTTTTGGATTGTTGGACATCGCAGCGATGATTGGAGCGGGCTTGGGATTTCTTCTCTCAGGGTTAACGGTTGGAATCATTCCTTGGCCTATTCCTTTCGCGGTAATAGCGTCTTTTGGTTTAGTATTAACCGGATTCGTTATAGACATAAAGGACCCAAAGAGAGGCATACAAGAGGAGGAACTTTGTGAGGTAATTTCAGAAGGTAGCCACTATAATTTCCGTATTGATAGGAAAAATCTATCATCAATGCTGAAGAATCGGACAAATTTGTTGGTTATTATATTTAACACCATCCTATATGTCGCCTCTGGAAGTATTACCTATTATTTTATTCGGATGATGGTGAATGATCACGCATTTTCGTCTTCGATGGCAGTACTATTCTTTTTAATGATTTTCAGTTCGCAGACAATCGGTGCGATGTTTTGGTCAAGGCGCGCAGATCGCAAATTTTCTCGGAAACCCGATGGGAAAGTGAAGGTGCTCATAGAATCCTTGGTTATCGGACCTGGTTTTTTGGTATTAGCATTTTCATTGGTTTTCACGATAAATAATACTTTAATGGTGGGTTTATTTACAGTGTTCCTGGTGATTGGAGCCTTCCTCATCTCTGGATTGATATCCATTTCTTTCTCCATTCTTAGTGATTGTAATCCTCCCGAAATGCGGACGACCATTTTCTCCTTGAATAATCTAGCACAAACTTTGGGAAGAGCAATGGGAATTTTAACAATGGGCGCGTTATTTATCTTCTATGGCGAGGCTTATCAATGGGGTTTTGCGGTTGTGGGAGGGATTTATTTTCTCTCTATTTTATTCACTCTTCCATTAATTAGTTCTGTTCCGATAGAATTAAGCCGATTAAATGCACTGCTTCAGGAACGTGCAAGAAGAATTCAAAGAACTCTACCTCTATAGTTAGACAAACCCAGACAAACTTGAACAATTAGCCTGTTCAATCTCACAATCTTAGTACCGTAAAAGTTACAAACATGCGTCATTTTGTTTGTATAAAAATAGTCGGTCATATCCGACTTTTATGTAAAAATTTAAATTAAGTTTTTAAGAAATCATTTTCTTAGAACTTTTGAACTCTCTGCTGAATGAACTCATGGAAAGTATTTCATTTTTTTTATCAATTTAAAAAATTAATGGTGGGAAAGTAATATGGGAGAAATAACTAACAAAAATGTATATTCTAAGGGATATATTTTTATCATCACCTGTTTTTTCATTCTATTAATAATTCAGATTATATTTTCTTTCATTGAAAGGAATAGCTATTCGTATCTTCATGGTTCGGTTCCATTGGAGTATAGTTTTGAAAATTCTTATATAGGTCTATTGCAGATAATGTGGGGGTTCAGAAGCCTTTTTTTTATTGTTTGGTCATCACTTTTTATTTCTTTTATAAGAAATGGCATGCAGGTGCTTCGTTTGATTTTATATTGATTACGATAATGAGTTATGAAATTATAGCACTCATTTGGCCATATTAAGTTTTAGGATTTTTCCCTTTTCTTCAGCCTTATTTTCCTGTTAACATTCAGGTTTCAGTTTAAATTTCGGTCTTTCATCCATTAGTTCATGCATTTTTAATGACAACAAAAAATATAGGACCGAAGAACCAGATTTCCATTCAACAAGTGGGGTTCCCAATGTCGTTGAAAATGCTGCCGACCATTTCCCGCTGCATTTCCTTTTGTAATTTTGTTTAGTCTTCATATTTTTTGCAGAAATCGTGTATTTTATAGATACTTTTACAGGGGGAGTATTGATAATCGAATTTAAACCGATCTAGGGGGACTAATACTCTAGACCGTAAATGTCATTGATTAGTTGTAACATTTGGAAGTTATTAAATGCATAAAAATCAATTTTTAAATGCGATATCATTTCATCCCTTTTATAAGTTACCAATCTAGAAAATACTTACTTCTGTATGAACATACATACTTCTGTATGTTCTTCATACAAAACATTTATTAGTTCGACTCGAAATTAAGGGGATAATGCAAATACGAGTGATCTACTTGCAGGTTCGTATGAATTGAATGGTATCGGGTTGAATGGAACGATGTGGAAGGGTGAGAGATGCGCTCAATCTACTTTTTTTTTTCATTTTGTTATTCCCTCCTCCCCTCCCCCTTTTCACAAATGTTGGGTGCATCCACTATAGTTCCATCTCGTCCAAATGACAGTAGGAGAAAGTTGTTGTATAAACAAAATAGTTGGTATTTTAATAAAAGCATTATGAGGGGTTGACCATGGCGAACCCCCTCCCCTATTTCATTAGTGGTGGCACGATTCTGGAATTCGGCGTGATGTTTCTTTTATTTGGCATGCTCTCGCTCCTTCCAGATCTTCACGGATCAGTGCCTGCCCAAGTCATTTGGGGGTGCTTCATTGCAGGGGGCCTCTTCACCGCCGTTGGGAGCATCCTCTTCCTCATCGGATTGGTCAAGTACCGAAATAGATTCGAAGTGAAAATGTAAATTTTACTGTTTTCAAACAATTTAATACCCATTAAAAATTTGGTTGGGCATCTTGGATAAAAATCAGCATGAAACGAGCGAATTTGCGGGATATAGTGAGACCTGTAGTGAGTGTGGATCAGGGGAGGTACGCACGGATCATGCTCGCGGGGAAACAATCTGTGCAAATTGTGGAATGGTCCTTTCGTTCCGAAATATTGACCAGGGTCCAGAATGGCGGGCTTTTTCGAATGAAGAACTCAAGAAACGGAGCCGAGTTGGAAGTCCATCTACTTTTACAGTTCATGATAAAAGGCTCTCTACAATAATTGATTGGCAAAATAAGGATGCGTTCGGTAAACAGCTAACTCCGAAACGGAGAGCCCAAATTTACCGTTTAAGAAAATGGCAAATCCGGACACGGGTTCATTCCAGTTTGGATCGGAATTTAGCAGTTGCGATGTCTGAACTCGATAGATTGAGGTCGCAACTTGGTATTCCTTGGGGCGTCAAGGAAACGGCGGCAGTACTTTATAGACGAGCCGTAGCGAAAAAGCTGGTTCGGGGGCGTTCCATCGAGGCCATGATTGCTGCCACATTATATGTAGCATGCCGAAAACGGAAATTACCACGCACATTAGATGAAATTGCAAGATATTCTCGGGTGAATCGCAAAGAATTGGGACGATGTTATCGCCTCATGCTTGATAAATTAGAAATTATTATACCAATGGCATCCCCCGTTGATTTTATACCGCGATTCAGCACCGCATTGATTCTTTCCGAACGTACCCAGCAGACAGCTGCTAAGATCATAACGCTTGCCCGTGAGAAGGCTATTACGGTCGGAAAAGACCCGACGGGCTTGGCAGCCGCCGCACTCTATATCTCTGCCATTTTAGAGGGGGAACGCCGAACACAGCGCGAAATCGCGAAAGTAGCGCATGTTACTGAAGTCACTGTCCGAAATCGTTATAAAGAAATAGTAAAAGAACTGAATATTCATGTAGAAATATAGAGCCAGCGTCATTTAATTAATATTTAAAAAGGGTAAATGATGAAACAACTCGATGGGCTGGATCGCAGAATAATTCAGATCTTGGAAGAAGATTCTCGAACCGCCTATAGAAAAATCGCAAATGAACTTCAAGTTCCTGCTCCCACATATTTTTGATATCACCACGCTATGAAAAATATTTTCTCCCAAAGTGAAGAGGAACCTCCCGCCTCTGTTGATCTTACCTTAAATGGTTCTCGGCTCAATGCCAAGAAAAATTAAAGCGGGTTTCATCTCCTCATAGCGCGCTCTAACTTTTCGCGGATTGCCTGCCTGATGAATTCTGGGATGGAAGTAAACCCTTCCTCCTTGTGGTTGTTGATGTACTTCTCGATCCGCTCGATCAACGGGATCGGTAACGACACTTGCCTGTAACCGCGTTCTTTTAAGACCAAGATCATGCACTTTCTTTTTCATCAATAAATGTTATTGTTAGATGATTTTATTATGAGTATGGTTAAGGGCTATATAAACTCCAGGTTTAATGTTTAATTAACTCGTTTAAGTGGTATTGATGTTGGTTAATTTTATAGAACATAATATTCATGAGTTTTGATGACCAAAAGCTTGAATGCGTCCTCTACGCCTGTTCCCGTTTTAGCAGAGGTTTCGAAAAAACTTAAAGCGCCAAGTGCCGAACTCACTCTCATTGCCTCAGCTGTCGGGACCTGACGTCTAGCTTCTAAATCTAATTTATTTCCAATGATGATGAATGGAATGTTTCCAGCAATTTCGTTTAACTCGGTTTTCCACATCATTACATTGCTAAAAGAATTTAGATCAGTGACGTCATAGATTATGAATGCGGTATTTGCGCCTTCTGCGTATTTTTTCCGTAATTCCCTGAATTTTTCTTGCCCGCCTACGTCATAAATCATCAGAGAGATCGTGAAATTCAAGTAAGCCATTCGCTTTTCATAGACGTTATAGCCTAACGTGCTGAGATAACTTTCTTCAAATCGATTATTTACGAAACGTTCGACCAATGAGGTTTTTCCCACCGCCTCATTGCCAAACAGGACCATTTTATATATGAATAATTTTTCGGACATATTACTTAATTCCCGCCCAATTGAGCCTCGTTAAAATTACCCACCATCAAAATATTAACCAATCATCCACGCGATTTACATTTCAAGATGATTTCCTTGGTTGGCATCTTCGAATAGTCAATTAGTATATAAAAGACCTATCTCAGACTCATCTAAATAGTAATGTCGTTGGCGATTTATAAGCTAGATGCATTTCTTTCTTTTCGGATGTAAGTAGAACTACAAGCATTCTTGCCTTGCTCACGTGCGAATGTTCAATTTTTTGACTAAATCCTTGTACCGATTCCGAATCGTGACTTCCGTGACTCCCGTGATTCTGGCGATTTGGAGCTGGGTGCGGGGAGTCCCCTCTAGCAAGCCAGCAATGTAGAGGGCAGCTGCTGCCACGCCTGCTGGGGCTTTACCGACCGTGAGACTCTTCTCGTGGGCATCCCTCACGATGTTCGCTGCTTTCTGCTGGACCCTTGCGGGAAGCTGCAAGGCGGTGCCAAATCGCGGGATGAAATCCACTGGCGACACGACGGGAATAGTAACGTTTAACCGACTGAGCATTAACCGATAACACCGCCCCAACTCCTTGCGATTTACCCGGGAATATCGGGCGACTTCAGCGAGCTTGCGTGGTATTTTCCGCTTCCGGCAGGCAGTGTATATCGAGGCGGCGACCATTGCATCGATGGAACGCCCTCGAACCAATTTCTTCGTTACTGCTCGCCTATACAGGATTGCTGCCATTTCCTTGACAATTAGCGGAAGGTCCAGTTGGGATCTCAACCTATCGAGTTCTGCCATTGCAATTATCAAATTCCGGTCGAGCGAGGAATGCACGCGTGAGCGTGCTTGCCATTTTCTCAGGCGGTACATTTGCGCCCTCTGTTTCGGGGTGAGTTGTACGCCATATGCATCTTTATTTTGCCGCGTAATTGTGGTGGATAGTCTTTTATCATGCACGGTAAAAGTAGGGGGATCGCCCACGCGGCTCCGTCTACTCTGGTCTTCGCCCGCATACACCCGCCATTCCGGTCCGCGGTCTATGGTTCGAGATGAAAGGACCATTCCACAGCTTGCACAGATTATTTCCCCGCGGGCGTGATCCGTGCGTAGCTCCTTTGATCCACATTCACTGCAGGTCTCCTCACCTCCCGCAAGGACGCCCGGTTCGCGCTGATTTTCATCCAAGATGCCCAACCACGTTTTTTAGAGGTATTAAATTTTTGAAAGAGCGAAATCTACATTTTCATTTTAAACCTGTTTCGGTACTTGACCAACCCAATGAGGAACAGGATGCCCCCAACGGCGGTGAAGAGTGCCCCCGCGAGGTAGCACCACCAAATGACTTGGGCAGGCACTGATCCGTGAAGATCTGGAAGGAGCGAGAGCATGCCAAATAAAAGAAACATCACGCCGAATTCTATAATCGTGCCACCAGCAGTTAAATAGGGAAGGTGGTTTGCCATGGTCAACCCCTCGAGACACTTTCATTGAGTATGGTAGTGATCAATCCTAATAAAATTAATCATGAGAAAAATTAACCTCCTTGATTATCATACCAAGAAAGTTTTACCCTGACCAAGCAAAAATTTCGCAGGTGACAGTGACTTGCGCCGACAGTTTAAGTGGAAATTGACTGTCTACGGAAAAAAGTGAGAAATTATGTTTTTGGGTTAGTTATGTTTCCTCTCGGAACGCTTTATCTTTTCGCGAATTGCCTGCCTGATAAATTCAGGATTGGAAGTAAACCCTTCATCTTTATGATTGTTGATGTACTTCTCAATGCGCTTAATGCAATAAAAACTGATCTTTATAACGAATTAGAGGAAAAGAGGGGTATGATCTATAATTCCTAAAAAAGTATTTATTCTCCCCAAGTTGTCATTCAAACTGATTTGTTAAGTAGATAGTAAGTGGATAAATTCCGATAATTTAAGCTTTACTTGCTAAATAATTGCTACATTCGGGACACCGAATATTGCCAATCTTGGAAACGCGATATTGCCGATTACAGAAGGCACAATACATGTAAATGGATACTTCCTGAGTTGCGCGAGCTTTTTGTTGGTTTAAAATTTGAAGGATGAGCTGAGTTTGTTCTTCGATCCATTTTTTACCTTCGCGATATTCTATTGCTTTCGCATAATAGAAGGCTTGTTTTAAGAGTTTTAAGGCTGCTTGATAGTTTAAATTATTTATTTCCTCGTACGCTTGTTCCGCTAAAGCCAGATACTGTTCAATGGATATCTTATGTCTTTTGGCCTCCATGTCATGTTCTTCTGAAATGATCAGCCCTTCTTCCATCAAAACGATGGTTTCTGCCAATTTTTCGAATACGGCATTAATGCTTTGACCAGATTTAGCCGAAGTTTCGAAATAACCAAGGGCGCGAGTGTTCGCAATCGCCTCCACTTCAGCATGAACAATCTTGCGAGTGGGGAGGTCTGCTTTATTCCCCACGAGAATGAGCGGTAAGGAGACGCAGTTATGGGTAATTTCGTCAAACCACCGCCCTAAATTCTCAAAACTTCTTCTATTGGTTAAATCAAATACCACGAGACCCCCTACCGCCCCTTTGTAATACAAGGGCCTGGTATAGGAAAACCGTTCTTGACCGCCGGTGTCCCAAATTTGAAGTTTAACGCGGCGGGTCTCCCCATTGATGGGCAGGTTCATCGTTTTGATGGAGAAATCCACGCCAATCGTCATTTTATAATCCTCCTGGAACACCCCTTCCGCAAATCGCACTGCAATTGCGGTCTTTCCCACGCCGCCATCGCCAACAACGATAATCTTGAATAGATAATCGAATTCACTCAAGTTAATTCCTCAAAAGCTCAAGTTGAATTTTTTAAAGAAGGGTAGAAATTTATTGTTATTGGAAAAAATTGAAAGGCATTATAAAATTAATTTTGCAATATTTACTCACGCTTCTTCGTTCTGAGAAATCTTTTTGAAGTTGCTTTAAACGAGTTAAAATACAGAGTTAATAAACCACCAGTTTATAAGAGGTTGATGGAGATTGAACTAGTAGATTGGATTATTTCCTTTCTTCTCCTTATTCTATCATTTTTCTTCTGATAATTCCATGGTATACTGATTCACCGTCAGTTCAAGCAAATCTGCCTCTTCATACCTTTTCTCTTTTCTTAGTAAGAAAATGACATCCTTCAAAATTTCAATAGCATGCTTGACGTTTCCCTCTTCAATCTTCTTTTTGGCTCTTTCCTTAAGGACGGAAATTATGTCCTCTTCCAAAAGTGATACAACTCTTCTTTTTATTCCTAATATCTCAATAACTCCCTATTTTTTAGGGTAAAACAAATCTTCTTAGTTAAAATA
>JABXJT010000098.1 GCA_013375455.1 Candidatus Helarchaeota archaeon | reverse complement strand
TTCACGGTACGCGCCGACCCAACCATCTTGCCCAAAGTCTTGAAAGAAACCCGGATTTGCCCCCACGTGATTCACCGGCTGCCCTTGGGAGGGAGCTTAATTCCACCTCTCTCAAAACATTTATTGTCGAAAGATTTAAAGGAGGAAATCTGCCAAGTGTAAAATCAAAGGAATTGAAAAATTCTCTAAAAAGATAAAAAACATAAAAATAAAGGGAATACTACTTTTCAAGAGAAGGTATAGAAATGGCAACTCAAGAGACGATTATTCAAAAATTAAAACAATTAAAGGGAAATATCAATGGGATATCGGCTGATTCGTTTCGAAGGCCGCCATTGGCAGATCTATTGAAAAAAATATTAGAAGAAAGAGTTAAAGACCTAATAGATTTAGTAGATAATGGAACACCGAATGCCTTGAATGCGACATCATACATACTTTCGTGGAAAACACGCTTTACTTTAGACTCTAGCAAAAGATTATCTTGGATAAAAATTTCACTACCCGAAATCTTAGCACTGATTGATGAAATTAATAGTGATATTGATTCGTTATTTGGGAATGCCCCCCCAATTGCTATTATGAAAATCAACGGTGTAGAAGTGGGACAATACTATAGTGCGCCGGTAAATACGCCCATTAACTTCGATGGCAGTACATCCTGGGATGTAGATGGCCAAATCGTTAGATGGGAATGGGACTTTGGCGATGGGAACCCAGTGGTAAACGAAACGACAGTGTCTCATACTTTTACAGCGATAGGCATTTATCGGGTAATATTAACCGTAACAGATGATGGCAGTCCGGCAGAGACGAATACAGCTTGGGTCGAAATATCTATAAAGTAATTCCGTTGGTTATTAAACCAAATTCCTCCTTTTTTAATCAGAGTTTATAACTTTTTTGAGGGTTGAGCGACCCACACTTCTTTTTTTTAGTGTTCTCAAGAATCCTTTAAATATTCGTGAATTGCTTTAGCTGCTTTACGTCCTGCACCCATTGCAGAAATAACAGTTGCGGCTCCCGTCACGATGTCTCCGCCTGCGTAAATGCTCTCAACACTCGTCTTCCCATTCTCATCTGTTATAATGTTTCCCCATTTGTTTAATTCCAATTTAGGATAAGTTGATGTTAATAAGGGATTTGAATTATTACCAATAGCAATTATAACAAGGTCGGTTTTAATACGAAATTCGGAATTTTCAATGGGAATTGGGCGTGCTCTACCTGAGGCGTCAGGCTCGCCAAGTCTCATTTTTATCACTTCAATTTCTTTAACGTGACCTTTCTCGTCCCCTATAAAACGTTTGGGGTTGGTTAATAGTTTAAAAATTACTCCTTCTTCCTCTGCATGTTGAACCTCTTCTCTTCTGGCAGGCAACTGTTCCATCGCGCGTCTATAAACGATCGTAACTGTGTTTGCATCCAATCGAAGGGCGGTTCTAGCAGAATCCATTGCTACATTTCCCCCTCCAATGACGGTAACATCTATACCTTTGACGTAAGGGGTTTTGTATTTTGGATATTCATAGGCTTTCATTAAATTTGTACGGGTTAAATATTCATTTGCTGAAACTACACCCTTCAAATTTTCGCCTGGGACTCTTAAAAATCTTGGGAGTCCTGCGCCTATTCCAATGAAGATGGCATCAAAGCCGCTATCCCATAGGTCGTCTATGGTAAGAGTTTTACCTATAACCATATTGTATTTGATTTCTACTCCTTGAGAGATTAAATATTCTATTTCAGCATTTAGAATTTTTTTTGGTAATCGAAATTCGGGAATCCCATAGACCAAGACGCCACCCCCTTTATGAAATGCCTCAAAAATGGTGACATCATGGCCTAATTTAATTAAATCACCTGCCACGGTCAGGCTAGCGGGGCCACACCCTATACAGGCAACTTTTTTACCCGTCGGTGGCTCTTTCGTGGGAAGATAGCAACTGCCTGATTCCCGTTCAAAATCAGCTACGAACCGCTCAAGATGGCCAATTGCTACAGGTTCAAATTTCTTACTTAATATACAACTTCCCTCGCACTGGTTTTCTTGAGGACAAACTCTCCCGCAAATAGCAGGAAGGGCATTAAATTCTTTGATTTTATAAGCAGCCTCACAAAAATCCTCTTGTTGAATGAGAGATATAAACCCGGGAATATCAATATTGACTGGACAACCCTCAATACATTTGGGTTTCTTGCACTGAAGACACCGGTTAGCTTCAGTTAAGGCCAATTCAGGAGTATAACCTAAATTAACTTCTTTAAAGTTCTTACTCCTTAAAATGGGATCCTGTTCAGGCATTTTTTGCCTGGGAACCTTTGGAATTTTCTTTTTTTCAGTACTACTGGTCATAATATTCACGAGATTAAGGACTTTCAGTTCGATATTTCTCTAACATTTTGCAAAAATGATTTTGGTAAATAAAAACCTCCGCTTCATTAAATTGAATGCCCCTACCAATAAGTTCGTCCCAATTAACAAGATGTCCATCAAAACATGGTCCATCAACGCAAGCAAATTTAGTGACTTCTTTCCCCTCTTGGATTAGAGACAGTCGGCAGCCTCCGCACATTCCAGTTCCATCAATCATGATCGTGTTAAGGCTCACGTAGGTGGGGATGGGACCAAGTTCTTTGGTAGCAATTGAGGCATTTCGCATCATATGCTTGCAACCGATGAAGTAACACCAATCAATTTTGGTGCCTTCTTTTATTACAAGTTCGATCGCAGCTTCAATTTTTCCCTTTAAGCCTTTTGATCCGTCAGATGTACAGTAAATCACTTCATCTGCAAGTTCTTCAAATTCTTTCTCTAGATAAAAAAGAATCTTATTCCTTGCCTCTAAAATTACGATGACCTTATTTCCTTTTAATTTAGCTTCTTTCGCTATTGGGAAAATTCCACCGATACCATAGCAACCACCCCCTAGCAGAACAGTTCCAAATTTCTCTATTGTAATTTCATTACCCAGGGGTCCCACTACAGTATAAAGAGTCTCCCCTCTTGAAAGCTCAGTTAATTCCTTGGTAGAATAGCCACGTTCTTGATAGTAAATGGTTATGGTTCCTTTTGATTCATCCCAATTCGATAAAGTCATTGGTAGCCTTTCGCTTTCTTCATCTTTCATAATCAGCACGAAGTTACCAGGCCGTGCTTTTTTGGCAATTAAAGGGGCTTCAATTATTAATTCATACATATTCGGGATGATTTCTTCATTTTTTAGCACTCTAAATCCAGGTTTCTCTGCCTTTTCTTCTTCTAATTTTAGCATCCCGGATTTCTTCAATTTTCTATAATTAATTATTCCCTTGAGATCAGCAACTTGATTGCTAATCTTTTCTCCTCGATAGTTAAATGAACCCAAGTTAAATGGTTCATATGAAGTTTTTAAAGCGGGATATTTCAAGGAAGGAATGTAAAAGCTTGTTTTTTGGAGTGAAAATGCAGTTTTCATTGATTTTTTTGATTTAAAATATAGGTTCTTATCCTTTATTTCATTGAGAATTTCATCTACATTTATATATTCAAATTCTGCGATATGCGAATTATCAATTTGTAGGGCTAGTTCACTAAAGATTTTCAAGTCTGTCCTCGATTCTCCAATATTGGAAGCGCTTTTATTAAATTGCTGAATCCTTAATTCAGAATTGACAAAGGATCCTGAACTTTCTATAAACGTACAGGTTGGTAACACTACATTAGCAAACTGAAAATTATCGGAGGGGAAAATATCTTGTATGACGAGGAATTTAATGTTTTTTAACAAATTTAAATCTTCAATTCGCTCAGTGAGATAGAGTGCCTTAACTTTTCCAGATTTTATCTTTTTGAGAACACTCTTGAAGGGTTGATTATCATACGAATTTGTTTGAAACACGCCTTCGGTGTTCCCGCGTCGCCATAATGGAATGAATTGAATATTATTTTTGGATAGAATGATTAGATCAAGGAGAACTCCAATTAAATCCGCTTTGTAATCATCGGGAAGCGGGGCTATGTGACTGAATAAAATCGTGCCCTTACCATTTTCGATAAAATCACTAATTACGGATTCATAATTGAGAATTTTTTTAGGTACTATAAAATCTTCAAGTAAAGAATTGAATTCGTTAAAATTTTTAATGGATTTTAATTGCGCGTTTTTGATTTTGATGAGGTTCTTTGCTATTAATATGATAAAGGCAACCATTTCTTCTTTCGTCAAATGTAATTCATAGTCTATAAGTCTTTTAATTGTAGAAGTGAATTCGGGATCTCCTGTATTAAGAGAAACTATTGTTGCGCTGTTATCCTTTGCTTTCTTTAGATAAACTTGGAGCATTGGATGGGAATCTTCAATATTGGAATTAATTAGTAGAATCCATTTTGAATTCGGAATGTCTTGAAACGATCGCGGTAATAGGTTGACATTGAGATGCTTGTTCAACAAACTACAGAGTGTTTCTATCGTATCACCGTCATAAATAGTGAAAATATTATCAGTTTTAAGAACTTTTTTTGCGAGTTTATATAAAATGTATGCAGATTCATTTGATAGATCCCGAGATACTAAAATAGCAATTTCTTCGGGGCTATATTTCTTTAATTCTTCTGAAATCGTAGTGTAAGCCTCGTCCCAAGTGTATGGAACAAGGTCATTATTCTTTCTTATCAGCGGATCCTTCAATCTTTCTAAGCCATTGATGAATGGAGGAGTGCAGAAGCGCCCAATTACGCATGCCTGCCCTTTATTGACAGGATTTTCTTTATTCGGAATGGATTCCATCAATTTTTCATCAGTAGAATAATAATCAAACCCACAACCCACACTACAAAATCCACATATTGAGATGGTACAATTGTCAGTTTTTTTAACCCATTTCATATTTTTTGAGGACATAACGCCTGTTGGACAAATATCGACACATGCTCCACAGAACTGGCAATTAACATCAAGATGCAGCAAATCATATGCTGTAGATACACGAGTATTAGGTCCTCGATATAGAAAGGCTATGGCACCACTCCCTCTTACTTCATTACAAACTCTAACGCATCTACCGCATTCAATGCATAAATTATAATCCTGTTCAATGAATGGATCATCTCTTATAAGGGGAAGGTTTTTATATCTTAGCTCGTATGGAACATCTTTCAGTTCTATAAAGTCGACGATTTCTCTTACTTCACAACTTTCTTTATTAGAACAAGAGAAGCAACCAAATTTACGACCTGATTTAACCTTCGAGGGTCTCAATTCTTCACAATGAGATTTGTTCTCACAAATAAGACAGGAATATGGATGTTCACTTAGGATTAATTTCATGACTTCCCGTCTTAGTTCTTGAAGTTCCGCATCCTTCGTAATTATGACCATATCTTTTTTAGCGGGAGTTGAGCAGGCTGTTGGAAAGCCTTTCATGCCCTCCACTTTAACTAGGCACAGCCGACAACCACCATAGGGCGTTAAGCCTTCAATATAGCATAAATTTGGAATATAAATATCATTATTTTTTGCGATCTCTAGTATTGTCTGTCCTTCCTTGAACTCTACCAATTTATCATCGATTTTTAGGGTCAATTTCTTTCTAGGCATGTATTTTAAGCTCCGAAGGAATTGGGTTTGTTTTTTTATTCACGGCAAATTTGGAACAGGAACTGTAACATAATCCACACTTAATGCAAATTTGTGAATCAATTTGATGTGGCTGTTTAGGTTCGCCCTCAATCGCATTAGCTGGGCAACTCTGTTTACAAATACCACATCCAATACATAGATCCTCATCAATGTGATATTCAATTAATTTCTTACATGCGAGCGCAGGGCAACTTTTATGAACGATATGAACGATATATTCCTCTCTAAAGTATTTAAGAGTGGTTAATACAGGATTAGGTGCGGTTCCTCCTAGCCCACATAAACTTGTGTTTTTAATTATATCAGCAAGTTTTTCTAATCTTATTAAATCGTCCAAATCGGCACGTCCTTCTTTAATATCGTCAAGAATATCTAGCATCTTTTTGGTGCCAATTCTACAAGGGCCACATTTACCGCAAGATTCATTTTGCGTAAAGGAGATGAAAAAGTGAGCCAGGTCGACCATGCAGGTATCTTCGTCAACAACAATGACCCCTCCAGAGCCCATAATCGCTCCTAGAGACGTTAGGTTTGCATAGTCCATCTCGACATCTAAATAATCTGCTGGAAGGCACCCACCTGAGGGTCCACCAATCTGCACGGCTTTAAAGCTCTTGCCCTCCGGGATGCCTCCACCAACATCGAAGATCAATTTCCTCAACGTGGTTCCCATTGGTATTTCTACTAAGCCGGAATTATTGATTTTTCCCGTTAAAGCGATTACTATAGTTCCTGAAGCATCCTCTGTTCCTAGAGAAGAGAACCAATCAGCCCCTTTCTCAATGATTCTCGGAACAGCAGCAAAAGTCTTTACATTATTTATGTTAGTTGGTTTTCCCCATAAACCAGAAATGGCTGGATATGGAGGCCGTGGTATTGGCATTCCACGCTTTCCCATAATGGATTGCATCAAAGCAGTTTCTTCACCGCATACGAAAGCTCCCGCACCTCTCTTTAATATAATATTAAAATTAAAGCCAGAATCTAAAATATTCTCGCCAAGAAAGCCTTTTTCCCTAGCTTGTTCTAGTGCAATGAGAAACCGTTCTATGGCTAAGGGATATTCAGCTCGCGTGTAAATGAATCCCTCTTTTGCACCAATCGCATAGGCGGCGATGATCATACCTTCAATAACGCTATGAGGGTCGCTTTCCAAAAGCGATCTATCCATGTAAGCGCCAGGATCCCCCTCATCACCGTTACATATTAAATATTTAGGTGTACCGGGCGTATTAGAGCAAAATTCCCACTTCTTTCCAGTTGGAAAACCAGCCCCACCACGCCCTCGCAATCGAGATTTTTTGACTTCTTCAATCACCTCGATAGGTTTAAACCGTGCTAGAACCTTCTTAAGAGATTTATACCCACCTACAGCAATGTAATCATCAATTTCCTCAGGGTTGATTTTTCCAATATTTTTTATGATACATTTCATCTGTTCATTATAAAATGGAATATCTTCCATTTTCTGAATTGAGGTTCCAGTTTTTGGGTCTTTATACAGGAGGCGATCAACTATTTGATTTCCAATTAAATGGCTTTCAACTATTTCCTTAGCATCTTCCACTGTCAGCCTAACATACATCACGTCATCTGGTTGTATCACGAGTAAAGGGCCAATTTGGCAAAATCCATGGCAACCAGTCAATTTTACCTTAACTTTCTTAGATAAAGCATTTTGTTTAATTAATTCCTCTAGCTTTTCTTGTATTTCTGTAGAATTTGAGGAAGTGCAACCCGTACCTCTGCAAATGAATATCTCTCTATTATTAGGGTTAGTCATTGTAACATCCTTTAGATTTTAACTTGCTTTTTTAAATTGAGTTACTATTTTTTTCAATTTTTTCAAGGTGAGATTTCCATGAATTTTGTCATTAACAATGCAGACCGGAGATATTGCACAACATCCGAGGCATGCGACTGATTCTAAGCTGAACATCTCATCCTTTGTTGTTTCACCCGATTTAATTCCTAAAAAAATCTCTAAATAGGTTAATAATGGCTGCCCTCCTTTAATATGACACGCTGTACCCTCACAACAAGTGATTACATTTTTGCCCTTCGGAATGAGTTTGAATTGCGTGTAAAACGTTCCAACACCATAAACTTCTGCAGGAGGGATTTTTAACTTCTCTGATATGTAATATAAAACATCCGGAGGGAGATAGTTATATTTTCTTTGGACTTTTTGTAATAGCGAAATTAGATTGCCATCCTCACTCGCATTTATCCGTATTATTTTATTGACTTCTTTCCGTCTAAGTTCGCTAATCCTTTGTATGAACCGTGGGTTCAATTTTACACCTTTCCTTTCTGGCTTCTTTTATTTTATAGAGTAGCATCCGCGAAAAATTTCAATCTTTCTAAGGGTATTAATTATCATCCAATAAAACATGTTAAACTTTTTTTAAATCATTTTTGAAAAAAGCTTAAGCTGTAATATATACAATTATTTAACACGTTTTTAATAATATTTCTGTACAGAAAAAGACATATATTTATTATAAAGATGATTATTACTTACAATTCCAAACCAAGAAGTAATGTGAAATATTATACAAAATGTTTCACGTTGCTAATTTTATCCGGATTAAATCCGATTTATTTCCTAAAAAAGTGTCATTTTTGCTATTTCTATCCTTATTTATACTTCATTTATCATTTATCAAATAGTTTTATTTAGGTAGATTTTTGTTTTTTTTTGAATTATTTTCTGAGTGGTGATATAATTGATCGATTGTGTCTTCTGTAAAATAATTGCTGGGAAGCAAGATGCGAATATTGTCTATGAGGATGCACGGGTTCTAGGATTTCTAGACCATCGCCCCATTCGCATAGGACACACGTTAGTGATTTCTAAAAAACATTATGAAACAATATTCGACATTCCGGATGATGAACTTGCGTATTTGATCCAAGCAACGAAAAAGCTTGCGGGTAAGATTAGACAGAATCTAAATGCTAAGGGGTTACGAATTTCGAACAATAATTTTCCTGCAGCCCGGCAGATAGTCCCTCATATCCATTTTCACATCATTCCCATTACGGGTGAAGCGCCTTTTAAAGTCAAGCTTGATCGGATAAACGTTACGAAAACTGATTTAGAAGAAATCGCTGCCAAAATAAGAGCGGATTGAATAGAATAATCTCATTTTTTAAATTTTGAAATATTAAGCAATTCATAATTGTAGATGATTAAGGGTTCGGAGGATGAATCCAGCGTTGTTTGGAGAGCCCTGCGTGGATCCAGTAATGCGGTTTCAAAGACCTTGACTTTAATGCGGTAAGATTGCTGTACCTGAAGTTTTTGGACCAATTTTAGTTTGTTAGGCGGGATTTCGATATCTAACACCTTTATTTCTGTTTTTTCTATGTATTCAAACTGAAGTTTTCGATCACGGGCTGAAATTCGTGTTAATCTTCCTTTTTTTGAAATTATTTTACTAAAACGCTTTTCTTGAAGTTGCAAGAAATTATCTGCCTTTCCTTGGGCTTCACGAATCATCTTGATTTTTGGGACTTGAATTTCATGTTGGTAATGGCGGCATTGAAGCACTGACTTCTTTTCATTGTCAACATAATTATCTATGCTTCTTAAGGAGAGAAAGGCAGTTGATTTCCCACATTTTTTGCAACTTGAACTACCACTACCTAAAGGCAGGTGGATTCCTCCTTCCTTGACCACTGCCTGCTAACACGGGTCTTACACGATCTCCAGATGTCCAAACCCCATACTTTATAAAAAAGTATCCGCAAAATTGAGTATGTCTACCTTCCCAATTCCGAGATGACACCTTTACTTTATTTTTCTCGAATTTTACTTTATGAAATATCTTATTACCCGTCCACTTTTATCCAATTGTGAATATTTCTAACCTTCAAAAATAGCGTTGGGCAGAGAATAGAGCAGAACAAAGCGAACTCTCGCGAAATCAACCCCGCCCCTCATTAACTTGAGGTAACTCTCTCCGATTTAGTCAAAAGTCGCTTCTTGTCGAAGTGAGCAGATCGCCCAAAAAGCCAAATTTTCCGCAGGCTCAACGCGACAAAAATATCCATGAATATCCGCGAAGTCTAGTCTTTGAGAATGAACGAAAACTTCATCCATTCTCCAAGAACTTTATTTTTCTAAACATCCATCTCTTTTTCATTAGAATGTTCCTCCCATTGAAATTCACTCTAACCCCGCCAAAACATTTTGATAACTTGAAAATTCAAAGCATCATTGCATTCACGGGAATGGCTTTCGTAATCGCCCTAATCTCCCTCTTGACTAATGGTATTCCTGAAACAACAATAACCGTTAACGATTTCTTAGCAATTTTAGGGTCCCTCACGTTCATGACAATGTTAATCCTCAAGTGGCTCCATGAAGTGAAGAACTCGAACTCTAATTTCAAACTCCTATTCTTGACCTCAATCCCCATCTTGACTCATTAGGGGAAATCATTTCTGACGTAATGCTTCAGGTCAATTCTTCTATGGAGGTAATGCGGCAAAAGAATCAAGATGAACAAGAAGAAGAATTAAGACAAAATGGGGCAAAAACATTCTCCGAAATCGATCCCAATTAAGGGATTCCATGAAAAATCTTAGAAAACTCGGCAAAATCTTACGAAACCCGAATACACGACTGATCCTCGACTTTATCATTAACCATCCAACTTCTTTTTTTTCTCTGAAAATGATGTCCGAACAATTGAATTTATCCAAAAGTTCAATCACCAGAACCTTGAAACTTCTGCGGAAGTTCGTGAAATTTCGCGTTGAACAAAATATTGAACATCCACGGGGCGGATATATTAAAATTCCAATTTTGGATGAAACATTCAAAGAATTTCATGAAAATTTGAAAAACGAATGGAGCCCCGTCGAAAATGTCGGATAATGGCACTGATCATGATTTTGAAGTAATTGATGAAACAGAAGAACAAAAGAAGCAGGAACAAGAGAAAGCCCGCAAAGCCGAAGAGGAAACCAAACGCAAAGCCGAAGAGGAAACCAACCACAAAGGCGAAGACGCCGAACAAACGAAAAAACAAATGCAACAAAAAGAAGACGCTAAACGCAAGCGAAGGGAACGCATAGACGACACCAATACAGCGATTAAAGCATCTATTGATGAAGAAAAACCACAACAAGAGCAAAAAACAAGAAGATTGATTAGACGACCTTCATGAAAAGTGTAATGGTGACTCCATGATACATCTATTCTGAGAATAGAATGGTCTTACCTTTCCAATTTTAAGATGTCCATGAATCAATGCACGCATCATGGTTGACCATTCGAAATTTCGATAGCATTCCGTGGCAAGTAGAAGCGTAAAGAGTACGATGCTGGTATTAAAACTCCAATTTGGGAGCGAATTTTTCTGCTGCTGGATGATAATGAGCGCTATTGCCGCTAATATCCCCAAATATAATGCAAATCCAGGAATGATGAATGGAATGGCGATCTCTTCTTTTTAATGATGCGCCAATTAATTCTTTGGTCTTTTTTTGTATTTCGTCCCCATCTTTTTCGCAGGCAGTAGCACGTCCGGTTTTTTCTGAATTTTTATGATTACGCTAGCAACCCCTACCAAGCCTGCGATTTCCATCCCTAAGATGATGAACCCGATCAATGGATTCATAGGATCGCGCGGATCCATACCCATGGCGACCTCGTCCCCATCGGATATGCCATCCCCATCCGTATCTCGGGCAGTCGGATCCGTCCCATGGGTCATTACCTCAAGACCATCCGAAAGCCCGTCTCCGTCTGTATCAGGGTCGAAGACGTTGGTGCCATGGACATTGATTTCCGCGTGATTCGTTAACCCATCGGCATCTTGATCCGCATCATTGGCCAATAAATAGACCGTGATGTTTCGGGCGGTGCCATTGTTGCCTGCGCCATCGACCGCGCGATAGGAAATGGCATGCAGGCCATCGGAACACCCTGCAAGGGAAAAATTCGAAGCCGTCGTCCATGCGCCCACATCGATTTTATATTGGTAGTGGCTAATGCCGGACCCGCCTGCATCGCTTCCCCCCCAGATCTCGAACAACGTCTCCTCTAGCACGAAGTTTGGGGGAAACGGAAAGGACACGTTGATTTCACACGCCCCCGGATTAATGCCATCTCGAACGGTCAGCCAGCGGGTCAGCACCATTGCGGAATAGTTCGTCCCTCCGGGATACCAAGCAGTCAAGTTATACATTCCAATTTGAGCAAACTGCGAAATGTTCACGAGGGGCGCGAGATCGGACTGGACTATCGACTCATTCACGTAGAGATGGACCGTATCGGGAATGGGGAAGGTGATCGTGACGTTGCACGCCTGGGTTGAATCGATTTGGTAATCTGTCGCCGTGCCATTGAGCAGCAGTTCTATGCCCGTGGGCGCCTTGTTGATCACGTACGATCGCAGGGGGGTCGCATTCCAATTGTCGGACGTGTCGTTGAACACCCACCGATATGGGTACGTGCCTGCCCCGAGATCGACCAACTCGTGGTAATACTCGTCCCCCGCGCACGTGGTCACGATATAATTCGTGTCGTTCCATTCGAACAGGACAGCATCCATTCCTATATTATCGGTTATGGTGAGGTTAAATTGATAGCGTTGATTTGTCACGTACGTTTGGGGGGAACTCAACGCCTCTTTGGCATTGGAATAAGTTGGGGATTGTGCATCGAATATTTCGACTGTCACATTTTCACAATTGGAAATGGAACTATTTCCAGCAGCATTGCCTGCCACGACCACGTAATGATAAGTTCCATTTATAGTGATTTTATCTTGATACGTGTTGGAGGCGACTGCTGCAATCGCCATCAATCCTGTCACGGATGTAATGGGTGAAACATCACGATAGACATAATAGATAGTCGCCCCAACCAAGTCATTCCAGTATAAATCGATTATCCCATCATCATCAGGGTTGGGTATTATAGATGCTAACACGGTGGCATTTGGAATCCCTGCCGTCTTCTTATAGAAGATATCACAGTCACTGCCCGCGCCTTGATAATCCGTGTAGTCCTCCCATGCGACATGCACGCATCCCGCACCATCCACTGCTATGGTCGGTTTCGAAGAAGTCCCCGTGCTCTCCGTAGAAACAACTTCCGTGAGGGTCCAATTACCCGTGGTAGCGTTCCAATACTTGTAAAAAATATCCCCATCGGATCCAGCGCCATCAAGATTGGTTCCATCCCTCCATGCCACGTGCACGTTTCCATCAAGATCTGTTGTGATTGAAGGCTCTACAGTGTAACTACTGCTTTCTGTAGATACCAACTCAGTGGCGGTCCAATTGCCAGTCGTGGCATTCCGTCGCTTATGAAAAATATATGCATCCACTTCCCACCACACCACGTGTGCGTGTTTAGATCCATCCACGGCGATTTTTGGCACCCACGTATCAAACGCGCTCTCCGTCGAGATCAGCTCGGCGCCACTCCACGCCTTGATGGTCGCATTCCAATATTTATAGAATATATTTTCGTGGCCACCAAACAATTCCCGCCAGACGACGTGCACGGTCCCATAGGAATCCACTGCCATTGCTGGCTGTCCCGAATTGATAGTGCTCTCATTAGTAACCACTTGAGGTACCGTCCATGTATCGGTCGTGGCGTTCCAACATCGATAGAAAAGATCCCAATCAGACCCAGAACCATTGTAATTCGTGATATCTTGCCAGACCACGTGTAAGTGACCATTCACATCTACTACAATCTGTGGCCTAAAGGAGTCATCGGAGCTCACGTTCGAAACTACCACCGTCGGTGTCCAGGTGCCGGTCGTAGCATTCCACCGCTTATAGAAAATGTCATCATCCCCTCCGGCCCCATTATAATTTGTATTGTCCGTCCATGCTAGGTGTACGTGTCCATTTTCGTCCACTGTGATCGATGGAATGATAGAACTGCCTGTATGTTCTAGAGAAACCACCTCTACAGGGCTCCAAGCGTGCATAGTGGCATTCCACAGTCGATAGAAGATGTCTGGTTCCGTCCCCGACCCGTTATAGTCCGTGTGGTCGTACCACGCGAGGTGCACGTTTCCCGCATTGTCTATGGTAATTTTAGGAGTATAAGATAGGTCCGTGCTCTCATTGAAGACCACCTCGGTCGTCGTCCACCCTCTTGCTATTTCAGCAATCTTGACCCCCCCCGGTAAATTCTGCAAGTTTTCTGGATTTCGATTACTTTGGGAATGAAGATATCCACCAATTATAATTATCATGAAGAAATGAGCGAAAAGAATCGAAAAGATCAGTGCAATTGATTTCTGCTTATTCCTTTTCATGGCACGTTATCCTGAAGAAGTTGTAATGCGTGGAATGCGAGGTCTTTTTGATGAGTGAATGAAATGATATACATAAATGTTAATCATCTCCCTCTTAATAACATTTATGGGTGATTCTATTCAATCACGTTTTCATTCCTAATTCATTTTAAAAAATCCATTACTAAACTAAACTCCGCAAATTTTGCAAAATTTCTACTTCTTGGCACCTTCGAAGTTAGTAGATGATTTTTTAAGTTCGTAGGATTATTGTTGCGTTCTTTTTAGTCTACACCCTCAAAAAGGCTTAGTAATATCTTATGAAATATAACGGCAGTTTCCTGGTAAGAACTTTTCTCTCATTTACCATGTTTCCATTCAAATTAAATCTTAAGCTGATGTTAGAACGCCACCACTCGAACATGGTGAATTTGCGCAAAATACTTTCAGATCTCTCTCTGATTATATGGTAATTAACCCGATTCAAAAATGATGGGAATTGTCGCAAGCATACCTGCAACCATAAGCAGACTGAACCCGAAAGGTTCCCTCTTAAACCACCAATTTTTAAAGAAAAATTTAGTCGCCCCCGACAAAAACCAGAAAGACCAAAAAATCGAAAATATCTCGACTATATAAAAGGTTAAATCCCGAGTAAGTATGTAATTTAACTAATTTTTCTTTATACTCCTTAGTATATTTACTTTTAAGTCATAGTGTTATTTTTTTATAAAAAATCTTACATATATAACATAATCACTATGTAGTTTATTGAGAGAGAGAAAATGAATAATAGAAAAAAGGGTCTATTAGTTATGACGTTTATTGCAGCATTCGTTATGTACATGATAATCCTGCCAGGTGCAAGTCCTAAGGCGCAAAATGTAGAAACCTCCGCTCCGTTCCACGCGAAAGATGGGAAAACACATACCGATCTTGAATTGAAAAATAATATTACAAGTTACTATAATGATACTTTCAAAGGATTTCTAAAAATTAACAATTCAGTCGTGACTTTTAACAATTGCTCATTTCTTAATTATGATTATTTAGAGATTTATGGCTCGTCAAATGTTACATTCCTCAACTCCTGTAAGTTCGATGTGACTTATCCATTTAGAATCTATGACAATGCCAATGTCACGATCACTGACGCGACCCTTGCAACCACCTCCTCCATCGAGATGTATGACGCCAACGCCACCATCGCCAACTCGACCTTTGAGTTTTCCTCCATGGCGATTCATGGATCGGCGAACGTCTCCTTCTCCCAATGTGATCTCATCGATCCTCCTGGTGAAACTAATGCCGCTGACGAGGATGGCGATGCGGCAGGTGACGAGGACGACAACGATCAGGGAGATGATGACGATCAGGGAGATGACAAGGACAACAATGAGGCGGGCAATCACACTTTGAAAATTCATGGAAATGCAATTGTAACCTCCGACAAGTGTTATTTCAATCTCTCCTCATTGGAGATTTACGAAAATGCCGAGGTGACGTTCTCGAATTGTGATGCCGTGAATGGGAAGAACATCACGGCCCAGGCAATTTCTATCAAAGAGAATGCCGTCGTCACGGGCAGCGCGTGCAATTTTATGGTGACGAGCACGTCCACGTTTGCCCTCCACATCCAGACGAACGCAACTTCCACCCAATTTAGTGGGTGCACTTTCAATCTAACCATTGATGATCCCCGTCAAACTAAAGTGGCATTAAAAATTGGAGGAACTGGAACTACCCATTTCCTTGACTGCCCCATCATCAATGCGAGTTCAATAAGAATTGAAGAAAATGCCACGGTCGAGTTCAAGGCGAGCACGGTTGCCGTGAGCCCATACGTTACGGGGGACGATCCCCTGATCCCGAGTGCTGTTTTGGCCCTGCATCGGTTCAAATTTATCGGTAATGCCACGATCACGTGTAATAATGCGTACCTCGCTTGTCCGTGGGATTCCGAATTGGAGGCATGGGACACCGTAACCCTCAAGGTTTTTAATGATTCTACCGTGAATGCGGATTACGTGTTCAAAATCTTAATGAGGGCGAACGTGACCATCGAGGATTCACGCGTCACGACGGGGGTGATTGGGTTAGTTCACGATGATGGATGGTATAATAAAACTGGCATGCCTCCCAATGATGCGAATTTGACCCTGATTGGCTCGATCGTGAACGGGGCGATCGTGGATCTTGGCACGAACACGAGGGTCACCCTCCAGAATTCCACGGTCGACATCATCACTGAAACGCTGTGGATCAATGGGACCATCACGCTTTCCAATAACACCATTACTAGTGGGAGTGAGGGCGGTGATTATTCGTCAAAAAACTTCACCGCCGATGGCAATTCGAATTATAATTCAACGCAGCATGTCGTGATTGGCTTGAATGGGTCGAGTATTTCCATTGAATCTTCCCAAATTTATATAGCTATTGCAGCAGGAGATTCCGAAATGAACATTTCCGGATCCACCATCACTGATTATGTCACGTGCGCAGATCATGCCAATGGAACCATTACAGACTCGATCATCTTGGGGAAGGAGCAGGCAGCATGGTACGGATCGGTCGGCGGCTTCCAATATTCTTACTTTAGACAAGACTATTCCAATACCACAAGTTATTCGTTCATTTCTCTTACAAATTGCACCAGTTTTGAAAAAATTCGCCCTTTGAGCGAAATGACTTTAACCTTCAATAACTGTTCCTTGGATCTAACGTTATTGGATATCTCTGGGACGGCGAACTGCACGTTCTTCAACAAGAGTGTCATTGATGCAAATTCAGTACAAATTAACGGTAGTGCCACGGTTGAGTTCGCGGAGTGTGAGATTTCTGGGCAATTATTCCTCAAGGGAAGTGCCACGACCAATTTCAGCTCCTCTACCTTTACTTCAACGTCTTTAGAAATAGCCAACACGACATGTACTACGTTTCATGCACTTGTCGATTTCCTAAAATCTGACATTTCCGGAGAAATTCTCCTCTCCAATCAAACAACGTTGGTGCTTCAACACGCCACTTATGAGACTATTGGGTACCTTAATGATACGATGGAAACGCTCGTGGTTGTACGATCTGGACCCGAAATAAACGTGTCAGGGTTGATAAAAAAGACGAATGAAACTCAGGAAGAAATTCTCTCTGCCAATTTAACGATAAATGATGCAGAAGTTCCACCCGATCCGAATGATCCGCTTCATTTTACTATAGACCCCGTCACCCATCAGATACCAGGTCTTGCGTCTTTTGAAATCGTCGCGTATAATAATACAGGGTATGATGGGAATAAAACAAAATTCGCCCGGAATTTCACCATCGAGATCCCCGCGGACGCGCCACTCAAAAACGTGGTTTGGGACACGACGAGCGATTTCGCGAATTATGCAAACAATAATTGCTCCATCGGGACAAATAACGTGACCCTCACCTGGGTAAATGCGACCGGTATAGCTTACGATTTTACGAATGATTCCGACGGAAGCAACCCCGCGGGCTGGTTCGTTTGGGAAGGCCCCAATACTCACATGAATGTTTATGCGGGGGTCGAAGATCACGCGAAGGTCGTTGAAATAAATGACAGCGCTACAGCAAATACTTGCTACATGATCAACACGTTTGGAGAAAAAGCAAATGGGACCGTCGAGTTTTGGCTGCGATCAACAGCTGAATGGAGTGGTAGGCTCTTTATAACCTTCAGGTATGAACTATTCCCCATATTCAGGCTTGATTTACGGGATAACGGCGAATTGCGTGTCTGGGGACCTTTCGATGGCACCATCATGAGTTCGAATTGGGCAGACGATCAGTGGTACCATGTTCGCGTTGAATTTAATTGTACTACCGATAAATTTAAAGTTTGGCTTGATGGCACCTATCAAGATGAATACGATTTCTATTACAGTTCCTCTTATATCGAGGATATTAGAATCGAGCCAATCCCAGATAGTACAACGGGTTATTTCTATCTTGATGCAATTGATTATTCGTGGGCAGGGGGATATTACCCGGAAAGGAGCTACTACACGGGTCATCCCACGGGGTTTCTTGAAAACGGGACTTGGACCTCCAATGTCACGGACCTGGAAGATCCCACGCCGTACCATGAAAAGATCACCTTTTCTTGCGACAGTACTGCAAGCACGGCAGTCCTCGCGAGCTACCGGATGAGCAACGATGGCAGCTCCTGGGTGAGCTACAATGGCAGTGCCTGGGAAAC